>NZ_LFEE01000036.1:87827-110449 GCF_001039045.1 Lactiplantibacillus herbarum
TCGGTCTCTAACCGCCTGCTGGCCCACTCTTAGTCCGCCGCCAACGCATCTATTGGGTTCAACCGGGCTGCCCGCCATGCTGGCAAGATTGCCGCTATCAACGCAATCACTAATGCAATGATGAAGGTTGAAATAACATTACCTAAATGAATCTCAATCATATTATAACTAGCGATTTGGTAGAGCACCGAATTGAGTCCGGCCCCAATTCCATACGCAATCCCGGTAGCCAGTAACGCACTAATGACCCCGATGATTAACGATTCACTAGTAAATAACCGACGAATATCCCGGCGACTCTCACCCAGTGCACGCAAGATTCCGATTTCCTTTTTACGAGCACTAACTGACATGAACATCGTCACAATGATCATTAACGCTGAAACTAATAGTGAAATTCCAGCAATCGCTGCTAAGATGGTCGTTGCCAAGTTCACGTAAGTGTTCACCGTCGTCAACATGCTAGCGATACTAATCGCCTTAAATTGACGCTTGTTATTTGTCTTCACCTTATTGATCTGCTTAGTGACACTGTCATTGTCGTCACGTGAAGCAACCTTAACCGCAGCAGACGTAGGGTTGGCATTGAGACCATTCGCTGTCCGCATTGATTTCATCGTTGCGTAAGTTACCGCGTTAACCGCAGTTCCCGTTGTACTATCCGTAATTCCGGCCACGGTTAACTGTTGCTTAACCGTCACATTCTTGCCACTCGAATTAGTAGTTTGGAAACTCACGGTAACCTTCTTACCTACTAAGTCTTTCCAGTTCTTGCTAGACCATTTCTTCGCAACCGAACTCTTATCGACAACGATCTCATTCTTGCCGGCTTCATGACCAGCTTTGATGATTGCCTTTCGATTAGAGGCCGTCCAAGTCGTCAATGAGGTTGCCGTGTAATCCTTCTTACCGACCGCAATCGTTGCGTTGCTAGCACTGAGGATTGGTTGAACTGTATCAACATGTTTCAGTTCGCGCAGTTGTTTTAATTGTGCACTGCTAAAAGTAGGCGTGCTTGCAGTTGCCGTGCTAACGCCCATCGCCGCTTCCTGATCACTTCGCTGTGAACCACCACGCTGGCTCGAGCTAGTCTTCTGGTACCGTGAAACAGTGACCACTTGAGGATTGACCATGTCATTGATTTCTTGGTTGATATAGCCTTTCAGCCCATTACCCAAGCCGTTAAATAACATCACCGCAAATAGCCCAATAGCCGTCCCAATAATAATAATCAGGTTCCAACTCCACGTATAGCGTAAGTGCTTGAACGCCGTATTCAATGGCACGTACCATGGTAACTTGCGAGCTGGAATTTGCTGACGATCACTATCCACTGGGTAAGCTGGGTGTAAACGTTGATCGTCTACAATCTTCCCATCAGCCAACCGAACGATTCGCGTTCCGGCATCCGCAACCGCTTCTGAGTGGGTTACACAGATCACTAACCGACCTTCAGCCGCAATCTCATCCAATATTTTCAAAACAGCGGCTGTATTTTCAGAATCTAGCGCACCTGTTGGTTCATCCGCAATGATGATCTGTGGATCACTAGCTAAGGCTCTGGCAATTGCCACTCGCTGCTTCTGCCCACCTGATAACTGGTTTGGATACTTCTTAACTTGGTCAGATAAGCCCACACGTTTCAATAAATCCTGGGCACGTTGTTCACGTTCAGCGTGGTTCAACTTCGTCATATCGAGTGAAATCAACACGTTATCCAGTACGGATAGATGATTAATCAGGTTATACGATTGATAGATATAGCCGACCGTTTCACGCCGATACTGATCCATCTGCTTTTCCTGATGATGATCCAGTGCAACATCTTGTAACAACACCTGACCTTTAAATTGACGGTCTAAGCCCCCAATGATGTTCATTAAGGTCGACTTACCACCGCCAGATTCACCCAGAATCGCAACGAATTCCCCCCGTTCAAAAGACAGATTGATACCATTTAAAACTGGGAATTCTTCTTTACCTAAATAATATGCTTTATGAATATCCTTTAATTCTAAGTAACTCACGCTGCCATCACCCTGCTCTCCATAATGTCCTATCATCAAATGTATGCTAAAACTCAAAAGTCGTCAAATAGTGACTACTGGTAATTAGTTATTTATCTGAATAAACGTCATCTACACACACATTAGTTACGTCAGTCGACGTCAATCCCATCTTTAATTACCTAATAATTTTTTCAGCGCCAATCTAATTTAGATGACTGATTATCCAATCAGTTTAACCCACCGCACACTTTAATTGTATGATCGTACGCTTCAAACAGTCCATAGCTCTCAACATTAGCTAAACTTAATAAAAACTTCAGGCAATCTTCACAGACCACCCTTTCCACAAAAAAAGTGTTCAGCCCATTTCGACTAAACACTAGCTACTTATTGTACGGGTTTGTACCCATCCGCTAGTAACTGATTTTTAAACCAGGTTTCAAACATGTAGCCGTACCAAACGTCGCCTAACACGTTTATGATAAGCGCAATCTGCTCTGTAAATAACAGTTGCATGACCGTGTTAAAGAAGATTAGACCTAAAAATGGCACGGCCGTTTTGATCATGAAGAACGGAATCTGACAACGACGGCTGAATAGCCCGTAGAACCACGTAAATAGGAAGGCCCACCAATTGAAGCGACCGTAGACCTGCTTCGTACTAGTCTCGCCGTTCTCTGTCTTAGTAAAGACCATGTCCTGCTTAACTCGCTTATTGAAGCCAAACCACTCTGATGGGGCAAAATTCATGGAAATCCTCCTCGGTAAATCACAATTGCTTCATTATAGAAGCTAACTGAGCACCCGTCAAATTCAAGTGCATACTTTGAGTTGCGTTCATTCGTGATATTAATAGTCGCAACGTAGGCCAGCAAGAAGTTTACTCCGCTTAACCCGAAACCAGTGGGGAGGGTTCCAAGCTCAGAATGCTCGCCGATTCCACGTTAATGCTCACAAATCACCATCTACTACCCCAAAGTTTTACCACCCAAAGAATTCCCTAACATCCGTTTGATAACCGTGTTCCGCATTAACCTTGGTGAGCAAAGCTTGGTCATGTGTAATCGTAGACCCCGTCCGTCGTAAGTGTTCGTACAACTCGTAATAAGGTAGCTCTTGTTGCTGAGCTAGGCGTAATTCCTGATCAATATCATACTCAACTTTACGAAATTCCACCGTGATTCGACCAGCGTCATCAATCGTTAGGATCGCATAATGAGCACGCTGATCCGCCATGAACTTCTTATAAGGACTGTATGGTTGCCCAGTTGCGCCCGGATTAACAATCAACTGCCCTTTATCGGACACCCGCATAATCTGTTGATGGGTGTGGCCGTACACGGCGACGTCGGCATTGCCAGCTAAATGATCAAAGTTAGCTTGTTCTGCGGCTGGATATAAATCGTGTCCAGTCGACCGTTCCGGCTGGTTGTGTGACAGACTGATCATCAAACCATTCACCGTTACGGTCGTCGCAATTGGCCGCTGCATGACAGTCTGGAAATGCTCTGGTGATAAATGCTGCACGAGGTATTCTGTCAGCCGAGCAAAGTACACCTGCGATGAATCATCAATGCGGCCTTTTCCCGCCACTACGGCATTGATGCCCTGTTCCCAGTTACCCTGTAACCAGACGGCTGGTTTGACGGCCGCTAACGTTGCGTAGAGTTGTTCAGCTCCTGGCCCGGGTAAGAATAGATCACCCAGGAACCAGTAATCCGTCACCGCTTGTTGTTGTGCATCAGCTAGGACCGCATTGAGTGCGGATAAATTACCGTGAATGTCCGCCAATACTGCAATTCGATGTAACATGTCTGCCCACTCCCTCATCTATATTACCTATAGTATACGCGCTCACTTGCTCAATAGCGCCCACACTTTCCCCTGTAAGGCCAACAAATTAATCCACCCAATTAAGCGGTAACAGTCGCATTAATCATAATTAGCGCATATGCTTAATTATAATAAGAATTATGGAACAATGACTTTGGGGAGGTCATGCATATGCAACAATTAACATCAATATCTACCAACCAACAGACGACACACTTAGCCAACGACTGGCTTACCGTAACCACGAGCGGCATGCCCGGTTTAGTAGCGATTAAAGCTACCCTAACAGCTAAGCTATCCTACCTACTAAATGCTCGGATCACCATCTTAAATGGTGCCGCGACATTTATTCTGATTATTCATGACACACGGCAGAAGGTCGCAATTCCTGGTCGCATCTATCAACATGCCGACCAACGTTATCGCGTTTCCTTAGATGGCTGGCTGGTTAACGACAGCAACACCTTACTAGCCACTATCTACAAATACTTGTAACCTTGTTAGCAACCATCTAATTTACCTTATAATTACCCACAATGTTCTCCACAACATGTGGAATAAAGCTTTTTCGCTATCAAAAAAATAAGTGAGTTTGGGGTTTAATCCTCCAAATTCACTTGTTTTGTTTAATTTCATCAATTATGAGGCCGATTCAAGTTCAAACGCCCACTTATTTCCGTTATTTATCCACAGTTGTCGCTACTTCTTGCTCACGACGAACTTGTCCACTTGTTGATAAGTTAATTTTGCGTTCACGCTCACCATCGTTATCCACAATCACCGCCACCGTAACCCGATCTTCCTGTGATTGATCCGGATCAACAAACGCCAGTGGACTTCCTGGAGTGACCTGATCACCCTCATGAACATAAATTGCAGGGGTACCTTCCGTATCGCCCACCATCTGTAGGTGAACGGTGATGTTCCCAGTCGTCAGCTTAATTGTATGGTCCTCCGGCGATAATTCACTAACAGTCCCTGTAATCGGACTAAAGATATGATGACGTTTTGATTCAACCGCAAAACCCGTTTGCGTTGCTGCTAATTCAGTCAGTGTCCCGTCAACCGGTGCGTATAATTTAACCTTTTTACCAAATCCAAATAATCCCATGATGAATCCTCCTAAGTAACTAATTTGATTCAATCACGATGCTGGCCAGCTACCGTTCCTTGATTAACTTCATTCTACTTGCTAAAACCCGTTTCAGGTCAAGGACTTTTGCTGACTTTTTTTAAATTAAAAACCGCTCCTATCTGACTTCATAGACAAAAGCTTAAACGCTCGTCACTTTCGCCTACGGTAGTCAGTACTAGCTACGCTGTGGGGACCGGAGCTAGACTGATTAATACTTATAATTAATATGCCTCCACTAATATTAGTCTTCGAAGATTGCTAGTTAAATACTAAGCTAACAAAATTGTCATTGAATCAAATCTAAGCGGAACCAGCCGGGGGAATCTGCCATGAAGGCAATTTTAGGTGGCGTTCTTGGCCGCCTTAGATTGCGGGACGTCTTTTGAGACTTGAATTTCAGGCTCAAAAGCGAGGTCCTAGACCGCTTTTTGGCTAGGACCAGTCCCCATGGCAGTTTTCCCCGGCTGGCGGAGCGGCTAGTTAAATATCAATCACTGATATAGCGGTCGTTTTAACCTCTACATGGTAAACAAAAAAGCACGACACCATTACGATGTCGTGCTCAAACCAAAACTATCTAGGATTTGGTTAGTATTTGATTATGGCTCGGAAATGACTCGATCGTGTTAAAGCAACCGCCGCACACATTGGCGATTCACAATCGTAAGGTCTCTCCCGGTTAAATCCTTATTTATCGCCGAGTAACTTTTCGGCAGCTTGTAACACATTTTCGCCGTTCATCATGCCATAGTCTGACATGTTGATGATGTCCATTGGAATACCGGCAGCGTCGGTCTTCTTCTTAACATCATTCGCCATGTAACGAACTTGTGGTCCTAATAATAGAACGTCTGGATGTGGATCCTTGCTCAATTGATTGTCAATGTCTGCAGCTGAAGTGGCAAAGATTTCGTAATCAACGCCATCTTTTTTAGCAGCAGCTTGCATCTTAGATACGAGTAGTGAAGTTGACATCCCAGCGGAACATGCCAACATAATGATTTTATCAGCCATTAGTTCAAGTCCTCTCTATAACGACAAATTACATTTTTTCAGTAGCAGCATTACCGGCAGCGGCTTCAGCAGCAGCTTTTTCGCCTTCTTGTTTCGTTAAGATAGCATCGTACTTCTTTGCGAATGGGAAGTAGATTGCCGTTGACATAACCAACGTAATTGCTTGCCATACAGCCATCTTCCAACCACCAATAAGGAAACCAGAGATGATTGCTGGTGTAGTCCAAGGAGCAGCGAACCCGTTTAATGGTGGTACGATTCCGAAGTAGATAACCAAGTAAGTTGAAAGTGCAACTAACACTGGGGTTAAGAAGAATGGAATAGCCAAGAATGGGTTCATAACAATTGGTAAACCGAACAAGAATGGTTCGTTAATATTGAATAAAGCAGGAACTAATTCAACTTTACCAATCGTCTTGAATTGAACAGATTTAGCAGCAAACACTGTAAAGATAACCAAACCAAGGGTAATACCTGAACCAGTTAAGTTAATGAAGTTATTGTAGAATTCATTAGTAACAATGTGAGCACCTTGAGCAACCGTTAATTTACCAGCTGCCATCAATGAAGCGTTATCAAAAGTATTTGGAATTAATAATCCACTGGTGATGGCACCCATGATCAAACCACCATGAACCCCGAAGAACCAGAAGAAAGGAACTAAGAACGCAATAACTAAGGCACCACCAAGTGAATCTGAGAGACCTTGTAATGGTGTTTGGAGAACTTTGTAAATAAATTGCAACATATCTGTGTTACCAAGTGCACTGAAGGCTGCGAAGATCAACATTGCAACGATCAAGATAACACCGGCAGGAATCATAGCAGTAAATTGGTTTGCAACACTTGATGGCACTTGTTCTGGTAAGGTAATCTTCCAACCCTTACGAATCATCGTAGAGTAACCCCAACCAACTAGAATCCCAACAATAATTGCAGCGATCATCCCTTGGCCACCTAGCCAAGTAATGTTAACAACACCAGTAACTGGTGCTTGAACAAATGATTGTAACGCTTTTGGTAACTTGTCAATGTTTTGACTAACAGCACTACCGGACATCACAACTTTACCGGCAGCATTAGTGATACCAGAACCCGCTTTGCCCATTGCGGCAACTAATGGGTTAGCAATGTTCAATGTCTGTAATAGTAAGAAAACAGCCATTGAAGTCAACCCAGCTGGTAAGGCTTCATAGCCTTCATTACGAACGTAAACGTATGCGATCCCGATTGCAGCCCAGAGTGACAGTACCCCGAAAGTCACGGTGTAAGCTTGTGAGAAGAAGGCAGCCCAACCAGAAGCTTTAATTGCTGCGGCGACGGCTGGAATTGGAACGTTCGATAAGATCAAGAATACAGAACCGATAATAATGAAAGGTAACGCGTAAACCATCCCATCTTGTAAAGCTCTAACTGCTTTGGTGTTAACGAACTTCATTATTGGTGGTAAAACTTTATTGTTAATGAAATTGCTAACAGCACCATTACTACTATTTTCCATTACAATTCATCTCCATTTTTTGCTAGGAGCTTCTGTAGCCAGTAATATGACTTCTTAGGCACCCGCTTTAAATCTTTTAAATCATGGTTACTACGGTTGACATAAACGACCCCGTACCGTTTTTCAATGTCAGCGTGTGAACTCGGAATATCGATCAAGCCCCAGCCAAGGTAGCCTAGCACTTGCGCCCCGTCAATCAACATCGCATCCTTCATCGCTTTGATGTGTTCAGCGTGATACTTGATCCGTAAGTCATCTTCGATCATATCCTTGCCATTCCAGTGTTCGCTAATTCCAATCCCATTTTCGATTGGGAAAACTGGCACTTGGTATTGATCATATAGTTTCGTAATCAGGTTACGGAAGCCGAGTGGGTCAATGGCCCAATCCCATTCATTAGCCTCTAAGAAACGGTTAGCCTCAAACGAATAATTGAGATAACGGTTCGGTACGGCATCTTCAGGAAGCTTGTCCCCGTTAATAACTGTCGAACGATAATAACTAAAGGCTAAAAAATCCGCTTTCATTTTGGCAATGATTGCTTCGTCACCTGGTTGTAGATCATAATCAATCCCTTGCAGGTCGATATACCGCAGTACCTCGGGTGAATAATGCCCATAGACATAGGCGTCGTTCAAGTTGTTGTTCAAGAACTCGTCACTCTTACGTGCTGCCATAATATCAATTGGTTTAGCAGTTTCTGGATAGACTGGCGTGTAAGCTAACATGCCACCGATCTTAACATCATCGTAGTTTTGATGAACAAAATCATCTAAACGTGCGTGAGCTAACATCGTGTGGTGGAAGATCCGGTAAAGGTCGTTGACACTCTGATCACCCTTGGTATAACCGGAAATATTGAAAACTTCATCCGTGAAATAGAGGTTATGTTCATTGAATACGATCCAGTACTTAACCCGGTTCGCAAAATATTCAATCATCTTTTCACCGAAACGAACAAAAGCATCTACCGTATGGCGCGACATGAACCCGTTTTCATTTTCTGCTAAAGCTAATGGCATATCGAAATGATACAGACAGATCATCGGTGTGATACCCCGTGCCAACATGCCATCTACTAACCGGTCGTAAAATGCAATCCCGGCTTCATTAAATTCGCCGTCACCATCTGGAACTACCCGTGACCACGAAATTTGAATTCGATACATGTTCATATTAAGATCCTTCATAATATCCAGATCTTCGTCATAACGGTGATACTCGTCAATGGCATCGTGCCAATCAGAAGTCGTCGCCGTCGCTGGCCGCACATCATACACCGAGCGGCCCTTACCATCTTCGTCCCAAGCACCTTCTGTTTGCATGCTGGACACTGAATTGCCCCAGAAAAAATCCTTAGGCATTTGTCGCTCCTTATTCATCGAACTCCTCCTCATTTTAGTTTTCGGAAAACGCTTTCCTCGTGAAATAATATTAGCCCATCGCCAAAATAAAATCAACTCTTATTTATTAAAAATATATACTTTTATTTAAACTGCACTGATCATCTTCTATCAAAATAACTAAAAAAGCTGGTCATAACAGCATTTAAAGCCATTAGACCAGTTTCATATTAATTAGTTTCGTTTTGACAATAATTGCGCTTTTACTAGCGTATCTGTCGCTGCCAGTACCGCCACTTTTGCTGAATGAGATTGCCAGTCTAACATTGTCTGGGCCTTAGTCGTTGAAACATCATGGTTGAGTTGCATCATCAGATTAGACTCCTTCAACTGCGAACTAACAACTGAACCACCGCGCACGAACCAATCAGGCAAGAGGTGTTTTGTCAGTCCAGCTGCTAACTGTGGTCGCTCTTGCTGAATCAACTGCTTGATTGCTCGCATTGAGATTGCAGTTGGTGCGACTGCTAAGAAACGTTGATTGGCCGCTTCAGGGACAATCATTGCTTGAACCTCCATCGTAGCAACGTCACGAACATCCACAACGTTCACGATTAAATTCGGCATCACTTGGCCGGTCAATAATCGCTTAACTAGGTTGAAACTTCCCGTCACGTGATCGTTAAGTGCTGGTCCCAACATGGCTCCCGCGTTGACTGTGGTGAACTCTGGGCTGTCAGCATGTTCTTTGACGTAATCCCAACCAGCTTGTTCAGCCACTAATTTAGACTTTTCATATTCTGACAGCCCTGGTTGCTTTGGATCAGTCCAATCGGCTTCTGTAACTGGATGTTGATGATCAAAGCAACTGAACCCGACAGCACCTAGGTTCGCCGTCATCACAACTCGCTTCACCCCGGCGGCCGTTGCTGCTTTTAAGACACGTAAGGTTCCGACTTTGGCTGCGTTCATCACCTCTTCACTAGCCTTACCCTGATTAACAAATACGGGTGCGGCAACACTCATCACGTAAGTCACCCCGGTCATTGCTTCTGCCCATCCAGTATCCTGATTGAGATTCAACGTAACGAATGATAATTGTGACAAATTCGCTGTTCCGTCGAGGGTCGCCTGAATTGCTGGCACCTTATCTAAAGATCGTAGTGTCGCTCGTAATGGATATCCAGCCGTTAACAATTGTTTGATGATGTGTAAGGCTAAAAAGCCGTTGCCACCCGTTACTAATACCAATGGTTTCGTCATAGTTAATTACTCCTCGTTTTTATCACTTGTTTTTTGCTTGGCTAATAGTTAATATAATGAGCATAAACCTTAGAGTATTGTCTAAGGCAAGTGCTAGGAGGAATAATTTTGACTTATACGATCAAAGAAGTCGCCACTAAAGTTGGTTTGACTGCCTACACCCTACGTTTCTATGACAAACAGGGCTTGTTGCCCTTCGTTGGCCGGGATCAGTCGGGCTACCGTGACTTTACTGAAGGTGATCTGCACCTCTTACACACGATTATTTGTCTAAAAAATACCGGCATGCCGATCAGTCACATCCGTCAATACATCGACTATGTCATGCAAGGACCACAGTCGATTGAACAACGCCGGCAACTACTCAACACTCATCGCGAGGCTATCTTAGCGCAGCAAGTCAAGATCATGGCTAATTTAAAAGAAATTGATTTCAAACTCGATATGTACAGTGATCCCGCTGCTTCCGAACTCGTTAATGAAGAATTAGCGCAAGCTAAGGCTGAAAAAGAAGCTGAGGGCCTACCTGATCCTTTTATACTAGTGGACTAACTTCATTTTAGTGACTCTCACCCTAGCTAAAAGCTGATTTAACTCGTCAATATGATCATTGACCGGTTAAATCAGCTTTTTTTCGCCTTATTATTGACCTAAATTCCGTAACAAACTTCATTTTAGGTTCCCCTTAACCTGAGCCTTAATCCCTATCACGTCAGCATTAAAGCGCTCTTTCACATCAGGATTTTACGTCTCATCGCAGTTACGAAGATTACAAAAACAGCCGATTATGTAATCTTTGCCCCACGTTCTTAAAGTTCACGACACTTACAAGTAATGCGAGCACGTTACACTGGGTTCTGTTGATTACGAGAACCAATCGTAGTCAGGATCTATTGAATTGTAACTAATCAGACTTTCACACATTATAGGAGTGTATATTTTGAAAAAACTTGTAAGTACCGTTTTAACAACCTCAGCTGCTGCCGTTAGTTTACTATTTGCCGGTGTCTTAACTGCTAATGCCGACTCAACTTATACGGTTAAGAGCGGTGACTCTGTTTGGGCCATCGCACAAAAGTTCGACACAACTATCAATAACGTTGAAACAACTAACAACATCAGTAATCATTTCATTTTACCTGGTCAAACTTTAACTATTAAAGACGGTTCTACGTCAGCTACAACTACTAGCTCATCAGATAGCTCTGCAAGCACGAGTTCATCAGATACTAGTACGACTGCAACGACCTCAACTAGCGACTCAAGTAGTTCTACCACATCAACTTACACTGGTAGCAACTTGAAGAGCTACGTCTTGAGCCAGATGGAATCACGGACCGGCGTTTCTGCTTCAACTTGGAACACCATCATCACCCGCGAATCTAACTGGGAAACTAACGTTGTCAACAGCACGAGTGGTGCCTATGGTTTATTCCAAAACATGCACATCAGTAGTGGTTCTGTTGAAGAACAAGTGAACGCCGCCGTTGCCTTGTACGATGCACAAGGTATGGCTGCTTGGGCACTTTAAGCTAAATTAATAATCATTAAACCAATAAGAGCATGGGTCTTTGACCCATGCTCTTATTTTGTATTCTAATAATATCTAGCATCCTCAATCCAGGTGAGGAGACACATTTATCAACAACTATTGTTAATAAAGACATTATCAGCTTACTGAATTACGCGCACTCTGACCCACATTCCTCGGTTATAACGTATCTGTTTATGAAGCGGACAATAATTGATTTAATTGCTGATACTGTTTCAACATCCACTGTTGATAAGTCATGTTCGCCGGCATCGTTTCCGTCACTTTAAGCACCGGAACCTTGTTTTTGTTTGCTAAAGTGACCATGTTATCCACAATCTTATCGCTCACTTGACTGTTATCCACAAAGCACGCGACTTGACCTTTCTTCAGCGCAGTCTGCATGTTCTGGATCACTTTAGGTGACGGATCCGTCCCTTTCTCCACTGCATTTTCAAAGTCTGTATTGCCTACTTTGAAACCTAAGTTAGTCAGCGCATAGTCAAATACCGGCTCACTGACGAGAACATCCCGGTTATCTAGTTTCTGAACCTTTGCTTGTAGCTGTTTGACGACCCGTTGTACTGGTTTCAAAGTCGCCACGTACTTTTTCGCGTTAGCTTCAAAATAAGCTCGATCTTGTGGCCGCTTTTTTGCAAGTTGGTTTGCTAAATACTCAGCAACTGCCGGCATTGTTTGCGTATCATACCACAAATGTTCATTAACACCCGCCTTGCGCTTCAGTACGTCCTCACCTACCCGTATGAACTGTGCACTGTCAGTTGATTGAACAACTTTATTCATCCAGCCATCGTAGCCAATCCCATTTGCTAGCACAATATCCGCCTTGGCAACTTTCTGGGCCACGGCCGGGGTTGGTTCAAAATCATGGGGATCAACGGACGGCTGATTGATAATCGACGTCACTTTTACCCGATCACCCCCGACAGCTTTAGCAACCTCCCCGTAAAAATTCGTCGTGGTCACAATATTAATCTTGGCCGTTGAATCCTTTGTAGCCTGCTTTTGACAACCACTTAAGACACCCCCACCAATCAAAACCATGATAATTAATCCTACTCGTCGTAATTTCATCATTTCTGCTCCCCTTCTTTTTAAATGGTAATCATTACGTTTTACAGAATAACAATAATTACCGTCTGTGTAAATAGTAATTTTTACTATTTACTTTTGACCATTAATTATATTGCGGTAAAATAGGATTACTAATAAAAGGAGTCGGGGCTCATGAAAAAACTATTAATCGGTCTGGCTGTTGTTATCGTCGGGGGAACAGCAGCAGGATTTATCTTCTACCACCACAGTTCGCCGACACCAACCACAACGGTAACTAAAAAAGCAACGCCGTCTAAGCCTAAAACAATCACCACGGCTGAAGTCGCGTCTAATGCTAACCTTCGCTATAGTTGTATTATTTATTACGCCGTCAAACACGTTCAGATTCAGCGTTGGCAAGAACTAGCCGATTTCGAGCGTGGCTGGCAAGTTGAAATCTACTCTGAAAACAGTCAAGTTAAATACCTCGTCTGGCCGGATAAAAACATCACCACGGCGGCCAAACAGCTACAGCCTAACTGGTTTACGATCAAAGGTAACCAGGTGACTTACGACAGTTTTGGCGTTCACACGTTTCAAAAGGATATGACAGCTACTGTCAACATGGCCCAAATCATTAGTCAGATCAAGACCGATCATGCCGCTCATAAGGTACGTCAAATGCGACCCAATTTAGTTGTTAAAGATCACCGCAAATAAGAAAACCGCTGAAAATTTCAGCGGTTTTCTTATTTGATTACGTATTTACTAGGTATCAGGGACTTACTACTACGCTTAGACTGATGGAGGCTGCTAAATGACAACAACTTGGTTTGACGATGACCCACTCTTCAACCGTTACTATCCTCAAAATCCCAGCTATCGACAGTATTTTGACAACGAATGGGGGATTCCGTCCCACAACGATCAACAACTATTCGAACTATTGGCTTTAAGTGGCTTTGCCGCAGGTCTCAACTGGGAAATGATTCTCAATAAACGGATCGCTTTTAGTCGTGCTTTCGCTAACTGGGATATTAACACCGTCGCCAACTTCGATATTGGCAACATCACACAGATACTGACCGACGCCAGCATTATTCGTAATCAACGCAAGATTATGGCCGCTATCCACAACGCCAAAATTATTCAGCAATTACAGGCCACCCAGTCTTTTGATGCCTACCTCTGGCACCATCTTCAATATCAGCAGGTTGTCCTCAACGTTCACCATTTCCATGATTTACCAAGAACCGTTGCCGCGAGTGACCAGTTATCACAGCAAATGCGGCACGATGGTTTTAAGTTTGCAGGTCCCATCACCATCCATGCCTGGTTAGTCGCAACGGGCTTCATTACAGCTCGTCCAGACCACCGGGGAATTGAGCTATCCCACTAGTCACTACTCAGTAGTTTGGCACCCTTCACTCCTCTGACCATTTCTTTTATTAAATCAGATCAACTTCAATTAATTCATCGCTCAAAAATAATTAATGCAGGTCGATATTTACACATTAAACAGGTATACTTGGGCTATGTAATTCAATTTAAACGAAACTTTTTTGGAAGGGGGTCAGTTCATGACTTGGTCACATTGGGCGATTTCACCATTTATTACCGGCGTCTTCTTTATTCTTGGCGTACTGACCCTCTTTTGGGTCTCACAAAACTGGCTCATTAGTGCCTTGAATGCCCATCATATTCATGTGAACGAAGACGTGGTTAACGACTGGTACGGGCTCATTTACATGCTAGTCTTTGTCTTCAGTATGCAATCGCTGATTGTTGGTCAGACAGACTCTTGGATTTTTATGAATTTCCAGCTGATTGCATTAACCTTTTGCGGTTACTTTCTTAATATTCATATCCGCTACTATTACCTTTACCCAACCCTGCTGATTTTCATGCTCTTCAACCATTCGGTGTTGTATTGGGAATCTTGGGGGCACGCCCTAACTTTAATGCTGTTCTTTACGACCTTAGGATTCATGCGTAAACGTATGAATCGCTGGTCTCACAAAATTCAAATTGGTAGCTATCTCTTAACTTGTATGGGTTTTGGTGCGCTCTTATGGTGGTTCATGAAGCTTAAATTCACACTATCTTGGGGCACTTACTGGCAAGAATGGGCCTACTTCATGATTTTTGAAATTTTACTCTACATTTACGCCAGCATGCTGTCAGCCAACAGCGAACTCAAACAGAATCTAGTTGACTTCGCTAACCACGACGCGCTAACCAAAACAGAAAACTTTGCAGCGTATACCAGCGCAATTAACTATCAATTTCAAATTAGACAAAAGAGCGGCCTTGAACTTTCGATGATGATGTTCGACATTGATCACTTCAAACAGATTAACGATACTTATGGACATTCTGCTGGGGATCAAATCTTACAACACGTCACGCAAACTGCTCAGACCGTCTTCGAAGCTAACGATGCGCATATCACCCTCTACCGAACGGGGGGCGAAGAATTCAACGTACTCTTCCCAGGTTATGATCTTGATGCGGCGCTCCCGATTGTCAACCAGCTATTCAGTGCAATCAACCATCTCAGTGTCGTAGTTGATCAACAAAAAATCCAACTATCAATCTCAATTGGACTCGCAACCTTAACACCTGATGATCAAACCGCCACTGAATTTTATGATCGCGTTGACGCTAATCTTTACCATTCCAAACGCAACGGCCGTATGCAAATCACAGCTAAATAGTTTCGCCCAAATAAGCATCTAAAACACCCGATTTTCCTTTAAAATGGGCGTTTTAGATGCTTATTTTGTTTTCGCTACAGTAACGCTACGCACGTTAGCCATCGCTATAGAAACCACTTCATCATCAGTGAAGTAGACCCGCCCCTTATCCCAGTCAAGTTTCGCCAACTGACAAGTGTCCGTCTGATAATAGCCCACCTCAGCGTTAAAATAATTGACGGCTACTCGTGGCAGAACCGTCATAGTATCTAACTGCCTTAATTGAGCCATCACTTGCTGCTTGGCTACCCGTGTTGGGTAATGTTTATGGGCGTAATTTTCCGTTCTAGCTGCAATTAATTCGTGATAACCAGTTAAAGCCGCAAACGGTGCAAACTGGGCCGCACGATCTGCCTGTGGCATTGATAAGTGGTGATGTGAAACGTGTCGCGGCTTCGTCATGATATCGGCATACTGACTCGTATCGTTAAATAACTCGGCTTTAAGTGATTGCACTTCTGTCATTAGGCTCGGTGTCCTCCAATCTGGTCATTGCGTTCAATCGTCGTTGCGCCATCCTTTAAATCAGCCAATCGAATAATAACATTCTTATTCCCTGAACGCTGCTGCAACTTCAGAATGGTTGTCTGTAACTGATGGTCCCGATCACGGCGCCGTTGCGCTTGTTGCTCCTGATCAGCAACCACTTCTGGATCTTCAAATAGATTAGTTTGTTCATAATGAGGTTGCTGTGTAAGCTGCCGTTCATCAACTAAATGATTAGCAACCACGGTTACTCGCCGAATTAACAACTGACGCCGAACGAATTGTTGATAAAGCTGTTGATAAGCCGCACGCAATTCGTGCAGCGATGCCGTTGGATAATCCAAGGCAACGTTCGCATGCACCGGTTTGGGCACCCGCCGGCCATAGTAATCCTCAACCACGGCTCCCTGATAGTTAGGCGCCTGTTGTAAGCTCTGCCCATCATAATCGATATACAAGCCAATCCGGTCCGTTACAACGTGACGTTGAACCAGATCCAAGACTAGCGTGTCGATCATTCCACGTAGCACCAGTTGCCCTTTTGATACGGATAAGGTTTCATCAAGACCTGGCTAGCATAGATGCCATGATCGCTTGATCGGTACTGCTTAATATCGGCCAAAGTCGCCGACTCCTCACCCCACGCATGATCAATCAGAAGCTCCGCGTTTTTGCCGAACTCACGGTACAGCTGTTCCTCATTATGGTCTTCTGACAAACTCCCTAAGGAACACCGAGCCACATCGCCCATCGTATTGAGTCCGAGTGCGGCTAAACGCTTCGCATAGCCATGTCCGACCCGCCAGAAATCAGTTATCGGTTGGTGTCCCCACAGGTAACGCCGATACTGCTGCTGGTCCATCTGTGCGATTCGCACGCCATCTTCATCGGCTGGAATCTTCTTCGCCACAATGTCCATTGCGACCTTTGCTAGGCATAGATTCGTTCCAATTCCGGCCGTTGCCGTAATCCCCGTCTCGGCTTGAATCTCATGAATCATAGTCTTAGCCAAAGTATGTGCCGAAACATGATACGTCTGCACGTATTCCGTCACATCCATCAAGACTTCATCAATTGAATAAACGTGAATGTTTTCGGGTTTGATAAACCGTAAGTAGATCTCATAGATCACCGCACTCTGCTCCATATAGTAATTCATGCGCGGGGGTACAACTTTGTAGTCAATACCAAGATTGAGTTGTTTTTGCAGCTGACGTCGATAAATTGATTTATGGCGCATGACGTGCTGATAAGATGTCTGCCGGCCACGTTCCAGATTCAAGGTCCGAACCTGTTGTTCAACCTGAAACAAGCGTGGTCGCCCAGGGACACCAAACTGTTTTAAAGCCGGTGAAACGGCGAGACAAATAGTTTTATCCGTCCGACTAGTATCAGCTACCACTAAGTTAGCGTTAAGCGGATCTAAGTGGTGTGCGACACACTCGACCGACGCGTAAAACGATTTAAGATCAATTGCCATATAAACCCGGTCTTCTGCCATTACTAGTCCCTGCCCTTCACGATCGTCATCACTAAAAGAACATTCGTTCCCCTTAATTATAAATGAAGGCAACTAAAATTACCAGCCTTTTAAATTACAAAATTGCGTGGCTCCCAATGTATTTTAGTTGACATCAAGTGAAAATAGCCGCTTGATGTCAAACGATCCAACCATTAAAACTATGATTTACCGTAATTCAAAAAGCTCTGTAAAACCAAACACGGCTTTACAGAGCTTTTCTTAGTTTATTTGAAATTATTGATCACTTGCTCGTTCCAATTGAATCGTCAACAACTCAGGATCCTCATTGACCAGAGTTTGTAAGCGTGCAAACAACATCAATAGCCATCCAAACGAGATCCCAAAGGCTTGAATCTCAAACGCCGTTAACGATGGGAATCGTAACCACCGAAAACCAAAGTTCAGTAACAACAAGACAACCCCGGCACCATATGATAGCCATAAAAAGTCTTTTGTGACGGCTGGTAACAACCAGCGCACCCCGATAATCAGTAATACTAGTAACGTCACCAAGCCACCCGCTACTAAGTCATGTAACCAATGGAAAGTCGTATTGTTAGGAAATAACCCGACCGCGCCAAAATCAATTGCCGTTAGCGTTAATAAGAGACGTAACGTTGACGTCCGCCACGTCTGCGGATAAATTCGGCTTAGCGAAACGAATAGGTAATCAATCAATACAACCATTAACAACGCCGAAAAAATCAGCGTTAGGTTAAACTGCCAAGCATTCCGAGCATCCTGAGTCCCTAGAAAGCTCAAGTTATGTTGCCACCAGCGCCGTTGCCCATTGGCAGCCATTGAGACCACGCAGCCACTGATAATCACAATCGTTAAAATCGTCGATAGCGACCGGTCATTGATGGTTAACGCCGCCCAAATCATAAACGCATTCGCAAAATACGTGAATACGACGATCAATAATAACGAAGTAAAACGGTCAAAGACCACGTTTGGAAATAGTAATTCTAGTATCCAGAACGCCCCTACCAATGCAAACGCTAGGATCATAACGAACGCAATCGTTATGACTGGAAAATTACGCCAGTATATCTTTCGTGAGTAACGATTTTCAGGATCATTTCGTGTCTTCATAAAGAAAATAATAAAGAACACGGCACCCGTTAGAACACCCGCAACAATCGTTAAACTACCGACTGATTGCGCCCCCGTTAACGGTACTGGGTGTACATTTTGAAACCACCAGTAAGCATAGCTCGCCAAGCCTGACAAGGCCGCAATAATCAGTGGCCAGACAATCAAATATCGTTGCCACTGGGGCTGTTCTGGTTGAATCTTTTCTAATACTAACGCGTCATTATGCACCTTTAACCGCAATTGATCATCAGTCGCAATGCCGGCGCGTTCTAATGCTGATACGGGAATGGATACCCGTACTTGTTGTTCTTGAGCTGTCATCAACTACTCCTTCTAATCTTTACTACTCGAATACCATCTGATTGCGATACAACTCAGCGTAGAAACCGTCCTCGTCTAACAATTCAGCATGGCTCCCCTGTTCAATGATCTGTCCGTCTTTTAAGACGACAATCTTATCCGCGTTCAGAATCGTCTTCAATCGGTGCGCAATCACAAAACTAGTCCGCCCCTGAATCACGTTATCCATGGCTGCTTGAATCTTAGCTTCAGTCACTGTGTCAACGTTTGACGTGGCCTCATCCAAAATCAATAAACGTGGATTGGTTAAGATTGTCCGTGCAATAGACATCAATTGTTTCTGTCCCGCTGAAAAGACGCTCTGTTCGTCCGATACCATCGTCTTATAACCATCTGGTAAGCCAACGATAAAGTCGTGAATATTGGCCTGTTTGGCCGCATCAATCACCCGTTCCATCGTGGCAGTCGGTTCACCGTAACGAATGTTATCCGCAATCGTCCCGGTAAATAACTGAGGTTCTTGCAAGACGATTCCGACGTTTTGCCGTAAGACTTGTAACTCAAAGTCCTGAATATTGACACCATCAAAAGTAATCGCACCACTATCAACATCATAGAAACGATTTAACAGATTCATGACGGTCGTCTTACCCGACCCCGTTGGCCCAACTAAAGCAACCATCTCACCACGATGAACGTTAATTGAAACGCCATGGAGGATTTCCTTGCCGGGTAAATAACTGAAGTGTACGTCATCAATTACTAGCTCGTCATGAATGCCATCCAATGATTTGCCCGCAGCTGGCGTCACTTCATCTGGTTGATTACGGACTTCGTCAACTCGTCGTGCACCCGTAATGGCTAACTGAATCATACTATATAAACTCGTCAGTGACATGATTGGTTGATAATACTGTTGTGCGTAATTAACAAAGACGACCACTAAGGCTAAAGCTGCACCAGTTGACATACTGCCATTGAGGGCTAACCATGATCCGAAGAAAATGACAATGGCCGTGTTCAGTAACGACATTCCTTGCATCAGTGGATTCAAAATACCTGACCAGATTTGACCGGTCAAGGCTGATTCCCGCACCTTGGCATTATACCCTTGAAAACCTTTGAATGAATCTTCTTGTAAGCCGTTCGTAATCAGAACTTTTTGTCCCGTAATCTGTTCGTTGATATATCCATTCAGATGGCCAATATCATCCTGTTGGCGATTAACTGCCACACCAGCTTTGTGCATGACAAACGCCGCAATAATCAGTGCTACCGGTGTCGAAGCCATCGTTACCCACGCCATCTGAGCATTCTGGTTGAACATCACGATCAGTAGGCCGACAAACTGAGCAACGGCCAGTAAAATCTCCAATAAAGCTTGGTTCATCGCATTGAAGATGTTATCCAAATCCGATGTAAACCGGGCTAAGATATCGCCATCGCTGTGAGTATCAAAGTACTGGACCTTCATCCGTTGCATTTTACGAAATAAGCCAACCCGCATCGTCCCGGTTGAAAAGGCCGTCACACGCGCCAGAATCAAGCTTGCGATAAAGATGGTACTAGCATCCAACACGTACAGGAGAACGTACGTAATCAGCGTACGGTTAAACGGTTGTAAGCTTGCTTGCGCTCTGGTCGTATGGTTTGTCCACTGTTGCAAATACTGAGTCAGTTCTTCAACTGCTCGTCCTAGGTAAGTTGGTGCAATCACAATACACCACGTTGAAATGGCGATGAGAATGACACTCAGTAAGAACCCCACCCAGTAACGTTTCAGATAGTGCCAGTAATATTTCCCCGCATTACGTAAATCAGTCATGGAGTCCCTCCTCCCGTGCCTTTTGTGTCTGATAAATAGCCTGATAGATCGGACTAGTTTGTAGTAACTCACGATGGGTGCCGACACCTGCAATCTGCCCATTATCCAAAACTAGAATTTGATCCGCACGAATGATCGACGCAATCTTTTCAGCAATCACCACGGTCGTCGTTGTTCGTAATTCACGATCAAGGGCTTCCTGAACGAGCTTTTCAGAACGCGCATCCAGTGCAGAAGTTGCGTCATCTAAAATCAAAATTTCTGGGTTAGCGATGACCCCACGCGTAATCGCAAGTCGTTGTTTTTGCCCACCAGAGAAGTTCTGTGACCGTTCTTCAACGGGCGCATCGTAGGTCTGTGGCAAGCGTTCAATAAATTCAGCCGACTGCGCAATATTAGCCGCCCACTGCATATGTTGCGGCTTAGCGTCTGGTTTAACTTGTCGTAAGTTCTCCGCAATCGTTCCTGAGAAGAGCGTTGAGCGCTGTAAAACGTACGCCACGGTTGCCCGCAAGGACTTCTCTGGCAAGTCACGCACATCAATGCCACCGATTAGAACCTGACCACTGTCAGGATCGTATAACCGGGCTATCAATTGTGCGAGCGTCGTTTTACCAGACCCAGTAGCTCCGACAATCCCCAGCATCGACCCAGCTTGCACCGTAAACGTCACATCTTTTAAGGTTGGCTGATCGTCACCAGGATAGGTAAAAGTCACGTGGTCGAACTGAATAGCACCATGAACGGGCGCTTCATCGCCTTCAACGTAGCTCATGCTAGGTTCCGTGTCCATAACTTCATTAATTCGTCCTAGTGAGATGAACGCCCGTGAAGCAAAGGTCATTAAGAACCCACCGTTGATAACTGCAAAGAACATCTGCATCAAATAAGAAATAAAACTAGTAATGGCCGCTAAGTAAGCTGGATGAGTGGTAATATTTTGACCAACTATATAGACGGATGCACCGACTGCTACGTTAGCTGTTAGAAAGAATGCTGGCATCAGAATAGCGAACCAGTAGCCGATCTTCGCAGTCACCGCCGTTAATTGGTCAGATTCTTTAGCAAATTTTTTAATTTCATTTGTTTCTTGTACGAACGATTTAACGACTCGGATACCCATTAGATTCTCCCGAGCAACCGTATTAACGTTTTCAATATCCTGTTGCGTTTCAGCAAAGTATTTCGTCATCCGTCGTACCGCAAACAGTGCGACTATCAGGATAACTGCCATCATCACAACGATTATCCACCACTGTTCAGGCATCGTAATAACTGCCAGTAGTAGCGCCCCGATGAATAGCAATGGGATCCGCGTAATCTGTTGAAAACCAGCCATGACAATCTGCTGAACCTGATTAATGTCATTCGTCATTCGCACTACCAAGTTCGATGGTGAGAACTTTTCCACGTCTGCATAGGCCAATGATTGCACTTTGGCGTATAGGTCAGCCCGAAGATCAGTTGCCACGCCTAACGCAACCTTAGCCGAATAAATGGTATTAATAATTCCACTAATAATTCCCAATACGGCTAATCCGAGTAAGAACACGCCTTCTCGTAGTACCGTATCTTGGTCATTATTAATGATGGCCGTCATGATGACCTGTAGTAAGCGCGGTTGCCATAACGTGGCAAATACTAGCGCAATAACAGACAGCATGGCAATCCATACGTCGACACGATACCGTTTAAAATATGGCATCAAAATTTTCATGTTTAAGTCCCCCTCGGATTATGCTCTTCACTTCAGGGTACCTGAAATTAATGGTTAGGACAATCAATATCACCCATGTTTTTTAGAATAAAATTAGTACATTAATAATTAACGGATTCAGTAGTGACCGTTTTAAAATACGCTACTGTAAATTGTTACTTCTAAAACTGCTGTATGTAGCCACTAAATCAATCATCTATTGCGTAACTAAAGGTTGAAAGTCCCAAAACAAC
>NZ_LFEE01000005.1:0-265 GCF_001039045.1 Lactiplantibacillus herbarum
CCTGCGAGGGTAGGACGTTGCCATGCAATTATTCCGACATAGCTCAGTTGGTAGAGCGCTTGACTGTTAATCAAGATGTCGACGGTTCGAGCCCGCCTGTCGGAGTTTATCTCTACGTAAGCCATGGAGAGTTGTCCGAGTGGCTGAAGGAGCAGCATTGGAAATGCTGTAAACGGGTTTTGCCTGTTTCAAGGGTTCGAATCCCTTACTCTCCGTTAGTTAGATATAAAATTATATATGACCCCTTGGTCAAGTGGTTTAAGAC
>NZ_LFEE01000005.1:284-11676 GCF_001039045.1 Lactiplantibacillus herbarum
CTGATGAATTTTTTCATCACTAATTTAATGAAACTCATCATAAAGAATGTTATGGCTCGGTAGCTCCGGCGGTAGAGCAATGGATTGAAGCTCCATGTGTCGGCGGTTTGATTCCGTCCCGCGCCATATATGGAAGGGTAGCGAAGTCTGGCTAAACGCGGTGGACTGTAAATCCACTCCTTCGGGTTCGGTGGTTCGAATCCACTCCCTTCCATTCTTTTTATAGGGATATAGTTTAATGGTAGAACAACGGTCTCCAAAACCGTCGGTGTGGGTTCAACTCCTACTATCCCTGCCAGATGGCGGTATTGGCGAAGTGGTTAACGCACCGGATTGTGGTTCCGGCACGCGTGGGTTCGATTCCCACATACCGCCCTTGATTGGGTTATAAGCAAATGGTAAGGCAATAGATTTTAACTGCATCATGTGCTGGTTTGAATCCAGCTAACTTAGTATTAGGTTAGACAGAATATGATGGCGGTATAGCCAAGTGGTAAGGCAGAGGTCTGCAAAACCTTCATCACCGGTTCAAATCCGGTTACCGCCTTTCCTGAAAAGGTTATAATCCTGATCAGATGTTCCATCAGTTTTATTTTGCCGGCGTGGCGGAATTGGCAGACGCGCTGGACTCAAAATCCAGTTCCCGTTGAGGGAGTATCGGTTCGACCCCGATCGCCGGTACTAGATAGCTCTTCAGAAGCTTCCAGTGCCTTAAAAAGACTTCATATCATTGATATGAAGTCTTTTTTATTTTTCTATAATCATACGAAACTATGCCAAAATGCAAGGTCGGCCTTATTTTGTGGCTGACCTTGCATTGTAGTTATCTGCTATGAATTAAGTGTTTTATAATTCGAGTGCTACCTATAACTATTACAATAGGGATAGAAAGGATAAAAAGAATTCCATGTAAAGCCCAAATAACTATCATATTCGTTACATCATCGCGAAACTTTAGTCGATCATGCAATATTGTGTGTCGTGGATCATTACCAATGCCCCGTGTAACATATGATTGCATGTAAAGAGAATCATCGTGCAAAGCGGGCAACCAATGTAGGGCTACCGGATACGTTAGCAAGTAAGAAAATAGAAGTAATAGGTTGAGTGGATTCAAAGTTAAAACAAAGTGGCTACTAGGCTGTGCTGTTACAAAATAAAAACTAATTATAAAGATTGGTAAGCTAGATAAGTAGTCTTTAAATAACTGAAGTAGTTTATGCACACCGTTCACCATATTTCTTAAAGTAATGATAAAGGTAAAAATTATTCAAATTTAGACTGAATGTAAAAGATTAGTCAAAATAATGACCGCCGCTTCCTACATATGCATCTGCCCAGGCACCATTCATAGTTTCTTGCCAATCTTGCGTAACTTCATCACCATCGGAATCGACCCACATACGAGTTGTAGGGTGGATTTTAGGAAGTGTTGAAGCAGTAGCTGTGCTTGTTGTAGTAGTGGGAATAGTAGTTTTTGTAGTAACTGTAGAATTAGTGATTGTGTCCGCAGAAGCTTTCACAAAAGAGGTGCCGACACCTAATACCAGGGTTGAGGCTAACAATAGTGTTGAGTATTTGAATGCAGATTTCATAGACATATCCTCCATGTAAAATAATTTCAAATTAATTTTTGACTCAAAGATTGAAATTTGATTGGATTAATTTGATACTGTGAAGTATAGTTTTGAACATTGATCAAGTAAATAGGAGTTTTGGTGTTTTGTTAGTTGTGTGGATAGAGTAAAAGAAAAATAAAATTGAGGGTGTTTAGTTTAATTTTAGTAATGAAATATTGCCATGAACTTAATCTATTTAATTCTCAGAAGGTGTGTTAACTTAACTGACTCTTTAAACTAGGCATGATAAGTTATACGATATTAATAAGCAAATGAGTAGAAATTAATTCGTTGCATGATTCTACTCGTGATTCAGTCCTTTTTTGTCCTTTCAAAATCATACAAAATTGTGTGAATATGTAGTGCAATAATTATCGTGTACTACATGTGTTGATATAGATGAAGTTTTTGGGGGTTGGTATACTTTAATATATGTCGGTATAATGATATCAAGAGGTAGCGAAGGCAGGTCATATTGTTGATGTAGAGATAGCTGATTTAGAAAATATTGTATTGCAGAACAGTGAAAAGATTCAAGATTGGCAATTAGTAAGCAAAGCTGAGTTGATGACCCTTTGCGCAAGTAATAAAATTGTGGATGGGTTTATGTTAAGTGCGATTACAGTTGCAGTTGTTAGTAAATGACAATTAGTGAATAAATTACTGTTATGTATGAAGCAGGCCTAAATTGTGGTGCATAGTTAAATGTCATATGTAGGGGCAAAGGTATCTATGGTCTGATTCTGCCTTAATTAGCGGTAGTAGATAGCTTTGCGTAAGTCTCCAATAACTTAATGGGGATTTTGGATCCTTTAGTTTCAAATGAGGCAAACAAGCGAGTCTTAAGTTGAGTCTGATAAAACAGTTTATAAGTTAGTCATTGAGATTAATTGCTAATATTAATCTAGCTAAAAACTGGATAACCATATCGGGACATTCCTTGGTTATCCAGTATTCAAGTTGCATACATGCTTTAGTGTCATACAAATTAAGTTGTTAGTTGTTAGTTGTTAGTTGTTAGTTGTTGGGGGTTACGATTGGTTTGCCGTTCTCATCAACAAGAACTGTAAGTCCACCGGCATAACCATCAGTATGCCAAAGATAATTAACACCCGTTTCTTTATCAATAATGATCGTTGTGTTTTTAGCGAAGCCTTTTTCGATGTTACTTTCTTCAAATCTTTTATCTGCCATGGTAATGCCTCCAATATTTTAATTCATGGTCTTGTAGATGGGTGTCTGTAAATATAGCTGATGTGGCTTTTTTAGCTATAAATAAACAATATTAATTATATCAGAGTATGAGAATGGTTTTCGTGGATAAAGATTAAACCATGGTTGTTCAAAAACTTATTTTTGTCTACAATGACGTTAAACTTGGAGTGACAATAACTTGTATATCACATTAACCGACCGAGGGGGAGCATCATGAAAACCAAAACGTACCTAAGTCAGAAGACTCGTTCCCGCCATACCTATGATTTTTACAAGGAACGACGCAATGATCCTGAGTGGCAAGCTGACTTTTGGCGAATTAGATACATACGACGGCGCAACACTTTATTACAATTAGTTTTTATCCTTGTTTTACTAGCGTTAGGGGCTTTTGCCTATAATGGTTATAGGAAGACTAATCATAATCAAATTATCAATACAGCATCGTCCGCTGCGTCAGCGACGGCAGATTCCAGTTCATCTTCAGTAAGTGATACTACAGCATCTTCTAGTGCTAGTAGTTCGGCAACTGCGGCTAAATCAGTTGTTGTGAGTGACTATAGTCGTTACGCTAGCTATTCAGGACAATATCAAAGCACTGATTCTTCACTGGCATTGGACTTTACTAAGGGCATGATGACGACAACTGGGATAACCACACATCAACGCTTCTATTTTGACCAAGTGATTCATCATCCCGATGGTAGCTTAATCATCAACATTCATGGTAATTATATCTATAATGCCGAAGATGGTCAGGGATCAAAGACCAAATTAACCTATTTGAGTATCTTATTTGCGCCCAAAAATAAAATTATTCAAGAAAACTGGCAAACTGGTGCAAAGATCAATGACCAGACAGACTCGTCCGTGAACCGCTTAACATTCGCGACCTCTGATAATCAGGGGAAAACGTTCAACATGGATCCTGCTTACGAGGCTTTTGCCAATAATACGATCACTGCCGACACTGGAGATGCCACGTTAGCCACTATTTTTACACCTATGTAGGAGGAAACTAATAGCCTCAACAGAATGGTGTGAATCTGCATTAACTAGGTGTCATAGCGATTGTGATATAAGCAGGATTTTAGGATCTGATTGCTACTTATAAAGGATTATAGCTGATTTGATTAAATTAATTTTAAGGTTATTCAGCTTATTGTTCTGATTGTAACTAATAAAGGAGAGCAAAATTAGATGCCAACCATCCAAGATTATTACGATGCGAACTTGCCAACCTTGTTGTTTTCATTGCACCCAGAGGCAACTGACGCCATTATTGCTGGTAATAAGGTCATCGAATATCGCCGACGCTTCTTTTCTGAGCCATTTCAGGCCTTTATCTACACAACTGGTCAAACGGGGGGCATTCAGCTTTACATGCGCTGTGATGCCGGTTTACAGTTAAGTGTGAGCCAACTAGACCAGATTGGACAGTTATTGCAACCAACTACCGGTTCCGTGACTGATTATTTTGCACAGACGGATCATGGGATTGCGTTGCCAATCACTGCTTTTACGACACTTCCCACGATTCCGCTCCCACAGCTTCGGCAACGATTCACTAACTTTGTGACGCCACGGGGCTACGTCTTCTTGGATCGTCCAGAGCGGCAGGCGCAATTACAGTGGTTATTGCAGCAATACTGTTCACCGTTGACTGAATTAGATTGGCAAGGACGCTATGCTAAGCTACAACCGATATTAGATGGAAGAACTGATTATCAGTAATCATATGATTGTATAAGAAAACCTCCGTTAACTTGTTAGGCAAATAGTGCTAACAATTAACGGAGGTTTTTGAATTAGAGCTTCTCAATCTTCTTAGGTAGTTTTAGATTAGTTTTTCGTAGACGTAACAAACGTCATCTAAGTGGTAAACACCAACCATTTCGCCAACCTGTTTAAAGTCCATCTTAGCAATTAAATGCTGCATTGGATGGTTGTCAGAGTGGGTATCAATACGAATACTCTTGATTTCAGGGTGTTCACTGGTAACGTGGGCAATAATTTTTTCAAATAATTGCGTTGCATAACCGTGACCGGCGTGGTTTGAATGAATTGCGACACGGTGAATAACAACGTAAGGACCAGTCGTGTTTAACCATTCAGCATTGGCAGTATCATAAGTTGCATCTGGTGAAGGTACGATGGCAACGGCGCCGACCGTCGCGTTATCATCTGCATTGAATAAGTAAGCAGAACCTTGCATGATGTCTTCAGTAATCTGGTTGCGGGAAGGGTAGTCGCCTTGCCACTGGTTTACACCGGCTTCGGCTAATTGGTTACGACCGTCGCTTAGAATGTCGATGATTTTATCTAAATCATCGAGGGTAGCTTTTTTAAAATACATAGTATGACTCCTCTCTTGAACATCGCCTTACCGCATAAACGGTAATCGACTTTTAAAAGTATACAGAAATTTCAGCAGAATGGAACTATTTAATCCCGATTCTTAGTATATTTTAGTGATTATTTGAGTTTAGAATCTGACGCGCCAATTGAGCCATATCATGCTGATCGTTGTAGCTAGCCACTGCCTTAGTTGCGTACTGGTATGCGTTGGTTTGTAACGTTTTGGCATAGAAATCAAAGTAGGGCAAGTGGGCTTCTTCAGCGATTACTATGGCCCGATGCCAATCAAAGTCGACTGAGCGATAGTCAATGTTCTGCACGCCAGTTTCGTCGATCGTCAGAATTAAGTAGGATGCTCGTGGCTGCCGTAATTTAGGATTAATTGCGGTAGGCAAACCGACCGTTCCCGCGTTTAAAATGAGTTGTCCACGCGTTGAATAGCGCATTACGGGCTGATGAGTATGCGCATAGATGACGATATCTGGATCACCCACGGCTGCTTGATCAAAATTGGCTTGTTCGGCAATCGGGGCAAGTGCGTGTCCACTCGCATAGTCGGTTAAAACGTGTTGTAAACGAACGGTTAACGAGCCGACCTGTTTAGTGACCGTCATTGGTAAATGCAATAACTGGTCGAAGTGCTTGGGGCTAAGTTGGCGGCGGTCAAAATCTGTTAAGATTGTCGACATGATTTGTTTCGGTTTGGTAAAAGTATCAGGATTGGCAGCTAGAACTTTTCGATAATTATCCTCATGGTTACCTAGCACGTACGCGCTGGGATGAACGGCGTCCAGTAAATCCATGCACCGTTCTGATTCGGGACCACGAACCGTTATATCACCAACGGTCCAATAATCATCAACTTGATTGGCTTTAGCATCTGTTAAGACGGCAGCCAGGGCGGTGGCATTACCGTGAACATCGGAGAGAACTGCAATTTTGACCATCAAAAAAACTTCCTTTCAAAATATGTTCGGGTTTGTAAGCTACAATTAAGTAAAATTAGTCATGATTCATTAAAAATTTCAGAATGTTGCCACTCTAAAAAGCCATGATATCTTTTATCTGTTATAATAAACGGTGAAACGAATGTAATATATAGCACGTATATTCAAGCCAATTCGTTTCGTGCCGTGGTTATCTTAATGATAACCACGGTCTTTATTTGTTTTGACTTGTATTAGTATACAACTAACTGACTTGTTACATACAAAAACCGTGAACACATTAAGTTAGTGTTCGCGGTTTTTGATGCTAAAAGAGACTGATAATTAAGTAAACATTGAGGACTGTAATAATTAGTGCTAACACATAACCGAGATAAGTTATAGCTGAGCGATTAACGTGATTTTTCATTATTCGACGATCACTCGTTAATGCGACTAGCGGTAACAAGGTGAACGGTAGCGCAATACTTAAGGCAACTTGTGCATAAATAATCAGATTTTCAAAGGCGGCATCGCTGAAGCCAACGACACAACCGATAATAATAATGGGAATCAACGTGACACACCGTGTTAGCAACCGTCGTTGCCATAGTGGTAATCGAATGTGTAAGTATCCTTCCATAACGATTTGTCCGGCGAGGGTGCTAGTGATGGATGAGATCAGGCCAGTGATTAAAAGTGCCAGTGCAAATAACCAACTCATGATGGGGCTTGCGAGTGCGCCAACAATTGCTGGATTTTTTAAACCGTTAAAGACGGCTTGTAAACTTGCCAGTGCCGTAGTGTGGTCAAAGAACAAGGCACCACCTAAGATAAGCAGTAGCGCATTGATTAGAAAAGCAGCAATTAGATGTATCATTGAATCCCAATTAGCAAAACGCAGCGCTTCAGTAACTTGTGCCGGATTATGGGTGTCGTAACGGCGACTCTGGGCGAGTGATGAATGTAAATATAAATTATGCGGCATGATTGTGGCACCAAGAATTCCGAGACTGAGTACTAAGGCCGTATGATTTTTCATGATCAAAGTGGTTGGGACGAGTCCCATTAAGACTTGGCCAGTTTGAACGTGTGCACGACTAACTTCTAGTCCAAAGATGACGCCGACCGTGATAATTGCAGCTAAGACCATAAATTCTACCCGACGGATGCCGAAACGTAAGAATAAGAGTACGACTAAGACGTCACTGATCGTTAATAGAATCCCAATAATTAAAGGCAAATTGAACAACATCTTTAGCGCAATCGCAGTACCAATGACTCCGGTCATATCGGTAGCCATCATGGCAACTTCGTTTAAAATCCAAGCAGCGTAACGAATTGGACGCGGCAGTTTGCTAGCGATAGCCTGTGCGAGGTCCTGTCGTGCGACGACGCCCAACTTGATTGCCAGGGCTTGCATGAACATGGCGACAATAATAGCGAGTGCTAATACGGATAATAAGCGGTATTGAAACTGACCACCCCCAGCTAGGGAGGTCAACCAGTTACCGGGATCCATGTAGCCAACTGCCACTAATGCTCCCGGACCACTGTAAGCTAAGAATTTCCGCCAAAAAGCCGATTGATTGACGGATGGCACGTTAACACTCTGATTGATTTCCTCGAGGCTTTGACGGTTATGCGGTTCCATTAGCGGGGACCTCCAGGGAATGAGTCGAAAGGTCGGCTAAAAATTGGCTGAACTGTGGATCAGTATTCATTGCCGGTACCAGGTCGAAACGGTCACCGCCACTAGCTTTAAAGGTTTGGTAATTCTGAACGTAATCTTCTTCCAGCGTTTCTAAACAGTCGACAACAAACGAGGGGGTCACAATCAGGACGTTACGTTTGCCTAATTCAACCAGCTGCATCAGCTTGTTTTTTAAGTAGGGTTTGAGCCACGGCATCGGGCCAAACTTTGATTGGTACGCCGTAATTACCTTATCTTGTGGTAGTGCGGGTAATTGCGCCTGAACGGCCTCAGTGGTTGCCTCACACTGTTGCTGGTAAGGATCACCGTGACGCACCATCGCAGTGGGGATACTGTGGTAGCTAAAAATGACGGCATCATAATCATGTTGCTGATAGGCCTGCCAGACTTTACTTGCTAAATGTTCAATATAAGCTGGTTGCTCATAGAAGTGTTCGATAAAGGTATGCGATAAGCCTGTAGCCTCAACTTGATGACGGATACCACCATGGGTACTCTGGGTGTACTGCGGAAATAGCGGTAGGATGACTGGCCGTTCACAACCAGCTGCGACCATTGATTGCAACGTTTCGGTGATATCTGGCTGTCCATACGTCATTGCTAACCGCACGTCCCAATCGGGAAGCAGGTCTTGGACTTGTTTGCGGATGGCCTGACTGTAGACGATTAGTGGTGAACCAGCTGGTAACCAACTGTCACGATAAAAAGTTGCTGAGCGCCACGAACGCAGTGGTAAGATCACACCGCGTAGTAACGGTTGCCAGAATGCAGCGGGCATCTCAATGACACTAGGATCACTGAGAAATTCTTGGAGGTACTGTTTGACGTCTTTTGTATTGGGTGACGCCGGTGAGCCTAAATTAACGAGTAATAAACCTGGATGCATGTGAATCCCTCCCGTTTATAATGAAATCATAAGTTAAGCATATCACAATCAGTTGCAAGTAATTGGGCTAAGCTAGAAGTACATTCAGTTATCAGTTGATTTACATTGTTATTGGTAATAGCAATTAAATGTCGTTGTAACCAGCAAATAGCCCTCATAATCTGGTGAATTACCATGATTGTGAGGGCTATTTGTGAGGATTATATTTGTTTCTTAAGTCAGCTTCCTAATCGCTGGTATGCTGGAATTTACGACGCAGGTAGTACCCTGCGTAACAGATGGCAACGAATGGAACCGTATAGTAGAGGGCGATGCGCTGATTAGGATCGAACCAAATCAGCAAGCAGGATAGGCCACTTAGGATTAACGCTAACCACGGTACAATTGGATAACCGGGTGTCTTGAAGACAAGCTGGTCTAGCGATTTGCCGCTTTTGAGGTAGGCCTTACGGAAATTGATCTCAGACAGGGCAATTGCCATCCAGACGATCACAACGGCTAGTCCTGAGATTGAGACCAACACTAGGTAAACGGAGCCTGCTGCGTAGACGCTGGACAACAGTGCGAGAATCCCGCCGAGCATACTGGTTGCTAACGCAATTAATGGGACGTCTCGTTTAGTCGTCTTTTTGAAGACTTTTGGAATCGTGCCTTCGTTAGCTAACGACCAGAGCATCCGTGTCGATGCGTATAGGCCAGAATTCGCAGCGGACATGATGGCGGTTAAGACAACGAAATTCATCAGATCAGCGGCATAGGGAATACCGATTTCCTTAAAGACGAGCACGAAGGGACTCTGGGTAACGCCTGCCTGTTTATAAGGAATCAAGGCGGCCATCACGAACATACTCCCAACGAAGAAAATCACGAGTCGCCACAGGGTGGTTTTAATGGCAGTCGGAATTGTGTGGGATGGATCTTTAGTTTCGCCCGCAGTGATCCCAATCAGTTCAGTACCGGAAAAGGCAAAGTTGACGGTTAACATGGTCGTAAAGACGCCACCAAAACCATTTGGAAACCAGCCGTGTCGGTAATAGTTTGTAAGTAGTGGTGCGCTAGTGTGACCATGCAAAGGAAGCAAGCCCACGATTGCTAAGCCACCTAAAATAATGAAGACAATGATCGCAACGACTTTAATACTGGCAAACCAGAATTCAGCTTCTGCAAACCAGCGAACGGATAAGGCATTGACCGTGAAAATCACCACCATGAATAGGAGACTCCATAACCAAGTGGCAACGTGTGGGAACCACGTCTGCATGATAAGGCCGGCAGCGGTGAACTCCGAACCAAGGGCAATCGTCCACGTGAGCCAGTATAGAATGGCGACTGTAAAGCCCGTTCCTGGACCGATATATTTTTTAGCGTAGACGTGAAAGGCACCAGTATAAGGCATCGCCACGGCTAATTCGCCGAGGCACAACATCACGAGGTAGACGAGGATCGCTCCCATCGTGTAAGCTAATAGGGTGCCAATGGGTCCCGCTTGGTGAATCGTATAACCGGAGCTTAAAAATAGTCCGGTTCCAATGACACCACCGAGCGAGATCATTAGCACGTGCCGCGATTCCATCTGGCGGCTAAGGTGGGTTTGTTTTGACATAATGTGACGGCCTTCCTGACTTGAAAGATTTTTATTATTAGACTATGATTAGAAAATCAACGATGTTATTAGAATAACATAAATTATTGACGGGAAGGAAGTCAATTATGGCGACGTTAACATTAACTGACTTATTAAACGCTGGTCCAGTCGTCCTAGACGGTGCGATGGCCACGGAACTTGAAAAACGGGGTGTGACCACGAATTCAGCCCTGTGGTCGGCCACGGCAATGCTAGAACACCCTGAAGCGATTACAGCGGTTCATCAGAGCTATCTGAATGCGGGTGCCCAACTTATGACGACGAATACCTATCAAGCTAACGTCTTGGCTTTTGAACGGGCAGGAATCGCAGCACCGCAAGCTCGGCAGCTTATCCAACAAGCTGTGACGATTGCCAAAGATGCCCGTGATGCGGATGCACAGCAAGTTGGACAGCAACGCGGCATGGTAGCAGGTAGTATTGGCCCATATGGTGCGTACTTGGCGGACGGCAGTGAATATACTGGTGACTACCACCTTAGTTCAGCTGAGTACCAAGATTTCCACCGGGAACGCTTAGAATTAATCATGGCAGCCGGTGTTGATTTATTGGCATTAGAAACGATGCCACGATTAGATGAAGTCCAGGCGTTGGTTGAGTTAATCACGACTACTTGGCCACAACAACCTTACTGGGTCAGCTTCAGTATTCGTGATCCTCAGACGTTGTGTGATGGGACTCCACTAGCAGCTGCGGCTCAGTGGGTCGCACAACAGCCGAATGTCGCTGCAGTTGGGGTCAACTGTACCAAGTTGGCAAATATTGAGCCGGCATTAAAGACGTTGTCTGCTGCAACTAAGGTGCCTTTGATTGTTTATCCCAATTCTGGTGATGAATACGATCCAAGCACGAAGACGTGGCAAACGACGACTCTCAGCCACCAGTTCGATACGTTTGTGCCACGTTGGTTAGCAGCTGGTGCTAGTATTATTGGCGGCTGTTGTCGAACAACACCGGCGGATATTCGAACGATTGCGGACCTTATTTAGATTAAACGAGTGAATAAAGGTTGAAAGTTAATTATTCAAT
>NZ_LFEE01000005.1:11686-47716 GCF_001039045.1 Lactiplantibacillus herbarum
GACAGAAGATGTTGGCATTCTGTGTTAACATCTCTTTTTATATCATGCCGGCTTAGCTCAGTTGGTAGAGCATCGGTATCGTAAACCGAGGGTCATCAGTTCGACTCTGGTAGCCGGCACTTCTTGGACGGGACATGGTTCCCGTTTTTTATTACAATCTGAATATATAAGTTAACGAGGTAATCACTTATCATGGTGATTACCTCGTTTTTTTGTTTAATAACAAGTAAGTTGAGACGATGACATCTAAACTATCAATATTGGTGATTTGGTTTATTTAATAAGATTTTTAATGATAAGATGTGCGAAAAAGACATTCATCAAGCATTAATTATTTTGTATTAAATTAGAATTTGATATTAGCGTCTGTGAGTATTTAAATTAAACCAAAAGACTATTTAATAGCTTTTGTTGCCATAAAGGGATTCTTGAACTAAGATAAATTCCAAATAATAATTTATTTAATGATTATTAGATTAAAAAACGGTTAGTGCTATTGTTGAATAAGATTAAGGATAGTATAATAGTTATTATGCTTAATTAAGAAACAGAATTTGTTAGTTTTAAACGAAACACCTGTTAGATAAGTTTGGAGGAATCTCTATTGGATAAAGAGCAAAAACTGGATCGGTCGTTCTTCGGCCAACCCCGTGGTTTACGGACGTTGTTCTTCACTGAAATGTGGGAACGATTCAGTTACTACGGAATGCGCGCATTACTGATCTATTACATGTACTACAGTGTAGCTAAGGGTGGCCTTGGCTTTGATCAAGTTACTGCCGCTTCTATCATGTCAATCTACTCAGCATTGGTTTACGTTTCTAGTGTACTTGGTGGCTTCTTAAGTGACCGGGTCTGGGGAAGTCGTAAGACCGTCTTTATTGGTGGGATCCTGATCATGGTAGGTCACCTCGTCTTAGCAACCCCATTCGGTATTAGTGCCTTATTTGTATCAATCGCACTTATCGTTATTGGGACTGGGTTGCTGAAACCAAATGTATCTGACATGGTTGGTCAGTTGTACTCTCCAGAAGATACCCGTCGTGATGCTGGATTCAGTGTCTTCGTTTTCGGGATTAACTTGGGTTCACTTGTTGCTCCAATTTTAGTTGGTCGAATTGGATTAAATGTTAACTTCCACTTAGGTTTCTCACTTGCTGCAATCGGGATGTTCTTTGGTCTCTTGCAATACTACTTTGATGGTAAAAAGAATCTAAGTACAGCTAGCCTTTACCCAACTGATCCGTTGGAACCTGGTGATTTAAGTAAAATTATTCGTCGGACGATTATTGGTGTTGTCGGTATTGCCTTAATCTTAGTTTTGATGAAATTAATGAATGCGTTGAACCTTGAAAATGTCATTAGTTTAATCAGTATCTTGGTTATCTTGACGCCAGTTGTTTACTTCATCTTGATGTTAACTTCAGAAAAGACGGATTCAACGGAACGTTCACGGGTACGAGCTTACATTCCATTGTTCATTGCCGCAGCATTGTTCTGGGCAATTGAAGAACAAGGATCAGCCGTATTGGCGTTATTCGCTGCTAATCGAGTTAACCTTGACTTAGGTTTTGTTCACTTAGCTGCTTCTGACTTCCAGATGTTAAATCCATTATTCATTATGATTTACACCACACCATTCGTTTGGTTATGGATGAAGTGGGGGAAGAAACAACCTAGTTCACCTACTAAGTTCGCAGTTGGGTTAATCTTTGCCGGTGCATCATACTTGATTATGGCAATGCCAGGGGCCCTCTTTGGGACTGCTGGTAAAGTTAGTCCATTGTGGCTTGTTGGTAGTTGGGCTGTTGTTGAAATTGCCGAAATGTTGATTTCACCAATTGGTCTTTCTGTAACCACCAAATTGGCACCTCGAGCCTTTGCTTCTCAAATGATGAGTATGTGGTTCTTAACTGATGCCGTGGGTAGTGCTTTAAACGCACAGATTGTTCGTTTCTACTCGACCAAGACTGAAGTACCATACTTCGCAACCATTGGTATCGTCAGTGTCATCTTGGGGATTATCCTCTTCATGATGATTCCGATGATCAAACGTTCAATGAAGGGCGTTCTTTAAAACTAAATTTTATTGGAAGATATGTTATCTTATTGATAGCATATCTTTTTTTTATTTGGAGGCGATCGTCATCGTACGATTAGCGTTTAGTAGTGATAATCATTTTGATGTTAACCGGGTGGATGCTGCCGCGATGATGCAGGCTCAAGCTGCCTATTTATTACAGAATGGGGTGCAGTGGTACCTTATTGCGGGGGACCTATTTAATGACTTTCAGCGTAGTCAACAATTTGTCGTCGATTTACAGGCACTCTTAGGCGCTCAGACACAGGTTCGTTGGATTGCAGGCAATCATGACATGGTGCACGGTATTTCGTATGACGAGCTTGAAACGAGTCATTTTGATGGGTATCTGCATAATCAGTATGTCGACATACCAGCAACTAACTGGCGAATCATTGGTAACAACGGCTGGTATGATTATCAATATGGAGAAAATGTTCCCGATGCGTCAGCGGCTGCTTTTTTGCAGTGGAAGAATGCTTTTTGGATTGACCGGGCGATTAAACAGCCAATGAGTGACCTAGAACGCACAGATTTGATGTTGAACCAGGTTAAGGGGCAATTGAGTCTAGCACGTGCTGAGGGCAAACAGGTCGTGTTCATGACGCATTTTGTGCCCCGTGCAGGCTATCTGCGGTTCTCAACGGATAATCGCTTCTGGAACATGGCTAATGCGTTAATGGGGACGCCACGGCTTGGTGAGCTACTGGAAGAGTTCCAAGTGGCACACGTCTTATTTGGACATCTGCACGTGCACCCACAGCCACTGAAAGTTGCTAAGACGACGTATTACGATCAGGCGGTTGGCTACTGGCTTAAACGCATCAATGAATGGCGAGCCGACAAGTTCATGGATGAGTGGTATCAGGATACTAAAATCATTGATTTAAAATAAATTGAAAAAAGTTTTGAAAAAGGCTTGATTTTTTATTCAAAATTATGTATTCTAATATAGTTGATTGATACGGAGGGGTAGCGAAGTCTGGCTAAACGCGGTGGACTGTAAATCCACTCCTTCGGGTTCGGTGGTTCGAATCCACTCCCCTCCATTTTATTTTTGGGCTATAGCCAAGTGGTAAGGCAACAGGTTTTGATCCTGTCATGCGCTGGTTCGAACCCAGCTAGCCCAATAGCTGATTCACGGTAAGTGAGTTTCGATTTTAAGTCGAAACTCACTTTTTTATTAGTTTTAGATGGAAGTTTTTAAGCTACTGGATAAAAGCATGAGTTAATGTATAATTAATCGGATTTCATACAGCGTATTCTCAATACAGGATCGTTAGAAATCAAACAGCTAACTTAAATGGATAACAAATCGTTTACTTGTGAAAAAAAGCTTAGTAACTGTGTCAATTCAGTCACTAAGTTTTTTTTAATTACTATAGGTTACTTGAAGCTGTACTTATGCGGCTTAAGCCTTAACTTTAAACAACGAATTCGGAATGATCCACAATAGAAAATGCAAGACGAATAGGATTAGAGCAATCACTGGCTGGAAAAAGGCGACAATCAAAGTAACACTATTTAATCCCAATGAAACCCACTCAAATTGTAAGGTGATCGGGTCAATGTCAGGGTTGGACTTAAAGACGGTTCTTCTCAGCGGAATCAGTGATAGATTGATACTCATGATGTTGCAGAAATACAAGACTAACGGTACTCGTGACAACAAATCGGTGCCAAGCCAAGCAGTTGTCGCTGGCAGTAGTGAGCAAAAGAATAGATAGAGCATATTAATCCAAATGAGCCGATTATCAATTTTTTTAACTCGTTGAAACAGGCGGTGGTGATTGATCCACATCGAGGAAATGAAGATAAACGTGCCGATGTAGGCAAATAAGCTGGGTAAAATAGTGATTAGTGTTTGAACTGAGTGGTCATTGTCAGGCAATTTGATTTCCAATACTAATAGGGTGGCGATAATGGCAATGACGGCATCTGTATATGCCTCAAATCTTTCGGGTTTCATAAAATAGACCTCCTAAGCGAATTTATTAATCATAGCACTAAAATCTGCGAGTACTAAAAGGATTCTTGATCAAATGTAGTTAATGGTGTTAAGTGTTAACGTGGTAATCAAAAGGGACTTACATAAACTGACAATAACAGTATATAATTAAGACATACTTAATATTCGAAGGGGGGCTTTACAAATGGGAATTTACATTTTCTGGAAAGCCGGTTTACCAACTACTAGTTCAGCATCACATACTTCTAGTGTTTCTAACGATCCATTCGGTGGTTTGCACTCATTCATCTTGAACTTAATCACCTCTGCCAAGAACTAATACGGCAAAAAAGATTCTGATTCCTATTTTAGGGAATCGGAATCTTTTTTTGTCGTGAGAAGGGGTGGCTGACAGTCTTGAATGATTTTGGACTGAAGCAAGTAGTCGACCTGGTATTTGATCGCTAATGTTTTTAAAAAGGGGCCGAGCTGATCTTGTTCTGGTGTTAGGGTACTTAATAGGCTGAGGTACGTCTGTCTTTCAACTGGCGTGCACTGCTTTTTGAAGTAGCCCCAGACATGTTGGTAGGCGGTGGTTAAAGTCGCCTTGGTAGGGGGGATCTTTGCCGCATCTTGTAATAATTGGTGGAAAGTAGCATCTTTTTCGGCTGACCAGCTATTGTCTTTGGCAAGCTCGCGGATGGCTAGGTAAGTCTGTTGCGAATGCGCCATGACCCAATATTTGTAGTGAGCCCATTCTTGTTGCCAAGTAATCATACAAGTCGTCCTCCTTATTAGAAAAAGTCTATAGTTAAGAGTTAGATTACGGATGCTGAAATTCGATGTAAAATGATATGCTTAATAAATAAGTTGGAAGTCGCCGGGCTTTCACTTTACAAATGAAAACTGAATTTGTACGATAAGAGTTAAATTAGTTATTTAAAGGAGCAAACAAACATGAAAATTGGATTTATTGGTGCTGGTAACATGGGACGGGCCATTATTGATGGCTGGCTAAAGATGAAAGCCGTCGCACCAGCAGATATTTATCTGCACAGTGCCCACGCAACGAGCTATCAGCCATATGCTCAAGCAAACGGTTTAAATGCCTTAGAGTCTAATGTAGCTGTTGCTGAGGCGGCTGACGTGGTCGTATTAGCGGTTAAGCCTAATATTACGTTAGCCACCCTAAAAGAGATTCAGCCTGCATTAACGGCTGGTAAATGGGTGATTACGATGGTTTCCGGGCTGAGCCTGGCCGACTACGCAACTGTCATCCCTGATTTACCCGTATTACGAATCATGCCCAACGTCAACGTAGCGATTGGTGCCGGCATGACTGCTTTAATCGGTAGCGCAACGTTAACTGCTGAGCAATATGCTGCCGGTTCAAAAGTTGTTTGATGCGATTGGTGCAACTAGCGAAGTAGCTGAAAATGACTTCAGTACTTTTTCAGCTTTAGCCGGTAGCTCGCCAGCCTACATTTACTTCTTTATTGACGCAATGGCTCGTGCTGGTGTCAAACACGGTTTGAGTAAGGATGCGGCCACTAAGATTGCGGCTCAAGCCACACTTGGTAGTGCTGAAATGGTTTTGAAGTCTGATAAGATTCCGTTCGACTTGATCGATCAAGTTTCTTCACCAGGTGGTACGACGGTAGCCGGTCTATTGGCAATGGAAGAGGCGGGCTTTATGACTGCTGTTGTCAAAGGAATCGACGCAACGATTGCTAAAGAACTGGGCGAATAACAAATTACTTGGGACTGGTGGTTGCATGTTTGGTCTATACCGATTATAATAAAACCAGTAAATCCAAGGAGGAATTGTTCATGAGCAAAGTTTTAAAACATGCCATCATTTATACGGGGCTAGAAAAGATCGATGACGGCTACATTCGTTTCGGTAAGGAAATTGAAGCGGTTGGTCCAATGGATGATTACGTTGCCCAACCTGATGATGATATCGAATTTGTCAGTGGCAAGACGATTGTACCGGGCTTTATTGATGTTCATAGCCATGGTGGTTATAGTTTTGATGCAATGGACGGTAACCCAGCTGAAATTAACGAAATGGTTAATGATATGGTTGCCCGTGAAGGGATTACGTCATACTTCTGTACGACAATGACCCAATCCAATGAAAATCTTGACCACTCAATGGAAGGTATCAACAAGGCAGCCGATGAAAACCCAGTTATTCAGGGGGTTCATTTGGAAGGACCATTTATCTCCGCATCCTTTAAGGGTGCCCAACCTGAAAAGTACATCAAGGATCCTAACGTTGACTTATTAGACAACTGGAATAAATTATCTGGTGGTCGCGTTAAGTTAATCACCTACGCACCAGAAGATCCTGGTTCGCGTGAATTTGAAAAGTACTGTTTGGAAAATGGTATCGTGCCTTCTGTTGGTCACAGTAACGCAACTCGTGAACAGTTATTAGCAAGTAAAGCAACCCACGTCACTCATTTATACAATGCGCAACGTGAATTCAAGCACCGCGAACCCGGTGTTACGGGTCATGCCATGCTTGAAAATAACATGTACTGTGAATTGATCTGTGACGGTTTCCATATCGTTCCCGATATGATCAAACTCGCTTATGAACAAAAGGGTGTTGACCGGATCGAACTTGTGACCGACTCAATGCGCGCCAAGGGCGAACCCGATGGTATCAGTGAATTAGGTGGCCAAAAAGTGATTGTTAAGGATGGTCAAGCTCGCCTTGAAGAAGGTAACTTAGCTGGTTCTGTCTTAACTTTCATCAACGCCTTCAAGAATATTCAAAAATTCACTGGTTGTGGAATTGCTGACGCCGTTACGATGTCTTCAGTTAACCAAGCTCGTGAATTCGGCTTAACGAATAAAGGAACTTTGGAAGCTGGCAAAGATGCAGATATCAACATCTTAGACGGTAACCAAGACCTTGTTGCAACTTATAGCTACGGTAACAAAGCAGCTAAATAAATTAGAGGTAAGGAATGAGTACCATGAGTTCGCCAATTTATATTCAAATTCACAACCAAATTAAACAAGCGATTGAGGCTGGACGGTGGGCCGTTGGTGACCGCATCCCGGCTGAACGAGAACTCGCTAGTCAATTCGATGTTAGTCGGATGACGTTACGGCAAGCCATTCAGACCTTGGTTGACGAGGGAATATTAGAGCGGCGAGTCGGTGCCGGTACGTTTGTCGCTAACCAAAAGGTTCAAGAAAAAATGTCCGGTGTCACCAGCTTTACCGATCTAATGCTGGCTCAAGGAAAGGTACCATCCAGTAAAACGATCTCTTACCATGTGACCAGTCCATCCTTATCAGAGAGCGAAAAGTTAGCGCTAAAACCTAACGAACAAGTTCTACGGATGGAACGGATTCGCTACGGCGACGATTTACCGATCTGTTTTGAAGTAGCGACTGTCCCTGAACGACTGGTTAAACAGTTTACGAAGGACGAAGTCACTAGTTCGCTATACCGGACACTGGAAGAAAAAGCCAGCCTAGTACCGGGTAAGGCGCAACAGACGGTTTCTGCGATGTCCGCTTCAGAGCGCATTGCGGAATACTTGTCAGTGCGCCGGGGTGACGCGTTGTTACGCTTACGCCAGATTTCATACTTGCAGACGGGTGAACCGTTCGAATACGTGCGGACACAGTACGTTGGTAATCGGTTTGAATTCTATCTCGAAAAATAGGAGAGTGGGCCAAAAGCCGGGTAGTTGCTGAGCATAGCCTAGGAAGCCGAATGATTGGGGTTTTCAATCGTTGGGCTTCCGTAGCTAAGCGGAGGCAACTGGCTTTTGACGCACGTTTCGACAATTAATATTCGAAAGACGGGTTAAGCGGAACAAACTGGCTTTTCTCACACGTTTCGACTATTAATATTCGAAGCACAGTAAGCGACTATGGCTTTTGTCACAGAACCGTTTTGACACTAAAACGTTGTAAAAAATAAACACGGTATCCCAGAATTTAAAAATCCTGAGATACCGTGTTTTTGATCAAGAACTTAATTTGTTTATAGCCATACTTGATGCAGTATTTCTCATTACTGCCGTTCCTGCCGCGCAATTTTCTTCACCAATCGTAAGTAACGTGGCAGAACTAACATCCGTTTGAAACGACTGGGTTCCTTGATCAAGCGGTAGAGCCATTCAATGTGGTGGTTTTGCCAGAACATGGGGGCCCGCTTGACTGCACCCGCAACAACGTCAAAGCTACCGCCAACTCCCATCCACAGGGCGTCAAAGCGCTGACGATACTTGGCAATGAAGAATTCCTGCTTTGGAAAGCCAGTGGCAACGAAAATCATGTCAGGTTTAGCCGCTACGATTTGGTCGACAATGGCGGCTTCATCATCGTAATAACCATCGTGGGAACCGGCAATGACAACTCCGGGGTAATCACGTTGAATATTGGCAACGACTTGTTCTAGAACGGCAGGTTTAGCACCCAACAGAAAAAGTCGTTGGTGATGCTGACTGCCCCATGTGAGCAGGGCGGTTAACGTGTCATACCCCGTAATGCGTTCTGGTAGTGGTGTTCCTAAGATTTGAGCGCCCTGAATAACGCCAATACCGTCGGGTGTCACATAGTCAGCCTGAGCGATGACCTGCTGATAATCAGGATGTTCGCGGGCGTACATTAGAATTTCTGGGTTAGCTGTGATAACAAACCGATTTTTGTGGCTCATAATATCTTGTTGAAGTTGCTGGACAAAGTCAGCGTTAGTGGTCTTAATAAATGGGACATCTAAGATGGAAACCGTATCAAACGGAACTGACATAGGCGACCTCGCTTTCTAATTCTAATTAAAGTATAGGTAAATCGTGAATTTCTGCAACTTTTTAAGTGCTGAAGTGCATTACTTTTACAAAAAATGCTAAAATAAGCTTAACTTACTGTAAATCTAGTAATTATCTACGAAATGGAGAATTATACTCATGACGCAAATCTATCCGGATGATAGTCTTACCTTGCATACGGATGCTTATCAGATCAACATGATCCAAACCTACTGGGAACAAGGGATTCACAACAAGCATGCGGTGTTTGAAGTGTTCTTCCGTAAAATGCCGTTCCAAAATGGTTACGCGGTCTTTGCTGGTCTGGAACGAGTCGTTAATTATATCAATAATTTACATTTTACGGCAACTGATATCGCGTATTTACGCGAACTTGGTGGTTATTCAGATGCCTTTTTAGATTACTTAGCAAATTTCAAATTCGATGCAACCATTCGTTCCGTTCGCGAAGGCGACTTGGTCTTTAATAATGAGCCCATCTTGCAAGTTGAAGGGCCATTGGCGACCTGTCAATTAATTGAAACGGCACTGTTGAATATTATTAATTACCAAACGTTGATTGCAACTAAGGCTGCGCGGATCAAGTCAGTTGTCGGTGAAGATGGGTTGCTAGAGTTCGGAACTCGGCGTGCGCAGGAATTTGACGCCGCAATTTGGGGAACCCGGGCAGCTTATATCGGTGGCTTTGATGCAACTAGTAATGTGCGGGCCGGTAAAATCTTTGGTATTCCAATCAGTGGGACGCATGCCCATGCCTTAGTGCAGACTTATCGGAACGATTACGAAGCGTTCAAGGCTTACGCTGAGACGCACCATGACTGTGTCTTTTTAGTGGATACTTACGATACGTTACGAAGTGGTGTGCCAAGTGCGATTCGAGTTGCTAAAGAGATGGGTGATCGGATCAATTTCCAAGGTGTCCGGATCGATAGCGGCGACATGGCGTACTTGTCCAAACGTGTGCGGGAACAGCTGGATGAAGCCGGCTTCCCGGATGCAAAAATTTATGCTTCCAACGATTTAGATGAAAAGACGATTCAAAACTTGAAGATGCAGGGTGCTAAAATCAGTGTGTGGGGCGTTGGGACCAAGCTGATTACGGCGTTTGATCAACCAGCTCTGGGTGCCGTTTATAAGATGGTTTCCATCGAAGACGATCACCAACAGATGGTTGATACGATTAAATTGTCGAATAATGCTGAAAAAGTTTCGACACCTGGGCAGAAGCAAGTTTGGCGAATCACTAAGCGGGCCGATGGTAAATCAGAAGGTGATTACGTCACGTTATATGACGAAGATCCTCGTAATGAAGAATCCATCTACATGTTCCACCCAAGTTACACGTATATCAACAAGACGGTCAGTGACTTTGATGCCCGCCCAGTATTGATTCCAATCTATGATCAGGGTAAGCAAGTTTATGACTTGCCAAGTCTTGATGAGATTAAGGAATACTCGTTTGAAAGCTTGGAATCACTCTGGGACGAATATAAGCGGGACTTGAATCCGCAAGACTACCCAGTCGATTTGTCACAGAAATTATACGATCACAAGATGAACATCATTACTGCTGTTCGTGACCGAGTTAACCATAAAGACCAGGAGGAAACTGACTAATGCGGCCATTACAAGCTGAAATTATTGACGCGTTACACGTCGCACCATCAATTGATCCAGAAGTAGAAATCCGGCGCAGTATTGATTTTTTGAAGGCTTACTTGAAGAAGAATAGCTTTTTGAAGACTTACGTTCTCGGCATTTCTGGTGGTCAGGATTCAACGCTAGCTGGTAAGTTAACGCAAATGGCCATTACAGAGATGCGTCAGGAAACTGGCGACGATCACTATCAATTCGTCGCAGTGCGGTTACCTTATGGCAATCAGGCTGACGAAGCGGATGCTATGGAAGCCATCGACTTCATGCAGGCTGACGTTACCGACCGAGTGGATATTCAACCAGCCACCGATGCGATGGTAACAGCTTTGGAAGCCAACGATTTAACGATTCGTGATTTTAACAAAGGTAACATCAAAGCACGTCAACGGATGATTGTCCAATACGGGATCGCTGGCGAAATGCAAGGTGCCGTTGTGGGGACTGACCACGCTGCGGAAGCCGTAACTGGTTTTTACACCAAGTACGGTGATGGTGGTGCCGACATCGTGCCATTGTGGCGATTAAATAAACGTCAGGGTAAGCAGATGCTAGCCGTATTGAATGCACCTAAGCATTTATACGACAAGGTACCTACGGCAGATCTTGAAGAAGACCGGCCAGCATTACCTGACGAAGTTGCGCTCGGTGTGCACTATGATGAAATCGACGATTACCTTGAAGGCAAGACCATCAGTGACGATGCGGCGACTAAGATCGAAGCATGGTATCTGAAGACTGCTCACAAGCGTCACGCAGCTATTACCGTCTACGATAGTTTTTGGAAATAGGTTAAACTAGTAGACAGAATTAATAGAATCTGATATTCTTACGTTATATTCATAAGGGAGTAACTAGCAGAGATATTCTGCGACAATGCCGTCAACAAGAAGCCAATCCGGTGTTGTCTTAAATAGTGAGACTTATGTATGTTCACACAATTTTGCGTGCATACATGGGTCTCATTTTCTATCTCACGGGATAAATAGAAAATGAGAGCCAAATGCCAGAAAAGGAGCTTACTATGAGTAACCAACCAAAGTACCAACAATCTTTACCCGCGATTTATCAGGAATTAGGGACTGATGAACACGGTTTACAAGGAACTGCAGCTGAGGAGCGCTTGGAGCAATATGGCCCCAACGCTTTGAACCAGCAGAAAACCACGTCATTGTTACAGAAATTTATCGCCCAGTTTAAGGACTTCATGATTATCGTCCTACTGGTCGCAGCTTTAATCGCTGCGTTTACCGGTGAAGGTGTCGATGCCATCATCATCTTACTGGTGGTCGTGTTGAATGCAGTCTTCGGGGTCTTCCAAGAATCCAAGGCTGAAGAAGCAATCAACGCACTTAAAGAGATGGCGGCACCGGATGCAACCGTCTTGCGTGATGGTCAACTTCAGACCGTTAAGAGTGACGCGTTAGTTCCAGGGGATATTGTCTCCTTGGAAGCGGGGGATATCGTTCCCGCTGACTTACGCTTGATTGAAAGTGCCTCACTGAAGGTTGAAGAATCAGCCCTGACTGGTGAATCAGTGCCAGTTGAGAAGCAAGCTGAAACGTTAGAAGCCGGCGATTTACCAATTGGGGATCGGATCAACATGGCTTACATGAACAGTAACGTGACGTATGGTCGCGCAACTGGGATCGTTGTTGCTACTGGGATGCAGACTGAAGTTGGTCGGATTGCCGGGATGATCGAAGCAGCTGACGAGACCACCACGCCACTACAAGCGAACTTAACGCAATTAGGGAAGTCATTAACGATTTTAATCTTAGTGATTGCGGCCGTGGTCTTCGGTATCGGGATGCTTCGTGGTCAAGAAAGTCTCATCAATATGTTATTGACGGCAATTTCGTTAGCCGTTGCCGCTATTCCAGAAGGGTTGCCCGCTATCGTAACGATTACGTTAGCTTTAGGAACTCAACGGATGGCCAAACGTCACGCCTTAGTTCGTAAGTTGCCTGCTGTTGAAACGTTAGGTAGTACCGACATTATCGCTTCTGATAAGACCGGGACATTAACTCAGAACAAGATGACCGTTGAAAAACTGGTTGTTAACCAAGAATTGGTAAATGCACGGACGACTGAATTACCAATCGACAGTCGTTTAGCGCAAGTGATGATTTTAAGTAATGACACGAAGATCATGGCAGACGGTTTAGCCGGTGACCCAACCGAAACGGCGTTGATCCAATACAACTTGGATCAGGGCTACCCAGTTAATCAACTGTTAACGGACCGTCCCCGTGTCAACGAAGTACCATTCGATTCGGAACGTAAGTTGATGTCAACGGTTCACCCATTATCAGACGGTAGTTTCTTGGTAGCCGTTAAGGGTGCGCCAGATGAATTACTCAAACGTGTGACCCAGATTGAAACAAACGGCGACGTTCAACCGTTGACCAAGACTAGTCGTGACCAGATCTTAGCAACTAACCATGAGTTAGCTACCCAAGCTTTACGAGTTCTAGCTTTTGCTTATAAGATTATCAACACGGTACCAACGACGGTTAATACCGATACGTTAGAAAACGAATTGGTCTTTGCTGGGATGGTCGGGATGATTGATCCTGAACGGCCAGAAGTTGAACAAGCCGTTGCCGAAGCGAAATCAGCTGGTATTCGTCCATTGATGATTACCGGTGACCACCGTGATACGGCGGAAGCCATTGCGGTTCGTTTAGGAATTATTGAAGCTGGTGATGACGATGCCGTGATTACTGGGGCAGAACTCGACGATATGAGCGATGCTGAATTCGGTAAAAAAGTTGACGATTATTCCGTTTACGCGCGGGTCGCACCAGAACATAAGGTCCGAATCGTGAATGCTTGGCAGAAACGCGGTAAAGTCGTTGCCATGACTGGTGACGGTGTTAACGATGCGCCTGCCCTGAAAGCCGCCGACATTGGTATCGGGATGGGAATCACCGGTACTGAAGTTTCTAAGGGTGCCAGTGACATGGTCTTAGCGGATGATAACTTCGCAACAATCGTGGTTGCTGTTGAAGAAGGGCGTAAAGTTTTCGCCAATATTCAAAAAGCAATCCAGTACTTGTTATCAGCTAACTTGGGTGAAGTCTTGACTCTGTTCGTCATGACGATGCTTGGGTGGCAGATTTTAGCACCCGTCCACATTCTTTGGATCAACCTAGTAACCGATACTTTACCAGCGATTGCGTTAGGTGTCGAACCAACTGAAAAGAACATCATGGAACACAAGCCACGTGGACGTAATTCAAACTTCTTCTCCGGTGGCGTCTTCAGTAGCATTCTCTACCAAGGGATTCTTGAAGGTGGAATCACGTTATTCGTTTACTGGTTAGCGTTAACTTATCCAGTGCACGCAAGCTCAACTGCCATGCACGCGGATGCGTTGACGATGGCTTTTGCAACATTAGGCTTGATTCAGTTATTCCACGCGTTTAACTCGAAGTCGATTCATGAATCACTGTTTAGAGTTGGCTTGTTCCGCAACAAGTTCTTTAACTGGGCAATCTTGATTGCGTTTGTCATGTTAGCTATGACGATTGTTGTGCCTGGCTTAAACGGCATCTTCCACGTGAGTCACTTAGATGCTTACCAATGGGGAATTGTCGTGATTGCGTCCTTATCAATGGTCGTAGTTGTCGAAATTGTTAAGTTCTTCCAACGCCGGCGATTACGTCGAGCGTAAGTGAGTGGTTACTGGTAAAATAGAGGTAACTAATCTAAAGAAAAGAGCTACGTTTATGAAAAAAGCAACGGTTCAAACGTACATGCCAGTGTTATCAAAGGTGATTGAAAGTACTGAAAAGATGGGTGAAGAATTGAACCCAGAATTTGAAAAGCTACGTCAGGCAATTGATAACGACGCGGTGGCTCAAATGGTACCCGCTGAATTCAATGATATTCAAATGGAATTCAGTGATGGGACTGAACAGTATCAACAAAACCTTGCATTATTGAAGAAAGCTGCCGCACCTGCTCGTTTAATCGGTCGACACCGTAACTTGATTGCGGCGTATGAAGCTTACACCAATGCTTGTGCAGCCATGACTAACAGTATCGATATCGAGAAGCAAACGATTGATACAGCGGTCTTTGACCAAGCTGAAAAGGATCAGGAAGCCGAAATGGGCCGGATTTCTAATAATGTGCAACGCATTATGAGTTCAGTCATGTAACATCGGTAAAGATAGGAGGGGGACGTAGCTAAGGCTGCGGCCTCCTTTTAGTATCCTGGATGAATACGCCAAGCAAGTTGGACTTAATGGCAGATGATGAATGAGTTGTTGACCCGTGCCGGTTTACGCGGAAATACAATGCAAAACGCGTATAATATAATGTAACGAGATTAAAAAGATTGGGTGAAATAATGGATAATGAAATTCTAAAGCTAGTTAATCGGACCCTAACTAAGTTTAAGCCGCAACAGATCAAGGCGGTCTTAGGTTTAATGGATGAGGGTAATACGGTGCCATTTATTGCGCGGTACCGTAAAGAACGTACTGGCGAACTGGATGAAGTTGAAATCCGGGAAATCAAAGACAATTATGATCGGTTGGCTAACTTAGAAGGGCGTAAAGCGGATGTCATCAAGCTGATCAATGAACAGCAACAGTTGACACCAGCTCTCAAGCAAGCAATCGAAAAGGCTGAAAAACTACAAGACGTCGAAGACTTGTATCTCCCATATAAGCAAAAACGCCGGACTAAGGCAACGATTGCCAAGGATGCTGGCTTAGAACCACTGGCAGCTTGGTTATTGCGTTTTCCAGCAAGTGGTATTCAAGAACACGCTGCTGAATTTGTGAATGCAGCGGAAGAAGTCCCTGATACGGAAGCGGCTTTGGCTGGTGCACATGAAATCTTAGCCGAAGCTTTTGGCGATAATGCTAGTCTTCGTAACTGGGTGCGTAATGAGACTCGTAACCGTGGGCAGGTCGTTGCGACGGTTAAACCTAAGGGTAAAGCGTTGGATGAACAGGGTGTTTACCAACAATATTATGACTTCAGTAGTCCAATTAAACAGATGGTTCCTTACCGCGTGTTAGCCATGAACCGTGGTGAAAAGGAAAAGGTCCTCAAAGTCAGCATTGAGATTGATAACACTAGTATCGAACGCTACTGTCATTTTCGGTTTGTTGGTCAACATCAGGGACCAGCCGTTGAACTAGTTACGGCGGCCTATCAGGATGCTTACAAACGGTTCATTGGTCCAGCAATTGAACGTGAACTTCGTAACGAATTGAGCGATGCCGCTGACGAACAGGCCATCAATGTGTTCGGTGATAACTTGTATCACTTGTTGATGCAGGCACCCCTAAAAGGGCGGGTCGTACTCGGTTTTGACCCCGCTTATCGAACAGGGTGTAAGTTAGCCGTCATGGATGCTAATGGTAAGTTCCTTGATAAATTAGTGATTTATCCTCACAAGCCAGCGGCAAATGCCAAGCGTGAAGCCGCTGCGGGCGAATTTAAAGCCTTTATTGAAAAGTACCAGGTTGAGATGATTGCGATCGGTAACGGGACGGCCTCACGTGAATCTGAAGAATTTGTCTCACAAGTTCTGAAGACAATCAGCCGTCCAGTCTATTATGTAATCGTCAATGAAGCGGGGGCTTCCGTTTACTCTGCTAGTGACAAGGCCCGTGCGGAATTCCCAGAGTTACACGTTGAACAGCGGAGTGCCATCAGTATCGGTCGTCGTTTACAGGACCCATTGGCTGAATTGATTAAGATCGATCCGAAGTCAGTCGGGGTTGGTCAGTACCAGCACGACGTTCCTCAAAAAGCGTTGACTGCTCAGTTGGATACGGTAATTGAGACGGCCGTTAACCAGGTTGGGGTCAATCTGAATACGGCTAGTTCCGAATTGTTGACGCATATTTCAGGATTGTCGAGTACGATTGCCCAAAACGTGGTGACTTATCGGGACGACAATGGTGAATTCACCAGTCGGCCACAGTTGAAGAAGGTTGCCCGTCTAGGACCTAAAGCGTACGAGCAAGCAGTCGGATTCTTACGGATTATTGATGGCAAGAACGTCTTTGATAATACGGATATTCATCCGGAAAGTTACCCAGCAGCTAAAGCTTTATTAGCAGCGGCTGGATTGAAGACAACCGATGTGGGAACAGCCAAAGCCCAACAGTTAAATCTAGTAGATTTAGCAGCTGTTACGGCTAGTACGGGTGTGGGAACGTTAACGTTGAAGGATGTTATTGAGAGTTTACAAAAACCCGGTCGTGACGTGCGTGACACCATGCCAGCACCATTACTACGACAAGACGTATTGAAGATGAGCGACTTGAAGCCAGGCATGCAACTACAAGGTGCCGTGCGTAACGTCGTCGACTTCGGCGCGTTTGTTGATATTGGTGTCAAACAGGACGGGTTAGTTCACGTTTCTAAGCTATCGAACAAGTTTTTGAAAGATCCACGCCAGGCGGTATCCGTTGGTGATATCGTCACGGTCTGGGTTGAGGAAGTTGACGAACAACGTCACCGGATTGCCCTGACAATGGTTGCGCCAGCTGATCAGTCTAATGACTGATGAACAGTTACAACAAATGGTTGTTGAAATCTCCCAGCGAGATTTTCAACAACCATTTCTACACCAAGCTTACTTTAACGCACGGTTGCGAACGACGGGTGGCCGCTATCAATTGGAATCACACAACATCGACATTAACCCGAAGATGCTGACGGATTTCAATGAAGCCACTCTGCTCGGGGTCATTAAGCATGAACTGTGTCACTATCATCTGCACCTAGCGCACCGGGGTTATCGGCACCGCGATACTGATTTTAAGCGGCTATTGGCCCAAGTAGGTGGTTCACGGTACGCACCGACACCGAAGCAGAAGACGACACAAGCTTATCGCTATCTGTACCAGTGTCAGCGCTGCGGACAACGTTATTATCGTAAGCGCCGCATGGACACGACACGCTATACTTGTGGGCGTTGTCGAGGCCCGATTCGATTGGTGTGAAAAGGTTTGCTAAAGTTCAGGGCTTCCGATAGAATTAGCTTAACTATTTAGAATATGGAGGGATTTACGATGGAAACGATTAAAATTGGAGTGGTTGGACTGGGTACAGTCGGCACCGGTGTTGTTAAGATGCTACAAGCTCACCAAGCGAAAATTTCAGAAATTACTGGCCGTAAACTGGAACTCGCTTGCGTGGTCGTCCACAACTTGAAGAAGCACGAACAAGTTGAATTGGGGGACGTTCAGCTGACCGACCAAATTGAGACGTTGATCGATGATCCGTCCATTCAGATTATGGTCGAAGTAATGGGATCGATTCACCCCGCCAAAGAATATATCACGCGGGCACTACAGGCTGGTAAACACGTGGTAACAGCGAATAAGGATTTGATTGCGCAGTATGGTCGTGAACTCGTTTCGATTGCGCGTGAAAATCATCGCGACCTCTTCTATGAAGCTAGTGTTGCTGGTGGTATTCCAATCTTGCGGACAATCGACAACAGTTTTGCAGCTGACCACATTCAGCGAGTCATGGGAATTGTCAACGGAACGACTAACTACATCATGACGCAGATGCTAACTAAGCAGTGGTCATACGATCAAGCGTTGAGTTCAGCTCAGGACCTTGGTTTTGCCGAGAGTGATCCAACGAATGACGTTGAAGGATTGGACGCGGCATTTAAGATGATCATCCTGACCCAGTTTGCGTTTGGGATGAGCTTGTCACTCGATCATGTTCAAGTACAAGGGATTACGAAGATCAGTCCGGAAGATATCGCCGAAGCTAACCAGCTAGGGTATACGATCAAACTACTCGGGATTGCGGAAGAGATTGATGACCGCATCGCAGTATCAGTCGGGCCCGTCCTCGTTTCTGACCACCACCCATTGGCAACGGTGCAGAATGAAAATAACGCGGTGATGGTTACTGGGACGGCCGTGGGTGATACGATGTTCTACGGTCCGGGTGCTGGTGAACTCCCAACCGCTAACAGTGTGTTGAGTGATATCACGACGGTTGCCAAGAACATTGCACTGAATACCAATGGGAATACTTTCAACTCGTATCGTCAAGAGACTGTTTTGGCAACACCCGAAGATGTGGTTTACCCACACTTCATCGCCTTAAAAATGCGGGACGTACCCGGGATGATGATGAAGCTGACGGCAATCATGACGCGCGCAGAAGTCTCATTCAGTCGGATTATTCAAAACCAGTTAGGCGACGGTAATGCTCGCGTTGTGATTATCACTCATGCAATGAATGATCAACAATTGGCTGATATTACACGTGAGATTGGCGAACAGGATAATATGCAGTTACTTGCTAGTTATAAAGTTTTGAAGAATGCGTAGGTGAGCAAATGTTAACCATTTCAGTACCAGCAACTTCAGCTAATCTCGGTGCCGGGTTTGATTCGATCGGCTTAGCACTCGATATGCAACTGACGCTACAAGTGTTACAACCGAGTGATCATTGGCAGATTGACCATCCGTTTGGCGCAGACGTACCAACAGATGAGCGTAATCTGATTATCAAATCAGCGTTACACTTAGTACCTGATTTGCATCCGCAACATCTGCAGATGGATTCAAAGATTCCACTAGCACGTGGATTAGGGAGTAGTTCGACTGCAATTGTGGCGGGGCTAGTGCTCGCTAACGAACTTACGGGTGCACAACGGACTACTGCTGACTTGTTAGAAGCGGCGACGACGTTGGAAGGTCATCCAGATAACGTGGCACCGGCACTACTTGGTGGCCTGGTTGTGTCGACGTACTTGGATGAACAGGTGCAGGCGGTCAAACTGGCACTACCAACGTTGTTTGCAAGTGTTTATGTGCCAAACGAAGAGCTATTAACTTCGGCAAGTCGGGCAGCGTTGCCGAAAGACTTGCCATTCAAGCAGGCGATTGCGGGTAGCAGCGTGGGTAATACGTTAGTGGCGGCCTTAGCGACTCAAAACTGGGAAGTTGCGTTTCCGTTATTGGAGCAAGATCAATTTCACGAACAGTATCGCGCGGACTTAGTGCCTGCGTTGGCGCATGTACGACAGATTGCTCATGAGTTGGGAATTACTGGCACTTATCTGAGTGGGGCCGGTCCAACAGTTATTACGCTGGGCGACTATGGTCAGTTGGCAACCTTGCAGCAACATTTAGCTGCGGATGCGACATTAACCGGGCAGTTATTCTTGTTACCGATGGATGCAACGGGTGTTAAAGTACAAAAAGCATAAAAGAAGCTTGTCAGACTCACAAAAATTTGTTAAAATAATTTTTGTGAGTTATTTGCGGCCATGGCGGAATTGGCAGACGCGCAAGATTAAGGATCTTGTCGGGGCAACTCGGTGGAAGTTCGAATCTTCTTGGCCGCACTAATGAATCAGGAACCGGTATTGAGACGTGTAAACGTTGAGATGCCGGTTTTTTGTTGTGGATTATTAGTGTGAACGGTTGTAATCGCATCTGTTTTGGACAAAAGCGATACTGATTTTGAAACCGTCCTTGCAATAGTTGGATTACTAACTTTGACGGATTTTTGGGTTTAATCACACGGTTCCCCGTATTATAATGAATCTATTGAGTTAAGCGCTTTCTTGAATGGTGTAAAAATGCTATGTCTCAGCTATTAAATGTATCATTGTAAGTAGCTAGAACTTCTATCCGAGGAACTAGTAGCATTCGGTTAAGGAAGCACTATTAATATAGTAGATTTAATTATCTTTACTCAATGGAAGAAAGTGATTCTTTAAATCAGACTAAGCAACTAGCAAGAAACCTGTCTTTTGACGGATTATGAATTCGCTAACAACTTAATAAAAGTCTAGCGATTTGTAAGTTTGTATTAAAAAATACGCTAATTAATACACAAAACAATGAATTTAATACTGTATTATAGATAGTGTATTGGAATAGACCGCTTTAAACCGGTATTTTAGTTTTAGTGTATTTTGGCACGGAAGTTGCATATATATTAGTGAGTGCGAAAAAGATTGCGCTTACAGTGTTAAAAACATAAATAGTTACAGGCAATTTAGATATTATTTATTCGTTTTATATGACTGTAACGAAAAAAATAGGAGGTACAAAGATGGTAAGCATTATTATTGCTAGTCATGGCGAATTTGCTAAAGGCATTCATCAATCAGGTTCAATGATTTTCGGCGAACAAGAAAACGTTCAAGCCGTTACGTTGATGCCTAGCGAAGGTCCTGACGACATCAAGGCTAAGTTAGAAAAAGCCATTGCTTCGTTTGACGATCAAGAACAAGTCTTGTTCTTAGTCGATCTTTGGGGCGGTACACCATTCAATCAAGTCAACGGCTTGTTTGAAGCACACAAGGACACATGGGCAATTGTTTCAGGTTTGAACTTGCCAATGTTGATTGAAGCATATGCTTCACGTCTTTCGATGGAGTCAGCACACGAAATTGCGACTCACATCATCGAAACTGCTAAGGATGGGGTTAAGGTTCGTCCTGAAGCCCTTGAACCTAAGGAAGAAAAGACTGCAGCAGTTGCTACTAATGCTAACGCAGGTCGTCCAGGGAGCCTTGAATATGGGTTAGCTCGGATTGATTCACGTTTATTGCATGGTCAAGTTGCCACTGCCTGGAGTAAGACAATCAACCCAACTCGGATTATTGTTGCTTCTGACAACGTTGCAAAGGATGACTTACGGACCAACATGATCAAGCAAGCTTCACCTGCTGGTATTCATGCCCACGTTATTCCAATCGATCAAATGATCAAGATTGCTAAAGATGATAAGCACTTTGGTGGTCAAAAAGCCTTGATCTTATTCGAAACACCACAAGATGCCTTACGTGCAATCGAAGGTGGCGTTCCAATTAAGACCTTGAACATCGGTTCAATGGCTCATTCAGCTGGTAAAGTTCAACCAAACAAAGTTTTGGCCTTTGACCAAGATGACATTGATACTTACAAGAAGTTGGAACAAGATGGCATCGAATTCGATGTTCGTAAAGTTCCTTCAGATGGTAAGGACAATATGAATAACATCTTGAAAAAAGCTCAAAACATGTTAAATGAACAAAAGTAATCACTATCAGAAGAAAATGGAGGATTAAATCATGAATTTGAACGCAATTCAAATGATTTTAGTCGTAATTGTAGCATTTTTGGCTGGTATGGAAGGTATCTTAGATGAATTCCATTTCCACCAACCAGTTGTTGCATGTACGCTGATCGGTTTAGTTACTGGTCAATTAGTACCATGTATTATTTTAGGTGGTAGCCTACAAATGATCGCCTTAGGTTGGTCAAACGTTGGTGCCGCAGTTGCTCCTGATGCTGCTTTAGCCGCTATTGCATCCGCAATTATTTTGGTTCTTGGTGGCCAAGGCCGTGCCGGAGTTTCATCCGCCATTGCTATTGCCGTACCTTTAGCCGTTGCTGGTTTATTACTTACCATCATTGCTCGTACGTTAGCAACTTTGATTGCTCACGTTATGGACCGTGCTGCTGAAGAAGGTAGTTTTGCTAAGATTGATTTATGGCAAATTATCGCCATCTGTATGCAAGGTTTACGTATTGCCATCCCAGCTGCATTGATCTTAGCTGTTGGTGCTGCGCCAGTACGTTCAATGCTTAACGCAATGCCTGCTTGGTTAACTGATGGTTTATCAATCGGTGGTGGTATGGTTGTTGCCGTTGGTTATGCAATGGTTATCAACATGATGGCTTCACGCGAAATGTGGCCATTCTTCGCTCTTGGTTTCGTTTTAGCTGCTGTTAGCGAAATCACACTTATCGGACTTGGTGCTATTGGTGTTGCCATGGCTCTTATCTACTTGAACCTTTCTAAGATGGGCGGTTCTGGTAACGGTGGTGGTTCCAATACTGGTGACCCTGTCGGCGATATCATCGATAAATACTAACGAAGGAGGTAAAGACAATGGCTGATAATAAAGTACAATTAACTAAAAATGATCGTATTAAAGTTTGGGTTCGTTCTAACTTCCTTCAAGGTTCATGGAACTACGAACGTATGCAAAATGGTGGCTGGGCATTTACGTTAATCCCAGTTTTGAAGAAGTTATACACAACTAAAGAAGACCGTGCCGCTGCTTTGAAGCGTCACTTGGAATTCTTTAATACCCACCCATACGTCGCTTCACCAATCCTTGGTGTTACGATGGCACTTGAAGAAGAACGCGCTAATGGTGCTCCCATTGATGACGTTACGATTCAAGGGGTTAAGGTTGGTATGATGGGTCCTTTGGCTGGTGTTGGTGATCCCGTATTCTGGTTCACTTTGAAACCAATCATTGGTGCCTTAGCCGCTTCATTAGCTTTAAGTGGTAGTATCATGGGACCAATTCTTTACTTCGTTGTATGGAATGCAATTCGTTTAGGTTTCATGTGGTACACTCAAGAATTCGGGTACAAAGCCGGTTCTAAGATTACTGAAGATTTATCAGGTGGTATTTTACAAGACATTACCAAGGGTGCTTCTATCTTAGGGATGTTCATCTTACCTGCCTTGATTGAACGTTGGGTTACGGTTGACTTCAGCCCCGTTAAAGTTTCGACCATCAAGCAAGCCTCAGGTGCTTACATTGATTGGGACAAATTACCAAAGGGTGCTGCTGGTGTCAAAGAAGCCTTGGTTCAACAAAAAGCTGGTCTTTCATTAGACAAGTACAAGGTTACGACTTTACAAGATAACTTAAATCAATTAATTCCTGGTTTAGCTGCTTTAATCATTACATTCTTATGTATGTGGTTATTAAAGAAGAAAGTTTCACCAATCATCATTATCTTCGGTCTTTTCGCCTTTGGTGTTATCATGCACGTTCTTGGTGTTATGTAAAAAGCAATTTATATATTGTTGAAACTGCAATCTGAATCATCAGATCGTAGTGAGACTCGTTGATAAACTTAGATGGACTCTTCGGGGTCCATCTATTTTTTATTCAGGGTGATAACAGGGTAGGTCTACTAATTGCGCTAGTTTTGCGTAAACACAACAAACACCGTATAATTAAATTGGGAATAATTTGAGAAGGAATGGAGTAATTTAAATGGTCGAATCACTTAATACCAAAGTAGAATTAGTAATTAAAGGAAACTCACATCTAGGCATGACTGATTACGGTCAAATCATGATTGGCGATAGAGGGTTTGAATTTTATGATGAGCGTAATGCACGTAACTATATTCAGATTCCTTGGGTCGAAGTTGAAAGTGTTGTTGTTTCAGTCATGTTTAAAGGTCGCTGGATTCCACGGTATGCACTGAAAACCAAGAAAAATGGCATGTATTCTTTCTCATCTAAGGATCCTAAACGGGTGTTACGAGTGGTCAGACAGCATGTTAAGCCAGAAAAAATCGTGCGGTCACTTACCTTCTTTGATGTTGTTAAACGAGCATTAAAAGGCAAGAATCGTGATAATTATTTAAAGAAATAAGCTAAAAGGAGCTGTGATATAAGTCATAGCTCCTTTTTTGTACCTAACAGTAATAGCTGGAACGTGATCAAAAGACAAAAACTTTCGCTTAGCTACGGAAGCTAACTGGCCTTTGTCACACTCCTTTGTGGGCGTCATAAAAGCCCAGCTGGTTGATACAGAGAATACGAGTAGGGGTTCAATACACGATGTGGTAAACTATAGAGTATCACAGTGTATTAATTCACTTTAACAGAATCGTTGAACGACTAAAGGAGTGGCCAGGTTGACCAGAAAATCTAAGATTTTTGAATATGTTTGTCAGCATAGTGACGCTGAAGGGATGACTACTACCATGGTAGCGAGCGCCCTGACCGTTGCACGTTCTAATGTCAGTAAGGAACTAAATACATTGGTACGGGAAGGCCAACTACTGAAGTTGAGTGGACGCCCCGTCCACTATGCGCCAGTGACAGGGGAGCATCAACAAGCAGCATCTGCACAGAACGCTACGCCTGCTCATAGCGTTACACCAACTGCTAATACGATGGCACCTGGCATCAATGACATTTTTAATAACATGATTGGTGCTCGTGAAAGCCTGTCTAATCAAGTAGAACAGGCCAAAGCAGCCACGCTGTATCCGCCTCGTGGACTTAATACGTTGATTATCGGTCCTACTGGTTCTGGGAAAACCTATTTTGCAAACGCCATGTATCGTTTTGCTGAAAGTCAGCAAGTATTGACTGATCCTCAGGGGTTAATCACGTTTAACTGTGCGGACTACGCGCATAATCCAGAGTTGCTGATGTCACATCTATTTGGCTACGTTAAGGGATCATTTACAGGGGCTAATGAGGATAAAGATGGCTTGATTCAGGAAGCTGATGGCGGCATGCTCTTCCTCGATGAAGTGCACCGTTTGCCACCTGAGGGTCAGGAAATGATCTTCTACTTCATGGATCATGGGACATACTCACGATTAGGTGAAACGTCCAAGAACCACCATGCAAACGTGCGCCTAGTCTGTGCCACGACTGAAGATCCTGAGAGTACGTTGTTACAAACCTTCGTACGTCGGATTCCGATTACGATTCAACTGCCAGCCTTTAACAACCGTTCAGCTAAGGAACGCCTAGAACTTTTGAAAGCGCTGTTGTCCTTAGAAGCTAATCGAATCAACAAACAGATTCGGTTAACGGAAGACGTTGTGCAAGCGCTATTGGGCTCAGTCACATTTGGTAACGTCGGCCAGTTGAAGTCGAATATTCAGTTGGTTTGTGCGCAAGGATTTGTTAATAGCATTGAAAATGACAGTGAAATCACCATTACGATGGATGATTTGCCACAAAATATTCGTAATGGTTTGATGACGGTTGCCTCTAATCGCCACGAATTGGGTGCAATCTCGGAATTGTTAGACCCAGTGCTGATTGTGAAGCCGAATGACGGCCCCATGCCTTTACGTAATAAGAACGATAATTATGAATTGCCTTATAACTTATATGAAATTATTGGTGACAAGGCGGGATTGCTACGGCGTGAAGGACTCGATAAGGAACACATTAATCGGTTTATTACGACGGATATCAATCTTCATTTGAAGTCCTTCTACAAACAGAACCAGCTAGCAGTTTCTCCAGAGGATAAACTGGCGGAAATCGTTGATCAAGATGTGATTGATTTTACTAAAACGTCACAGATGACGATTCAAGAGATGCTGGGCTATAACTTCAAGGATAATTTTATCTACGCGGTTAGCTTGCACATCAGTTCGTTCATCAAACGAATTCAGGCCGGTAAACCGATGCGGCAGATGAGTTCGGATATGCTCGCAATGGTTAAGGAGTATCCAGCGGAAATCAAAGCAGCCGAAGTTTTGAAACGTGGCCTTGAAGAACGCTATAATTTGCCGATTCCTCAATCCGAGGTCTATTACTTAGCCATCCTGTTGATTTCGCTAAAATCAATGCAGCTCAACGGTAAAGTTGGGGTATTGGTTGCTGCGCACGGTATGAGTACTGCGTCGTCAATGGCCCAAGTGGTGGGGCAATTGTTAGATGACTACGATGTCCAAGCGTTTGATATGCCACTTGATATGGATCCCAGCGTCGCCTATCAGCATATTAAACAAAAAGCGGAAGAACTTGATTCAGGTAAAGGGATTCTACTACTAGTTGATATGGGCTCATTGGCAACGTTTGGTGATCGTATCCAGGAAGAAACTGGGATTGCGATGCGGACGATTGATATGGTCACCACTCCGGTTGTCCTCGAAGCAGTGCGTAAAGCTAGCTTAGTCGACAACGATTTGGAGTCCATGTACCAAGAACTAGTTGGATTTAAAGGCTATTCACGAATCTCGCGGAATTTGCCAACTGAGAGTCAAGAAACACCGGTCAAACCGGCTGCAGCAGATGACAGTACTGATCAACGTGCCATTATTGCCATTTGCGCGACCGGTGTGGGTACTGCTGAACGGATTAAGACGATTCTGGATAGTTTGTTAGCACAGAACTTTATTGAGGGAATCACCGTTTTTCCAATCTCAGTTGTTGAGATGGCGGCGCGCCTCAAACAAATCAGTCAAAACTATCAAATTATCGCGGCTACGGGGATCACTCAACCTGACCTCGATGTGCCGTTTATATCACTTGAAGAGTTGCTTCAAGGTGGCGGTGAAAAATTTATTGATCAGTTAGCGACTGGTATGAATTCACCTCAGAGTAAGGTGGAAGAAAGTCAGCAATTGACACCAGAACTATGCGAACGCTACCTTGGAGATTACTTCACGTTCCTGAATCCGCGCAAGTTAACGGGGATTCTGTGGCAGTATAGCGAATTGATCGCCGAACACCTAGTTGGTTCGATGACGAATGCGTTTCGAATCGATCTAATTATGCATCTTGCTGGCGCCCTCGAACGAACAGCGATTAAGGACGATATTTCAGCGCCAAGCGAAGAAATGCCCGATATTGTCAGCTCAAAGTGGTATCCGGTGGTGCAAGCTGCCAATCAGCAATTAACGGCACAGTTACAGTTGACGTTCTCAGCAGCGGAGAATTATTACATTGTCCAGTTACTTGAAACGCACCAGGCCCAAGTAGTGGTCAGTTAATTAATACACTAATTTGGCATGCTTCTTGCATGTATCTTAATGAATACTGAATGGTCGAGGAGGGAATATTAGATGCTAGCATTTATCGTTGTCAGTCACGGTAGTTTTGCACAAGGGGTAGTTGATTCATCCTACATGATTTTTGGTCGCCAGAATAAGGTTCAGACGGTCACCTTCCAGTTGGATGAGGAGCCAGAAGATTTAACCGCCAAGTTATCAGCGGCTGTCTCTCAGTTTGACGCTGATGATCAAGTCTTGTTTTTAGTTGATCTATGGGGTGGAACACCGTTTAATGCGGCTAGTCGGATCGTCGCTGAACACACTGAACGGATGGGCCTGATTACGGGCTTAAACTTACCGATGTTAATCGAAGCCTACACGGTACGTGATAAACCATTGGATGAAGTCATCGCACACCTCGAGGAAACGGGTAAAATCGGAATCAAACACTTGGAATTGCTCCAAGATGGTGAGGAAGATGACGCCCTATGACGATGGATATTCGGTTAGCCCGGATTGATAGTCGCCTACTGCACGGGCAAGTTGCAACGGTGTGGACTAAAAGTGTGAGTCCTAACCGCATCTTGGTCGTCTCCGATAAGGTCGCTCAGGATAGTCTGCGCAAATTGTTGATCGTTCAGGCAGCGCCACCGGGTGTCAAAGCGAACGTTATTACGGTTGATAAGATGATTGAAATCTACCATAGTCCGTTATTTGATGAAGTACGGCCTCTAATTCTGACAGATACGCCACAGAACATGGCGCGTCTGGTTGCCGGGGGACTAGATTTTAGTGCGACGGGAATCGACATTGGTAGCTTGGCATTCTCAGCTGGCATGGTCATGGTGACTAATGCGATTGCAGTTGGCGAGAATGAGGCGGCGGCACTGTATGATTTACAAGCAGCCGGGCTAAAGGTGTTTGCACAAAAAGTACCGACTGATAAAAAAGTCGATATTATGGCGTTATTGGTTAAGAATGGTTTCACAGCTTTAGGTGAATAAAAGTTTAAAGTGACTCATAGGATAACGAAAAGGCTATTTCAGACTGTTAGATGTCTGAAGTAGTTTTTTTAATCGCTGCAATTAAATTGATAAGTGCTATTTTGACTAGATTTTAAATTCAGATGGCACGGTTTCTAAGGTTTTGACAAAAAAAGGCCGTGAAACTTTGACCAGAGCACTTTTATTGATAAAATTAGACTTATGAAACAGAAAGTAGCGGGGGTCTGAAAATGCCAACTTATACAAAAATGACCGCGATGGGGCAGTACGTGCCTGCGCGGGTAGTTACGAATGATGAATTAGCAGCTATTATGGATACGAATGACGAGTGGATTCAAGCCCATACTGGTATCAAAACGCGTCACTTTGCCATGAATGGTGAAAATACATCTGATCTTGCAACGCAGGTCGCCCAACAACTTTTAGATAAGAGTGGTGTGGCAGCTAGCGCAATTGACCTGATCATTGTGAGCACGATCACGCCGGATGCGTTAACCCCAGCAACTGCATGTCTGGTACAAGCTAACATTGGTGCAACGAATGCGTTTGCCTTTGACCTCAGTGCGGCCTGTGCGGGCTTCACCTTTGGACTTGCTACGGCGGATAAATTTATTCGTAGTGGTCAGTATCAAAATGTCATGGTGATCAGTGCGGAAGTTAATTCAAAAATGATGGATTTTCAGGACCGGACCGCAGCTGTCTTTTTTGGTGACGGTGCTGGTGGCGCGCTCCTCCAAGCAACGACTGATCCGCAAGAGAACAGTATCATCGCAGAAAAACTGCAAACGCAAGGCAACGCAACGGTGATTCATTCAGGCCGTGTTCAACCGATTACTAAAATCGCAGCTGACAATTACCCACAGACGGATGCCTTCTATCAAGCTGGGCGTGACGTTTTCCAATTTGCAACGACGGTGGTACCGAAGCAGATGCAAAGTGTAATTGCTAGTGCGGACCTGCAGCCAGCAGACTTACAGTATGTGATCTGTCACCAAGCTAACTTGCGGATTATTGAACAGATCGCGGTGGCGTTAGAGTTGCCAATCGCGAAATTCCCACATAACGTAGAAAAATTCGGGAATACGTCTTCAGCTGGAGTTGCGATGGCATTGGCCGAAGTGTTCGATACCTTGGATGGCACGACCTTATTAACCGCTTTTGGCGGTGGGTTAGCCTATGGTTCAGTTCTGATCAAGAAGTAGGGGTGTAGAGATGGAATTAAGCGATTTAGACCGATTAGTAGAGAAGTATGCACGGCAGGGCTACCAGCAGATTCGGGTCAAAGCTGGTGACTTAGAGATTGAAGTGACTAAACCGAGTGGTAATGAAGCAGCGCGTCCAGTGGCAACTGCTGATCAAGTGTCAGCAACGGATGAGAATACGGAAACAATCACTAGTCCCATGGTCGGTGTCGTTCATTTGGCGCAGGGCTTAGAAGCTGGTCAGACGGTCACCAAGGGACAAGAATTGGGTCAAATCGAGAGTATGAAACTCTTTAACCCATTGACGAGCCCCATGGATGGGACGTTAGCAACTGTTTTGGTGGCGGACAACGCGACCGTTGAATATGAACAACCGTTATTTGAAATGCGAAGGGATCGGTAGGTATGTTTCGCAAGCTGTTAATCGCGAATCGCGGCGAAATTGCCGTGCGGATTATTAGGGCCTGTCAACAATTGAATATTAAAACGGTAGCGGTCTGCTCAACGGCTGATCGTGGTGCTTGGTATACTGAGCTTGCCGATGAGGTTGTCTGCATTGGCCCGGCTGCAACTAGTGGCTCGTATTTAAATGCTGAGGCGATTTTAATGGCAGCGATTAATACCCACGCAGATGCGATTCATCCCGGTTACGGTTTTTTAGCTGAAAATGCTGATTTTGCGGCAATGTGTGCCGAATGTGGAATCACGTGGATTGGTCCACGGGCAGACCAAATCAAACTGATGGGTGATAAGTCGCAAGCTAAGGTTTTTGCGCGCCAACAAGGTGTACCTGTATTGAGTGGTCAATCCATACAAGGGATGGCCTGGCCACAAATTAAGCAGGCTGCAGGCCAAGTTGGTTTTCCGTTAGTTTTGAAGGCCAGTTATGGTGGTGGCGGTAAAGGGATTCGAGTGATTCAAGATGCTCATGAACTTCACCAGCAATTGCGAGTCGCCCAGCAGGAAGCTGCAGCGTCTTTTCTGAATGACGCGATGTATTTAGAGCACTATCTAACCCGAGCTCGGCACATCGAGGTTCAAGTGTTAGGGACGGGCGAGCAGTTGTTTATTCTTGGCGATCGTGACTGTAGTTTGCAGTTACACAAGCAGAAGGTACTGGAGGAAAGTCCTGCCAGTATTCTCACGCCAGCACAGCGCCAGAATCTCTACGACTTATCGCGCCAGCTTTTGGCGACGACTAATTATCAGAGTCTGGGAACGATTGAATACTTATTTTCGGATGGGCACTTTTATTTCATGGAAATGAATACGCGTTTGCAAGTCGAACACGGGGTCACTGAGTTGACGACCGGAATTGATATTGTAGCGGCGCAGATCAAACAAGCTGCGGGTGTGACGATTGATTTTGATGAGCAAATAGGTTTGAACCCGAAGTGCACGGCAATTGAAGCACGACTTACGGCAACCTTACCCGTTAAACAAACACTGATCAAGGAACTAACGTGGCCGGCTGACGTGCGTGTTGATACGGGCTATCGGCAGGGCGATCAACTGATGACTATGTATGATGGTCTGATTGCCAAATTAATGGTGACGGGAACTGATCGTCAGCAGGCTGTTCAAAATTTGCAGGCTGCCTTGGAGCAGGTTCAAATCGTTGGACCAGCGACTAATTTAGCCTTTTTACGTCAAACAGTTATGCGCGCAGATTATGTTCAAGATCAGTATTCGATTCATAGCTTAGCTCGTTGGGAGGTGCACGAATGAGTCATTATCCAAGTACGGGGACGTGGCAAACATGTCCGGCGTGTGGACGACACGTGCATCAACGGCAGTGGGGCACTTACCACCAGTGTCCATTTTGTCATTATTGGCAACGATTAACGGCAATGCAGCGCATCAGTCAATTAGTAGATGAATCGTCATTTACACCACTGGCGATGCCTGAGCAATCTGTTGATCAGTTGGATTTTCCAGACTATCCGGCTAAATTGGCACGGGCTCAGCAGCAGACAGGGCTGACTGAGGCCATTGTTACTGGGACGGCCATGATTGAAGCACAGCCGTGCATCTTGGCTGTAATGGATAGCCATTTTATGATGGGGACGTTGAATACGGCCGTGACGCGACGCTTGATTCATGCTAGTGAGCAGGCACGTGAGCAACAATTACCCCTGATTGTCGTCACTGCCTCGGGTGGTGCACGGATGCAAGAAGGAATTTATGCCTTGGTCGGAATGAACCTGATCTTGGCGGAGTTTGCACGGTTAGCAACGGCGCAGCTGCCACTGATTACCGTCTTAACGGATCCGACGATGGGTGGCGTTTCTGCCAGTTTTGCTTTCAAAGGGGACGTGGTCGTAGCTGAAGCCGGCGCTAAAATTGGTTTTGCTGGTGCGCGGGTCATCCAACAGACGATGCCGGTACAGTTACCAGCTGATTTTCAGTCAGCAGCCAGTCTGCTAGCTAACGGAATGTTAGATGATGTGATAGAGAGGCCACAACTACGGTCTTATCTAGCCCGGGTATTAGCGAGCTACGGGATTCAAGGAGGCCATCAACATGGATGAACGACTAAAACGCCTCCGGGCTGCGGATCGTATCAGTGCGCCAACGATCATCAAGGCCTTATTGCCAGCAATGGTGCGTCAACGTGGTGATCGACTATTGGGACAGGATGACGCTTTAACAGCCGGATTTGGACAGACAGCGACTGGATTACGAATTGCTGTACTGGGCGTTGATCGGGGAACTGACATTGCAAGCCGCCGCCAGAAGAATGGTGGTGCGCTGACAGTGCCAGGTTACCGGACAGCGTTACGAGTGGTTGCCCACGCAGAAAAATTTCAAATGCCAGTAGTTAGTCTGATCAATATGCCGGGGGCAGATGCTAGTCCGCAGTCGGAACGCTATGGTCAGAGTCAAGCCATAGCGGATTTGATTGCCGCTACCGGTCAGTTAACGGTCCCCAACCTCGTTGTTTTCTTGGGTGAGGGCCATAGTGGTGGTGCGTTGGCGTTTGCGAATGCCAATCGAATCGTGATGCTAGACGACAGTTTATTCAACGTAGCGTCACCGGAAGCGGTCACGGCAATCCTGCACGGTCAACAGACCATCAGTGAGGCCATTGATCTGTTACCGATGACAGCTGAAGTCCTGCAACAGCGGGGGTTAGTTGATCAGGTGATTGAACACGATGACGCTGATTTGATTCAGCTGATTATTCAATCCATCAACCAACAATTAGAATCGGTATTAACTCTCAGTGCAGTTGAAGTCGTTGCACAGCGGGAAGCTAAGTTCCAACAATTCCTGGCAACGTGGCCAGTTAATTAAAATAGCTAGTAAAAAAAGGCGACCACAATGGGGTCGCCTTTTTTACTAGCTATTGATGACTTATTAATACTGATTAGTTTGTGTGGTCGTTGTATCCTGTGTAGTACTGGTGCCATAGGTCGTCGTACCTGTACCGTCAGTTGTTGTACCATCAGTGGTCGTTCCGTCCGTAGTAGTGGTTGTGGAACTACTACTTGAACTTGATGAACTACTGCTGCTAGTGGTGATTGACGCCGTTTCAGTGAAATCAGATTCTGACAGGCTACTGATTGATAAACCGAGTGCTTGGCGAATCCGCTTCGATGCTTTGTAACGTTCTGATGATGAGGCAACTTGATAAGAAAGGCCATCAATCGTCGAATCAGTCCCTTGAAGGGTATAAGTCTTCGCATGATGAGAAGCGTTCTTATACTTAGTATCGAGGGCGACCATGTCGTTCCAAGTTAAGTCGGTACGCATGTTATTTGAAAGTTGTTTCGTAATCTTTTCGATATTAGCAATTGAGCCTAGTGAGTTAGATTGACTAACCATCGCCATAATTAATTGACGTTGACGTTTTTGGCGACCGTAGTCACCCAATGGATCATCGTAACGCATCCGTGAATAATCTAAAGCGGCAGCGCCTTTAAGCTTGATCTTAACGCCCTTCTTAACGTTGGCGTTACCATACTTAAAGGTCATTGTTGGCGTGATTGTAACACCACCCATGGCGTTGATGATCTGTTTAAGACCACCCATGTTAATCAATGCGTAGAAATCAATTGGAAAATCTAATAATTTTTCGACTGATTTAACGGCACCGCTTGCGCCACCAATAGTGTAAGCCGCGTTGATTTTCTCAGACTGACCGTCGATCAAGACTTGAGTATCCCGAGGAATACTAGTTAAAGTCATGGTTTCCTTCTTCGGATTAATGGTAGCGACAATCATGGTATCGGTGCGGGCAGAAAAGTTTGTACTTTGACTTCGGCCTAATGCACCGGTATCCGTTCCTAAGAGTAAGATTGAGAATGGCTTACCACTCTTGAGGACCGCGTCCACGTTTCGGGACTTTTTCGAACCAGTCGATTGGTAAGTCGAGTTCATAGTATTCTTAGCGGCGTTCCACGTTTTGACGCCCCACCAAGTACCACCGATAATCACTAAGAGTAATGCGATTAAGATGGTAATTAGCCAAGGACGCTTTTTACGTGGTTTCAAATGGGAGCGCTGCTGTTCTCGATAACGGCGTTGGCGTGGTCCCATTGGATAATCGTTATTATTTTCTGGCATATTCGTTCCTCATCATTTTGAATTTTCCCCAATACTAATTCTAAGACGTTTAGCAAACTTTTGGTTCTAAAAATCATTAACTTAAAAGGATTTTAATAATCAAAATCGGTTTAAGCCTGTTACGATAACACAATTATAGAACACTATAAGTAATATTGTGGTCAACGTCAAACGTTTTCAACTAGAAGTTGGCAACAGCTAGCCTAAAATAGTGGTATACTTGATTGATTCTCATTGAATTCTTATTTTACATAGATAGCTAGTGGCCAGTAGCGTTTATGCTAACCACTGGCTTTTAAAGGAAGTGTCATTGGTGTGTCAGTTTTAACAACGTTTGTCCATAGTATTCAGGGTGTCATGACGATTATCGTGATGATCGCAATTGGCTATTTATTAGCACGGTGGGGTTGGTTCAATGAAAGCAGTACTAAACTGATTGCTCGTTTAGTGACGCAGATTGCTTTGCCTGCCTATATGATTGCCACGATTACCAAGCAATTTACGGCGGACAAATTATTGGCGACTTTACCAGGATTGCGGTTTCCGGTTTTAAATATGGCCATTTTATTTGGGGTGTCATTCGGTGTGATGCGTGCACTGAACATTAAAAAGGGGCATCGGGGATTGTTTTCTTCAATGTTTCTGAACTCGAATACGGTCTTCATCGGGTTACCAGTCAACCAAGCGTTATTCGGAAATAGTGCTTTGCCATACGTCTTGGTCTATTACATGGCGAATACCACGATTTTTTGGACGCTGGGTGTTTACCTGATTCAACGTGATGGGACTGGGGCTGCTCAGTTTGATTTGAAGCAGACGTTAAAAAAGATTTTTTCGCCACCATTATTAGGCTTTATGATCGGTGTTCTATTAGTATTAGGAAAAGTTTCGCTACCAAATTTTTTGATGGACGATTTCTCCTACGTGGGTGGGCTGACGGTGCCGTTATCAATGATCTTTATTGGAATCTCGATGGCTAACGCCGGTCTGAGCAGTATGCGTTTTGATCGTGACAGTATCGGTATTTTACTCGGACGGTTTATTTTCGCCCCGGTACTCATGACATTAATGCTGATTCCAATGTCCATTCCACTTGAGATGAAGCAAGTATTTATTTTACAATCAGCGATGCCGGTAATGACTAATGCGCCAGTGGTAGCTAAACTTTATGGGGCGGATGCGGACTATGCGGCGGTAATGGTGACTGAAACGACGCTGTTGAGTCTGATTGTGATTCCTATCCTGATGGTCGTAGTGCAGTCGAATCTGATTCGTTAGTTAGTCACAGATAGTGGTGATTTGCTCAAGGATGACTTTGAAAAATGCCGTAAATCGATTATGATAAGAGTAACGAAGATGGCAGGTGGAGAAGAGAATGACAGAACTGGTATTGGTTCGGCATGGTGAGAGCACGGCGAATCGCGATAATACGTATACAGGGTGGAGTGACGTGCCGTTAACGTCAGTTGGATTGGCGCAAGCACACCATGCAGGGCAACGATTGCGGGAGACCGGACTCCAATTTGGGGCCGTGCACACCTCAGTGTTGAAGCGTGCCATCGTGACGGCGAATGTCATGTTAGCTGAAATCGATCAGCTGTGGTTGCCAGAATATAAGACGTGGCGGTTGAATGAACGGCATTACGGCGCTTTACGCGGTCAAAATAAAGAGGTGACGCGGGAACAGTATGGTAAATCCCAAGTCCAACAGTGGCGACGTAGCTTTTACACGGTGCCCCCGTTGTTAGAACCAAGTGAACTAGGTCATGATCGACGTTATACCAAGTATGATGCAACGATTGAACCGCGGGCGGAGAGTCTTAAAATGGCCTATGACCGAATCATGCCTTATTGGACTGATATGATTGCACCGCGTTTATTAGCGGGTGAAAATCAGTTGGTTGTGGCGCATGGGAGCACGTTGCGAGCCTTGATCAAATATTTGGAACAGATTAGCGACACGGGCATTGACGGTGTAGAGGTGGCCAACGGGGTGCCGATTTGCTATCACTTGGATCAGCATTTGCGGGTGACGGGTAAGGATGAATTTTGAAAGAGTGCAAGGTAAGGCGGTTAGGGACTGAGCATAGCCTAGCAAGCCTAATGATTGTGCATTTTCAATCGTTAGGTTTGCGTAGCTAAGCGGAAGTCCCTGCCTTAGCTTGCACGTTTCGACTATTAATGTGAAATCAGCGATTATTCTGTTTATGGGAATGGTCGCTGATTTTTAGCTAAGCGGAGGTCTCTGCCTGCTGGTG
>NZ_LFEE01000005.1:47726-69464 GCF_001039045.1 Lactiplantibacillus herbarum
ACTATTAAAATTAGTATGCAAAAGTGAATTGTACTTTTCCCCAGTCTAATAAACAAACTAAAAAGCGTTAGCCAAGTCAATCTCCCAAATGGAGTTGACCGGCTAACGCTTTTAATTTGTCTTTAGATTAAGCCTGGCTTAATTAAGCTAAGGCACCCATTGGATCCCAAGGGGCTAAGACAGTTGGTTCTTCAGCTTGTGCTGATTTGAGTTCGTCAGATAAGAATTCTTTGTTAACAACAACTTGGTAACAATATTCGTCCATCCAAGCGTCACTCATCACGAAAAAGCCCTTAGTTCCGACTTTATTGCCCCAGCTATTTTCAACCTTCCACTTGGTAGGTTGGCCGTTGACGATATCAACACCGGTAATAACCATGGCGTGAGTCATCATGCTTTCGCCGTAGTCCAAGCGTTCTGCTTTGGACATAGCTAAGTCGACGCTGAATAATTCATCTTTATTGTAAACGTCAGTTGCCATGACACCTTGTTGACGGTCGGATGATTGACCAACATCACAACCGAACCAGACACTTTGGCCAGCTTGAAGTTGCTTGATAGCGAGTTGTTTGAAATCAGCCATCGTGACGTTCAAATGCTTAACTTCGCGACCGCCAAGTACGTTACCTAGCATTTCAACGGTGTAAGTGTGGTTGTATGGTTTGTCGTCAGTTGGGGCATTGATAACTGAAACGTAGTCGTCTAAGTTCCAACCAATGTATTTTTCGAAGAAACTCTGTGGCGTTAAGTTCTGTTCGATGTGGTACTGCTTGTTATCATCGCGGTATTCCCAGTCAAAGTTAGAGACGGGTTCGCCAAATGCGTATGCCAACATGCGGTAGACTTCGTTCAACATCTTAGCCTTACGATCTTGGATGTCGTCTTCGCTAGTGCCAGCAGCAACTAGTTCGCGTAATTCAACGGCGTCTTTACGTAACTTTAAGTTCAACGTGCTGTTGATTTCAGCAGACTTTGAGCTGTTGTAAGTTTCAGGCATCACGCTCTTAGGAACGATACCGTACTTTTGAATGATGGCAACGAGCATATCCCATTGACCACCATCTTGTTGAGGCGTCGTCATCAACCAAGCAACTTTACGGCTGCTAGTTGGTTGGTCAGCCGTAGCTAAGACGTTTTCGTAGAAGTGGTTGGCTTTTTCAAACTTGTCCCAGAAGAACGTGTAGTTTTGTGAGAGTTCAAAGTGTTTCAAGTTGAACTTGTCAGCTAATGAATGCCGCATCGTGTTTAAAGCGGCGAACATCCAACAACGACCACTCTGCTTTTGGTTACCGACATCACCAGTATCCAAATCAATTGAAAATACGGGGGTTGTCTGGTTCATTGCTTGGATATCTTGACTACTTGCTAAAATACCATTCTTAGACACGCTGCGTTCGATAACTTTTGCTGCGGCGTGTTGGTCCAGATCTGCTTGGAAATTAGCGATCTGTGCCATACTGATTGCTTTACTCAAAAGATCACACTCCTTTAATCTAATTCTCATTGTATCGGTTTACGACTAACCCGGCAAGTTTTGGGCCGGATAAAAATTAAGGACGAGCTTCGATGACTTCTGGACCGTTGGCATGACCAACGATAATGGTGTTAACCATGTCCAGAAAGAGGCCGTGTTCGACAACCCCAACCATGTGAATGAGTTCTTCAGCGAGGTCGTGGGGGTCAGTGATGGGGTCAATGTGAAGGTCGATGATAATATTATTAGAATCGGTCCGGACTAATTCGCCATCAACTTTGCGGAAGACGGGATTGTAGCCGCGGGCGGCCATTTTCTCAAAGATGTGCTGGCTACCGTAAGGGATTACTTCAACGGGTAAGCCGAATGCGCCCAATTGATCAACGAGCTTACTCTCATCAACGATCCACATCACTTTGTCGGAGTTGATCGCTACGATTTTTTCGAACAGTAGGGCAGCACCGCCACCCTTAACGCCTTGAAAATCATTAGAAATTTCGTCAGCGCCATCGATGGTTAAGTCGAGGTGGTCGACTTCATCAACGGATTTCATTGGAATGCCAAGACTTTTTGCTTGGGCGGCAGTTCGGTCGGAAGTTGAAACCCCGACGATGTTTAAATGTTCTTTTTTGACTCGTTCACCGAGGGCGTCGACCATGAACTTAACGGTTGAACCGGTACCGAGACCGACTTGCATGCCATCATGAATATATTCAACGGCCTTTTGACCAACGAGTTGCTTTAACTGATCCTGATTCATATTTGAATTACTCCTTTGACTGGGTGTTAGTGACTAAGACGTCGGCTGCTTCGGGGTGTCGATCAAAGTAAGCCTTAGCGTAGGTGCAGAGCGGCTGAATTTGTTTGTGCTCAGCTCGGGCTGCTTCGATGACGGCGACGGTTAATTGACCGGCGATACCTTGATGACCAAAGTCATCGCGAACAAAAGTGTGTTCGATGACCCAAGTTTGCTCGTTATTGATGGCTGGGAAGGTAATTTCGCCAGCTAACTTGCCCTGATCATCATTAAAATAAAAACGGTGTGCTTCACGCGTGAATTCCATTGATTTCACCACCTTGTAAAGGGTTTTATATCTACCGTAATTAAACCGGTAAACGCTGGTTTTGTCAACGAAACCTCGCTAGTTAAAGTATGGTAAAATGTGGACACGAAATTAAAGCTTAGAAAGTAGGAATTAATCATGGCTCGGGGATTTGAAATTATCAGTCAATATGCACAAGCAGACTTACACGTACCATACCGAACAACGAAGAAAGCGGCCGGTTACGACTTTGAAGCTGCCGAAGATTTTACGTTACCTTCAATCTGGAAAATGAACTTTATCAAAGTGTTGTGGCAAATACATCATGGTGAAACTAGTACGGAAGCAGATTTGGATGCAGCTACCAAAGTTTTAAAACCATGGTTAGTCCCAACCGGGATCAAAGCGTTTATGAATGACGATGAATATTTAATGATTGCCAACCGGTCGAGTAATCCGTTAAAACGGAATCTAATCTTGCCAAATGGGATCGGCGTTATTGATGCTGATTACTACAATAATCCTAAGAACGAAGGGGCGATCTACGTCCAATTGATCAACATGGGGATTCGCGATGTGCACATCAAGAAGGGTGAACGAATTGCCCAAGGAATCTTCACGCAATATTTGACGGCAACTAACGAAGAAGATGTGACTACGACGCGTTCTGGTGGGTTTGGGTCAACTAATAAATAAAAATCGGTTAAACCTAGGATGATTTAACGGCTTTAACGATTAATAATGGTAAAATAAAGTTATGCTATTTTGCACTCGACTTGAATAATGATGCAATTTACGAAGATGATTGGTTCAGCGACCCGTCAGAATTAATTAAAAATGGAGGTCTGCTCACGTGGCAAAAGCTAAAACTCAGTTTGTCTGCTCAAACTGCGGGTATTCGTCACCGCGGTATTTGGGGCGTTGTCCTAACTGTGGCGAGTGGAACACGTTAGCCGAAGAACATTTTGACAGTAAGCCAGACCGAAAATCACGGGTCAGCTTTGCTGGCAAGACGGCTAAACCACAGCGTCTAAAAGAAGTTTCATTAACCAAGACACCACGGGTTAAGACGAAATTACAAGAATTTAACCGGGTACTTGGTGGCGGTGTCGTTCCAGGTTCATTAGTCTTAATTGGTGGAGATCCCGGAATTGGTAAGTCAACCTTGCTACTGCAAGTTTCAGGACAATTGGCTGAAACGGGTGGTGCGGTCTTGTACGTGACCGGTGAAGAAAGTGCGTCACAAGTCAAGATGCGTGCGGATCGCTTAGCAGTGGCGAGTGAAGACTTTTTCTTATATCCAGAAACGGATATGGCTAATATTCGCTCAACTATCGAATCGACGCATCCACAATTTGTGATCATTGATTCAGTCCAAACGATGCAGGAACCCGATATGGATTCTGCTATCGGATCAGTTTCACAGATTCGTGAAATTACGGCCGAATTACTGCAGATTGCTAAGACTAATGGCATTACAATCTTCATCGTTGGTCACGTGACTAAGGGCGGCGCAATTGCTGGGCCTAAGATTTTGGAACATATGGTGGATACGGTGCTGTACTTTGAAGGTGACCTACATCATACTTACCGGATTTTACGTGCAGTTAAAAACCGTTTTGGTTCGACGAATGAACTTGGAATCTTTGAGATGCGGACGGGTGGTCTGTATGAGGTTTCCAATCCATCAGAGATTTTCTTAGAAGAACGGCTGAAGGATGCAACGGGTTCCGCTATCGTGGTTTCGATGGAAGGGACGCGGCCGATTCTAGTCGAAGTTCAAGCCTTAGTCACTCCAACTGTTTTCGGTAATGCCAAACGGACGGCCAGTGGTTTGGATCACAACCGGGTCTCGTTGATTATGGCAGTATTGGAGAAGCGGGCGAGTCTGATGCTACAGAATCAGGATGCGTACTTGAAAGCAGCTGGTGGTGTTAAGTTGGATGAACCAGCGATTGACTTAGCCATTGCGGTCAGTGTCGCTTCCAGTTATCGGGACCAACAGACGCGGCCGAGTGACTGTTTTGTCGGTGAAGTCGGTTTGACGGGTGAAATTCGGCGGGTTAACCGAATCGAATCACGGGTCGGTGAAGCGGCCAAATTAGGTTTCAAACGAATCTTTATTCCAAAGAATAATCTGCAAGGCTGGGATATTCCGGATGGGATTGAAGTTATTGGGGTAGCGACCTTAAAGGAAGCTCTTCAATTAACGTTACAACAGCCAAATTAGATAAAAAAAGGGGCTGACGCCATGAAGAAGTTAACGGTGCGACTGGTATTCGTTGTCGTGGGGGGGACACTTGGATTAACCTACCTACCATATTTATGGGCAACGATTTTGTCGCAGCCAAATACATTGCTGAACAACGTCTTTACCAATTTCTTATTGGGAGCGTTAATTTTATGGATTCTTTCGCTGTTCTTAGCGAATGCTGCCGTACGATTAGTCGATCGGGTTGAAAAGAATTTATCGAAACAAAATCCGATGACGCTATTGTTTGGGAGTATCGGTTTTATTATTGGGTTATTGATCGCGGTTCTGATTTCGCAATTATTTAACCGCAGTCCATTATTCTTATTGAACACGATCGTCCCAATAATCTTAATGTTGTTCTTTGGTTACATCGGCGCTCGGGTGGGAACAACACGAATCGATGAATGGCGAAAAGTCTTTAATTTTCGTCGTCGTGAGAAGGAAAGTGACCCCGAGATTACGGATGCGCAACCGGATCGCAACTACCATCACTATAAGATCTTAGATACTAATATCTTAATTGATGGTCGAATCTATGATTTGATCAAGACTGGCTTTTTGGAAGGGACTTTGTTAGTTCCTAACTTCGTCCTCTACGAATTACAGTACATTGCGGATTCCGCTGACAGTATCAAACGGGTTCGTGGTCGCCGTGGTTTAGATATTTTGAACAAGTTACAAGATGAGAATATTATCCCAGTCGAGATGTACGAAGGGGACTTTGAAGACATTCCGGAAGTGGACAGTAAATTGATCCAACTAGCCAAGAAGGTCAACGGGGTCATCGTGACTAACGACTATAACTTGAACAAAGTTATCGAATTCCAGAACGTGCAAGTATTGAACATCAATCAACTTGCCAAATCTTTAAAACCACGGGTCATTCCTGGTGAAGAGATGAACGTGATGGTCGTCAAAAATGGTAGCGAACGCCAACAAGGGGTCGGCTATCTGGATGATGGGACGATGGTCGTTGTTGAAGACGGTAAGTTCTACATCAACGAAAAGGTTGACGTGGTCGTTACCAGTGCCTTACAGACGGATGCTGGTCGGATGATCTTTGCGCGTTTAGCACATGCTAACCGCGGTATTCCAGATCATACGGATGACAACAAACGCAGTAATAAAAACAACAATCGTAATTAATTAGGGTGAATTAAAGTTAACAGCTGGTGCGCGAATTCTGCGGACTGGGTGTTAGCTTTTTTTGTTGTAAAATCAAAATAGGCGTTCTGTTCCGCCTGCCGGGGTGCCCTGACAACGCTGGAACGTGGTGGGCATCGATTGAAGCTCACAGCCAAATTCGCTGCAATCTTCAATACGAGCCTTATCGTAACCCGGCCAACTACGCCGACTAACGATAATTTCACCACTGAGCGTTGTCAGGCACCCCTCTCGGCTAGATTTGATGTAAAACGTAACTTATGCTTTTACTATATTTAGGAGTGAGTGTTGAGGGCTGAATTGCGCATAATTGCGTATTTGGACAGTAGTGACTGGGGATAAACAAACTTTGCTTTGATTCTAAAGTTGAGTGAAAAATCTAGTTATCTAGGCAAAACTGATATTTAAAAGCAATCAAACAATGTTGCCATTGTTTCGACTTAGTTCGACAGTTAATATTAACTAACATTTAATACCCAATATAATTAAAACTCAGTAAGCTGGTAACTATTCGAGAAAGATAACTTAGCCGTGAGGGTGGTCCTGACCGCGCCCAGTGGTGAAATTATTCTTAATGAGTGTTTTTTGCTCATTTAGAATAAGGCTCGAATTTGAAATGACGCGGTGTTTGCGTTAGTTCAAATCGATGCCCACCATGTTCCGGCAGCGGTCGGGGCCACCCGGTAGGCGAGTAGACAGCACATGGATGGCAGTTGAATTATGCTGTCTTTTCTTTACTTCAGCGTGTTGCGCTGTGGTTTTTAGTTTTTCCTTGTAGTGGGAGTTAAATTAGAATGTCTAAGAACTAGCAGCATAATTATTTTAACCAACTCAATAAGTTAGATTCATCACGCAACGAAATCAAGCTCACATCTTAATTTTTAGTGATAAACATGGTAAACTGGAAAGGCAAGTGCGTGGGGGACGATTTTTGATACTAACGTGAGTTTGACTTAACTAAGTACAGACGATTTCCCAAATAAAACACTAGATGAAAAATACGAAAGAGGCGTTAATCACATTGGCAAAGAGCAAGATTCGTGTGCGTTACGCACCAAGTCCAACTGGCCATTTACACATTGGTAATGCGCGGACAGCATTGTTTAATTATTTATTTGCCCGTCACAATAAGGGTAAGTTCATTCTTCGGATCGAAGACACCGACTTAAAACGGAATGTTCAAGACGGTGAAAAGAGTCAGATGGATAATTTGGCTTGGTTAGGGATTGACTGGGATGAAGGTCCAGATATGGGTGGCGACTTTGGCCCATACCGGCAATCAGAACGGAAATCACTCTACGATCCATTGATCCAACAATTGATTGATGAAGGTAAGGCTTACGAATCTTACATGACGGAAGACGAATTGACTGCCCAACGCGATGCTCAAAAAGCACGTAAGGAAATGCCACATTACGTCTACGAATTTGCCGGCATGAGCGAAGATGAAAAACAGGCTAAGATTGCCGCAGCCAAAGAAGCTGGTATCCAACCTGTTATTCGGTTCCACGTCCCAGAAAACCAAACGTATGCTTGGGATGACATGGTTAAGGGTAAGGTTTCCTTTGAATCTAAGACTGTCGGTGGCGACTTCGTTATTAAGAAGCGCGATGGCATGCCTACTTACAACTTTGCCGTAGTTGTTGATGACCATTTGATGGAAATCAGCCACGTTTTCCGTGGGGATGACCACGTTGCCAATACGCCTAAACAATTGATGATCTACGAAGCCTTTGGTTGGGAAGCACCAAAATTCGGCCACATGAGCTTGATCATCAATACTGAAACTGGTAAAAAGTTAAGTAAACGTGATGAAACGGTGCTCCAATTCATCGAACAATATCGTGAACTAGGTTACTTACCAGAAGCTATGTTGAACTTCATTATCCTATTAGGCTGGTCACCAGTTGGCGAAAGTGAATTGTTCACTAAACGCGAATTCATCAAGATGTATGATGAAAAACGTTTGAGCAAGTCACCTGCTGCTTTTGATGGTAAGAAGCTGGAATGGGTCAACAACCAGTACATCAAGAAGTCTAATGAAAATGAAGTCTTTGCAATGTCAATTCGCCAATTGATCAAGGCTGGCCGTTTACCACAACGTCCAGACATGAACCAAATCGAATGGACGCGGACGTTAGTTTCATTATTCAAGAATCAGATGAGCTACACGGGTCAAATCGTTGAATTAGCAGACTTATTCTTCAATGGTCCCGCTGACATCAATGAAGAAGCCCAAGCAGAACTTGATAACGACACGGCATTACCTGTCTTACAAGAATTCCGCAAGCGGGTTGAAGCTATCGATGTCTTTGAAGCAACGACCATTCAAGCAACTATCAAGAGCATTCAACAAGATACTAAGATCAAGGGTCGCGCATTGTACATGCCAATCCGGATTGCGGTTTCTCACGAAATGCACGGTCCTGAATTACCAGAAACGATTGAATTATTAGGTCGCGAAACCACGATGAAGCATCTTGATGCGATGATCGCAGAACTCGCTAAATAAAGTTTAATTGTAAGCGTCGGTTGATGCACGAGTGCGGTAAACGTGACTTGTGAACAAGCGAAAGTGTGAAGACCATCAAAGTGATCAGGTCACTGTAACTCTAATTTTAGATGAACAGGTGACTGATAGTACTAGGTGATTTGATACACGGCGTCTTTTGTATGACGGAATGAAAGTTTCGTGATATGGGGGACGCTTTTTATTTACGGGGCGAACATGGTAAACTAACATCAAAGTAAGTGATTATTGAAAGGAGCAATGACCTGTATGCTAAATGTCTTTAATACGTTGACACGTCAAAAAGAACCGTTCAAACCAATTACTCCCGGCGTCGTGAAAATGTACGTCTGTGGACCAACCGTGTATAACTATATTCATATCGGGAACGCCCGCTCAGCGATTGCTTTTGATACGATTCGTCGGTATTTTGAATATCTAGGCTACCACGTTGATTACGTGTCTAACTTTACGGATGTCGATGACAAGTTGATTAAACGGGCTGCTGCGGATAATACCACGGTGCCAGCCATCGCTGATCGCTTTATTGAAGCGTTCATGGCTGATACGACGGCGATTAATATTGAACCGGCGACCGCACATCCCCGGGCTTCAGAGAACATTCCAGAAATTATTGCGTTTGTGCAGGACCTGATTACTAAGGGTTATGCTTATGAATCAGCTGGTGATGTCTACTACCGCGCACGCAAATTCAAAAAGTATGGTCAGTTATCTGATCAACGAATTGATGATCTCGAAGTCGGTGCTAGCCAGCATACGGCGGATGAAGAGACTAATCGTAAGGAAGATCCGATTGATTTTGCCTTGTGGAAGACGGCCAAACCTGGTGAAATCTCTTGGGATTCGCCTTGGGGAGCAGGGCGTCCCGGTTGGCATATCGAGTGTTCCGTAATGGCGACGAAGTACCTAGGTGAAACCATTGATATTCATGGTGGTGGTCAAGACCTAGAGTTCCCTCATCACGAGAATGAAATTGCCCAGAGTGAAGCTAAGACCGGTAAAACTTTTGCCCACTACTGGCTACACAATGGTTTTGTGACGGTCGGTGATGACAACGAGAAGATGAGCAAGTCACTGGGTAATTTTGTGACGGTTCACGACATTATCAAGCAGATCGACCCGCAGATTTTGCGGTTCTTTATGGCAACGACTCAGTATCGACGGCCCATCCAGTATACGCAAGGTAACTTGGATGAAGCGGCTAATAATTTGAGTAAGTTGCAAAACGCTTACCGTAACCTGACTTTCCGTTTAACGGATGCTGTGGCGGGTACGGACGAAGCGGTCATGGCACAATTAGAGACATTGAAGATGAGCTTTGTGACCGCAATGAATGATGATTTCAACGTTCAAAACGGGATTGCGGCGGTTTACGAATTAGCTAAACTGGCTAACGTCTATGCGGCGCAGACGGAAGTTCAAGCAGCAACGTTGACTACTTTACGAGATACCTTGGTGACTTTAGCTAGTGTCTTTGGCGTTGAGTTTGATGAAGCAGCCAACAATGAGTTAGCTGATGCCGATATCCAAGCCTTGATCGATGAGCGAGAAGCAGCGCGTCAGGCCAAAGATTTTGCTAAGTCTGACCAGATTCGCGACGATCTGAAGGCTCAGGGGATTATCCTTGAAGATACGCCTCAGGGTGTCCGATTTAGAAAGGAATAATATGCAAGTTGATTATATGCAGTTAAACGGTATTGCACTCGCCTATTTAGGTGACGCGGTGTACGAACCGTTTATTCGCCAACATTTAATAGAACAAGGTTTTACGAAAGCAACGAAGCTACACCACCACGCAACGCACTACGTTTCAGCAAAGGCTCAGGCTGCGTTGATCGAACGGATGCAGGTTGAAGATATTATGACACCAGCCGAGGTCGACGTGTTCAAACGCGGCCGTAACGCTAAGAGTCATACGTCAGCCAAACATACGGACGTTGTGACGTACCGGATCTCGACTGGATTTGAAGCCGTCTTTGGTTACTTACAACTGACAGCACAGACGGAACGGATTGCGGAACTTGCACATTGGTGCATTGAACAAGTTGATGAAGGGAGGGTTTCCAATGTTAAATAATAATGATGAACAAAACCAAGAAACAGCTGACTTTGTGATTGGCCGTCATCCAGCGATGGCAGCCATCAAGAGTGAGCAACAGATCAATAAGGTCTTTATCCAGAGTGGCTTGCAAGCGGATGTTTTAAATGATATCGCTAAGATTGCTAAGAAACGTAATTTGATCGTCCAATTTGTCCCTAAGCAAAAGCTGGATCGCTTAACTGACAACGCCAACCATCAGGGGGTCGCTGTCGGGGTTGCTGCGTTTGAATACGCATCAATTGAAGACTTATTTGAAGTGGCTAAGGCCAAGGATGAAGCCCCATTTTTCCTGATCCTAGATAATATTGAAGATCCTCATAACTTAGGGTCAATCATGCGGACTGCGGATGCAGCTGGGGTTCACGGGATTATTATTCCTAAACGTCGGGCCGTTGGGTTAACTAGTACGGTGGCCAAGACCTCGACCGGTGCAATTGAACACGTTAAGGTAGCTCGCGTCACTAACCTAGTACAAACGGTCAAACAGTTGCAGGAAGCTGGTCTGTGGATCTTCGGAACCGACATGAACGGAAATGATTATCGCCAGTGGGATGCGTCGAGTGCCGTTGGCTTGATCATTGGTAATGAGGGTAAGGGGATTTCACCATTACTCAAAAAAGGTGTCGATGAGATGTTGACGATTCCGATGATTGGTCACGTGCAGAGTTTGAATGCGAGTGTTGCGGCTAGTCTGTTGATCTATCAAGGCTATACATCACGGCATCCACTAGGAAAATAATATGAAACAACAATTATTGATTGTCGATGCATATAATATGATTGGTAATTGGCCAGAACTGGATCATTTGAAACAGACTGGTCGGTTGCCACAAGCTCGTGAAGAGTTATTAGACATGTTGACAGAATATAAAAAAATTACGGGTCTAAATATCAGTGTCGTTTTTGACGCGATGTACGTTCCCGGTAATTCTAAAAGTTATCGGCAGGCTGATCTGGAAGTCATCTGGACGAGTAAGAATCAGACGGCTGATAGTTATATTGAAAAGTACGCTGCTGAAAAGCAGTCACGGGTGCTACAAGTGACCGTGGCTACGAGTGATCAGGCCGAGCAGTGGGTCATTTTCTCAGAGGGCGCACTGCGAGTACCCGCTTTGGAAATGCGTAAACGCGTGCACTCAGCTCTGAAGGAAGTTCGGCACACGGCCGTTCGGAGTCAAGATCGTGGTGCGGTTCGGAAGTCACCATGGGATGAAACTCAGTTGACGGCATTGGACCAGTATCGCCAGCAGTTAGAACGCGACCATGTTAAACATCATCATAAGTAGTTATTAATAATAATCGGTAATGATTAGTTGCTAAGTTAATAGTCAGATATGTCGTAATTAGTCGTGCTAATTACGGCTAAAAACAAAAACATTCGTTCGCTTGATCATCCTCAAAACGCCGCGTATATTGTGATTACAGATGCTTCGGGGTGCGGTTTCTGAAAACAACAGGAACGAGGGATGTCCTTTGAACGAATCGCAATTGATCGCTTTAGCAGCACAAGGTGAAGATGCAAGTATTGCTCGTTTAGCTGACCAGTACATGCCGGTGGTTTTGAAATTGCGCCACCAGTACTATATCCGTAATTTTGATGAGGATGATTGGATGCAGGAAGCCCGCATTGCGATTCATCGAGCCGCACAACAGTATCAGCAGGCACGTGCTTGCAGTTTTGGTGCGTACTACCGATTATTATTGAATAACCAGATCATTGATCAGATTCGCCGGACACAGGCTCGCAAACGTTGCCCTGAAGGTGAGGTTCTTTCTCTGAACGTTACTGATGAAGAAACGTTAGGCGAGGTACGCATGGTCCCAGTCTCAACGTTGGATGTCATTACGGTTCGTGAACAGGTCGTTGCCTTTGGTGAGATCTGTTCATATTTTGAGGGCCAGGTCTTTGCCGCGCTACTGGCTGGTCACTCGCCAGAGTTGATTGCCAGGACGTTACAGGTCGAGATTGGACCCGTGGCGAATGCCGTGGATCGTTGTCGAAAAAAGTTACGACAAGTCCTAATGGTACCTGCTTGAAATTGACATTCTAAAAGTTCCATGCTAATCTTAAACGTGAATTATTATGGAGGTTTTGTCGATGGCACAGAAAAAAGTTGCGCTGGCATGTACCGTTTGTGGTTCTCGAAACTACACGATCGATGCCAACCCAAATCGAACTGACCGCTTAGAAGTTAAAAAGTTTTGTAAATATTGTGGTACACACACACTTCATCGTGAAACGCGGTAGGAGGATTGAACATGCGCTTATTTAAATTCTTCGGTCAAGTTGGTCATGAAATGAAAAAAGTGACTTGGCCAACCTGGGCAGAAAATCGCCGGGATTCATGGACAGTGGTTTCAACATCACTATTCTTCGTGGCGTTCTTCGCTTTATTTGATTGGATTATCCAATTATTATTACAAATGTTAACTAGCTGGCATTAATGGTTTTTTGACCAATAATTTGTTATACTAGTGACATTGCAAGAAAACTTCGTGTGAGCGAGGTTTTTTTATTTTACTCAAAAAGACAGTTTTAAAGGAGAAAAATGATGGTCGAGTCTGTTGAAAAAAGATGGTATGTCTTACATACCTACGCTGGTTACGAAAACAAGGTTAGTTCAAACTTGGAATCCCGAATCCAATCTATGGGAATGGAAGATAATATTTTCCGGGTCGTTGTTCCCGAAGAAGAAGCCCATGAAGTTAAGAATGGGAAAGACAAAGTTGAAATGAAGAAGATCTTCCCTGGATACGTCTTAGTTGAAATGGTCATGACTGATCAAGCTTGGTACATCGTTCGTAATACACCAGGAGTAACTGGTTTCTTAGGTTCACATGGACAAGGTAGTAAACCAACGCCACTATTGCCTGAAGAAGCAGAACAGATCCTTCACCAAATCGGGATGAGTGCTCGTCACGCCGAACTTAATGTTGAAGTTGGCGAACATGTCACCATTATTGATGGTGCCTTCTCTGGTCTTTCTGGTGAAATTACAGAAATTGACAACGAAAAGATGAAGTTAAAAGTTAATATCAACATGTTTGGTCGTGAAACGAGTACTGAATTAGACTTTGATCAAGTTGACCAGATTATCTAGGCAAATCTTAAATTAAGTAAGCTGGTGGGTCACCTTGGCAGAATGGATTTTAGTTATCATCGGGTTTTTAATCGTTGGTATCTTAGGACGAATTGGGTATAAGTTCTGGCAGTATGGGCGGCCACAGCACCTAAAAAAAGATGAAGTGGCCAGAACTGCGGATGACAGTGCGGTAACGTTGTTTATTCCCGGTTACGCGGGTAATCGCTTTTCCTTTGGTGGCATGTTACAACGCTTTGTAACGAGTGGGATTGCCAATAAATCATTAGTTGTGATGATTGATCGGCATAACCACCCGCACGTCACGGGGCATTTAGATCCGTACCGGCCAATGGTACAGTTGGTTTTCGCAACACCCCGCGTGGCAGTTCGTAAGCAAGCTGCGGGTGTCTTAGCTGTTGTCCAGTACTTGATGGCTCACGAACACGTCCAGACGATGAATCTGGTCGCACACTCGATGGGTGGGGTGGTCCTGTTTCAATATTTGACTACCGCGGCAAAATTAGTCAATTTACCAGAGGTGCGCAAGGTAGTTACAATCGGTGCGCCGTTTAATGATAGTGAGGTCGGGCAGAATACTTACCCGATTGAGAATCATCCACTAACGGCAAGTGGGCCTACTAAAACAACACCAGTATATAATTATTTTTTGCGCACCTTGCAGCGATTGCCCAATACGATTACTTACTTGAATATTGCAGGCAACATTGGTGATGATGCGCAGAGTGATGGTGCGGTTGCACTAAACAGCGCGTTATCGTTGAGATTCTTATTACGACCAGTGATTGATCAGTATCAAGAATTTGTGGTCCATGGTAAGAATGCCCGGCATTCACGATTGCACGAGAATTACGAAGTTGATCGCCAAATTGTTCAATTTCTATATTCGGATCAGTCAAAAGTAGTTGCTGGTGAAAAATAGATATGTTACAATGACAATCGTGCGTCACGTATGCACGTTCACGTGGGAGGAGTTAAAACTCAACTCCATTTACCACATCACGGACTAAGGAGGAATGTCTCGTGGCTAAAAAAGTAGCTAACGTTGTTAAATTACAAATTCCTGCGGGCAAGGCAACACCAGCTCCACCAGTTGGCCCAGCATTGGGTCAAGCAGGTATCAATATCATGGGTTTCACAAAGGATTTCAATGCACGTACTGCTGACCAAGCAGGTATGCTTATTCCCGTTGTGATCACAGTGTATGAGGATCGTTCATTCGATTTCATCACTAAGACTCCACCTGCTGCCGTTCTTTTAAAGAAAGCTGCCGGTGTTGAACATGGTTCTGGCGAACCTAACACGAAAAAGGTTGCAACTGTAACCAAAGATCAAGTTAAGCAAATCGCCGAAACTAAAATGCAAGATCTAAACGCAGCTGACGTTGAAGCAGCTATGCGCATGATCGAAGGTACTGCTCGTAGTATGGGATTCACCGTCGAAGGCTAATTTCAGTACTGTTGAGTATGTCGGACACTTCATCAAAATGAATGTGTCAAGTGGGAGGAAATCTCCGTTTGAACCACATTTGCAAGGAGGAAAACACTTAGATGGCAAAGAAAAGTAAACAATACCAAGAAGCCGCTAAGCTAGTTGATCGTGACAAAGCTTACGATGTAACTGAAGCGGTAGACTTGGTTAAAAAAATGAATTTCGCAAAGTTTGATGCAACGGTTGAAGTTGCATTTAACTTAAACGTTGATACAAAGCAAGCCGACCAACAACTTCGTGGCGCGGTTGTCCTTCCTAACGGTACCGGTAAAGATCAAACCGTTGTCGTTTTTGCTAAGGGTGACAAAGCTAAAGAAGCTGAAGCAGCCGGTGCTGACTTTGTTGGTGAAGCTGACCTTGTTCAGAAAATCCAAGACGGTTGGTTAGACTTTGATGTCGCTATCGCAACTCCTGACATGATGGCCCAAGTTGGTCGTTTAGGTCGGGTACTTGGTCCTAAAGGGTTAATGCCTAACCCTAAGACTGGTACTGTTACGATGGACGTTACTAAAGCCGTTAACGATTCAAAAGCTGGTAAGGTGACTTACCGGACTGATCGTGATGGTAACGTGCACGTTCCTGTTGGTAAGGTATCATTTGATACTGACAAGTTAGTTGGTAACTTCAAGACCATTGAAGACACCATCGTTAAAGCTCGTCCAGCCTCAGTACGTGGGACTTACGTTCAAAACTTAGTTGTTACTTCAACCTTTACCCCAGCGGTACGTGTTGACTTAGCATCATTCTAAGGATTGACATTTAAAAACAATTGACCCCGTGGGTGATCTGTGATAGATTACTAGAGGTTAAGTAATATCTCTACCTAAGACTCAGGTGGCTTTACGGCCTTAATCTACCTGCCGAGGACATTGTTTCTTCTCTATGTCTTGGTGGACATAGGGATTTTTTTATAAATCCCTAGAACCAAAATTCTGGGAGGTGAAACTATATGAGTAAAGAAACTGTTGCTGTTAAAGCACAAGAAGTCGAAGAAGTTGCAGAACAATTGAAGAACGCCGTATCAGCTATTGTTGTTGATTATCGTGGTTTGACTGTTGAACAAGTAACTGATTTACGTAAGCAATTACGTGAAGCCGGTGTTAAGATGCGTGTTATCAAGAATAAAATCATGGTACGTGCAGCTGACAAAGCTGGTTACGAAGACTTAAAATCTGTTTTCTCTGGCCCAACTGCCGTTGCCTTCTCTGAAGAAGACCCAGTTGCTCCAGCCAAAATCTTGGCTAACTTCGCAAAGACTGCTGAAGCCCTTGAATTAAAGGGTGGTGTGATCGAAGGTAAAGTTGCTGATCTTGCTACTGTTCAAGAATACGCTACTATGCCATCACGTGAAGAATTATTGGCTACGATTGCTAACATGTTACAATCACCAGTTCGTAACGTTGCATACGCTGTTAAGGCGATTGCTGAAAAAGGCGACGAAGACGCAGCTTAGGCTGTCGGTGTAAAAAATAAAACTTATTTCCCATAAAATGGAGGAACTCAAAAATGGCTTTTGAAAAAGATACTATTATTGCTTCATTAAAAGAAGCTTCAATCTCAGATTTAAACGACTTAGTTAAGGCTATCGAAGAAGAATTCGATGTCTCAGCTTCAGCTCCTGTTGCTGCTGCTGGTGCTGCTGGTGCCGATGCTGGTGCTGCAAAGGATTCATACGATGTTGAATTAACTGAATCTGGCGACCAAAAGGTTAAGGCTATTAAGGCCGTTCGCGATATCACTGGTCTTGGCTTGAAAGATGCTAAAGCTCTTGTTGATAACGTACCTTCAATGGTTAAAGAAGGCGTTTCAGAAGACGAAGCCAACGACATCAAGGCTAAAATTGAAGAAGTTGGTGGTGTCGTTACCCTTAAGTAGTAACCTACTTAACGGAACGTCATCCGAACACTCATCCCGTACTTGTATGGGGTGGGTGTTTTTTTGTATGAAAAATCTGACTTATTTGGAAACCAAAAGCACACGACTACGGGAGTTTTAGTCCGCGGCCGTGTGCTTTTTGAGTTGTGTGATTTTAATTATTAGTTACTTACAGTACTCGTTCCATCCTGGTAGTTCAGAGTCATTCCAGGTTGAATGTTGAAGATGTAGACATTGAAGCTGACATCATTGTTTCCGATTGACTGAGCACGCATTTGCACACCACGTGCTAACAATTCGTTACCTTTGAAAACTGGATTGACTTGGTAGCGAACGTAATGTTTAGGACTAGCTTTTAAATAGTCCGCAACTTGGTTTTCGTAAGTGGTCATTTCAGGGTCATTTAGCGTACGAGTTCCAGTGACTAAGTTCTTGATATTATTGTTTTGCCCCGTTAATTGATAACCAATCAGATGGCTTCGATTATACAACCAGCCGCTGGCAATGCGTTTGTTGTGCCAACCAGTGGGCTGAACATTAAGCGCTGTACGTTCACTTTTCGGCATTAAGGATTGGCTCAGTAGTGCGTTCGCTGTGGTGACACGGTTTAACTGGTCAAGGTTACCATATGTTTGCCAAGCGCCTTTGTCAGTTTTAAGTTCATCACTACTAAAAGCTGGCTGATTGTTATTAATCGTAATCGTTTGTTGCGTCGTGTACTTTTGATTGGCTAACGCTGTGTTACTTGGGTTACTACCGTTACTGATTTCAGTAGTGGCAGTAGTCTTAGTTGCGCCATCAGTCTGATTTTGTTTCTTTAATTTTTCAGTACTGGATTGCTGTTCTGCCAAGGACTTGGCGTCGGCTTTTAAACTACTAGCAGATTCTGAATTAGCACTTTGTAGTTTTGCAAGTTTTGAATCATTGTCAGCCGTTACTAGGTGTGTCGTCGTAACCGTTTTAGTCTTGACCGTTGGAGATGACGAGCTATTACTACCAATCATGTTCAGACTAACTAGCAATAGGATGACTGCGGGCCAGCTGTGACGCCACCACTGTTTGCCGCGGTAGTGCTTGTGATGAAATAGGCGCCAACACCAGTAGATGGTGGCGATTAGTATAATTAAACCGATGATATCCATAATTTCCTCCGAGTTTAGCGTTGTGACTTACGGTAGCCAGCAGCCTGAGCTTCTGCTTCCGTACTGAAATATACGACGTTTTTACCGGCCATCTGATAATTATGACCCGTTTCGACGTGATAGATCTTAGAACGTAGATTACCGACAATTCGGCCAGTCTGAGCCGTATCGGTATCACCAGAAAAATTATTCTGCCGACTGGTATTCGCACTACTGGTTTGAGTTTGGCTAGCTTCTGCTGCGGCTGAGCTGGCTGATGAAGCAGCTTTTGAACTAGCTTTAGCTTGTGAGCGTGATTGGGCTGCAGCGCTTGACGAGGCAGCCTGTGACGATGATTCCTGTTCGGCGACTGAACTCTCATGACTACTGCTGAGTTGCTCTGACTGCGAGCTGGCTTGATTCGTGGCTTCATCCAGAACCTTAGCCGAAGAACTCAGCCGTTTTGCGGAAGCAGCATTGGCACGACTACTTGCTTTGGCCTGAGCCCAAGCTGTTTTGTTAGCCGCAGTTCGTTTATCAACGCGGACCGTCTTGGTTTGAACCGTGTCGTGATCAGAACTTTTAGTTGTCGTCGTACAACCGGTTAAAATAAGTAGACTGGTTAAAGTGACCAGTATTCTTTTAGCATGATGCATAAGTATTTCCTCCTAAAATAGATACTTGATACATTATACAAGAGTGGAAAACGTGGGTAAAGAAAATTTTAAAATTTGTGTGTTATTCAGTGTATTAGTTAGTTATACCCGTTGTAGCTTATGTTTCAGTAATTATTTAGTGATGGAGATACTTTAGGAAACAATCAAACTTCCTGTAACGGTTGTATAAACATCATAAGATTGCGATAATGAGAACAAACACACGAGTATGGGGGAATTATTTTTGAAGGCAACGTTACAGAAAATGGGGGCGGCCATAAATAAGCGCATGGGGATTATTAAGGCGCTATTTGTGTTTTCAGTCCTGTTGTTTGTGATTACGGAAGTCGGAAAAATCGCGAAGGAAGTCAGTGGTGAACAGTTAGGTAGTGCCCTAGCTTCACAGAGTTGGTGGCACCTGCTTAGTATGGTCGTCATTGGGATTATTGCGGTAATGCCGATGCTGACATACGATGTCATGATCACGAAATTTTTGCCGGATCACTATTCGTTAGGCTATATCTTCAAAGCTGGTTGGATCACGAATACGTTCACGAATATTGGCGGCTTTGGCGGCGTACTAGGCGCTTCGTTACGGGCCAATTTCTATAATCGCCGGGCTAGTAAAAAGCAGATTGTCTTTGCAATCTCTAAAATTGCCTTATTTCTAGTTTCTGGTTTGTCACTCTACTGTATGATTTCGCTAGTCTTGGTCTATGGCTTTGGTATTGGCCAAATGTACGGCAGTTATTGGATTTGGCTCGTTGGTGGCGCCCTTTATTTTCCAGCGATTTTTATCTTTACACGGGTTAACGATTCGGAGTTTTTTGAAGGCTTAACGTTGGGTAACGTTGTCCGTTTGCTAAGTGGCTCGTTTGGTGAATGGACTGGCTGTGTCCTCTTCTTCCTACTAATTGGGAACTTTATGGGCTTACCGATTGATTTTGCTGCCGTAGTACCACTGTTCGTGATTGCCTCAGTCGTTGGGGAAGTTTCAATGGTGCCCGGGGGAATCGGCTCGTTCGACGTCTTTATGATCTTTGGCCTAGGTGCCGTTGGGGTTTCGAGACCGGACGCGGTTGCTTGGCTGTTATTTTACCGATTATTCTATTACATCATTCCGTTTGCCATTGGGTTGGCACTCTTTATCCACGATACTGGTCACCGCTTTAACGTTCATTTAGAGGGGCTACCGAAGCAAGCCCTACAACGTTTTGCACAAATGACGTTGACGGTCTTCCTGTATTTTTCTGGATTTTTGATGTTGTTGATGTCGACCGTGCCAAACTTTGCGTATAATAACAAAATCTTTCTACAGTTTTATCCGTACACCTTCTTTTTCATCAATCAAGCCAGTAATATTATGATGGCCTTTCTACTGATTGGTGCTGCATTGGGAACCGCTGGTCGGGTTAAAAAGGCATTTTGGCCCACGGTGGTAGTGCTGCTGATTGCAATCCTAAATACGATACGGTGGTTAGTCGTTTACGATGCCATCTCACTGAAGTTCATCATCTTCTTGGTGATTGTTTTAGCGATTGTCGCGTTATCGCGTCGTGCCTATTATCGGGAGCGTTTGTCGCTATCCTGGGGGCAAGCGCTATGGGTGAGCTGTGTCTACGTTGTGACTTTCATTCTGTATACGATTGTCGGTGTCTATAACGCGCCTCAGATTCATCACCGGCATGCGATCCCATCAGCGTTATTTTTCCCATCGCAGAAGCTATGGTTCTTCGGGGTTGTTGGGCTAGTGTTAGCCGCGATGATTCTACTATTAATGTATCGCTACTTTGCGACTGGCCATAATGAACGGCTACGACAGACGATGGCTGCGGACCGGGTTCGCCACGTTATCGCTACCTATGGCGGTAATGAGATTTCACATCTAGCTTATTTAAACGATAAACTAGCCTATTACTATCAGGTTGACGGTGAAGATCAGGTCGTCTTTCTTTACCAACAAAAAGCAGATAAACTGATTATTATGGGTGAACCATTTGGTAACCAGGCCTACTTACAGGCTAGTTTGGAACAATTTATGGATGACGCTGACAGTGACGGTTGTTCGCTGGTCTTCTATGAAATCAGTGAAACACTGACGATGCGGTTACACGAAATGGGCTTTGATTTCATCAAGACGGGTGAAGAGGGCCACGTTAAGTTAGCTGACTTCAGTTTAGCTGGTAAGCGGCTACGTGGTGAACGCGCCCTGATGAATAAGTTCAGTCGGGACAATTATCAATTTGAACTCCTGCAACCGCCATTTACGGCTGAAGTGATGGCTGAATTGCGAGCAGTCTCTGACAGTTGGTTAGCGGGCGAAACGGAGAAGGGCTTTTCACTTGGATTCTTTGACGAATACTATTTGAATCAGGCGCCCGTTGCAGTTGTTTATAATCCTGAACATCAGATTGTTGCGTTTGCTAATGTGATGCCACAAGGGAATGACCAGACGACTTCGATTGATCTGATGCGTTCCAGTACGGAAGCTCCGTCCGGAATCATGGATACGGTCTTCGTACATTTATTTGAGCAGGCACGCGAACAGGGCTACAGCTATTTCAATATGGGGATGGCGCCGTTGTCCGGTGTTGGGGTGTCACGCTATAGTTTTATTCAGGAGAAAATGGCGCATTTGATTTACGAATACGGCTATCAGTTGTATGGGTTCCAGGGGTTACGTTCGTACAAAGAGAAGTACGTGACTGATTGGGAACCGAAGTACATTGCTTATCGCAAACGTAATTCGCTGATTTTCACCATCCTGCAGCTGTTACAAGTGGTCAATACGCGGGTGCATAAAGCTGAGGGTCACCGAGCACTGTGGTTATTTAAACGAGATAAATAAAAGCTAAACAGTCCGTTGCAATTTAAGCTTGCGGCGGACTGTTTTAATACATAAAGGTTGAAAGTTAATTATTCAATGAA
>NZ_LFEE01000040.1:0-3047 GCF_001039045.1 Lactiplantibacillus herbarum
GTGCTGACCACCGGAAGCGAAAGTTGTGACCAGTTTTAACCTTTAGACCACAGGCATATCAACATTTTCATTGAATAATCAACTTTCAATCTTTTTGTCATATTTCTAAATTCATTAATTTTCTTACTTATTGACGAGACGCACTAATAATCCGAGCCAATCGATCAGCCATCCGCGTTAGGTTATCGGGGCCGCTTGCCATGGCCTGTTCCAATGTCATCACTTGATCAACAATCGGCAGTACGGCCGTCACACCCTGTTCGGAAAATGTTGCGTTAGCCCCTTTTTGGCGACCAACAAACAGGTAACAAGGTTTACCAGCTGCCTGTGCTAACTGGCTGATTTGAATTGGCACTTTGCCCATAAAGCTCTGATCATCCACTTGACCCTCACCAGAAATAATCAGGTCTGCCGATTGCACTTGTTCGGCTAAATGGCTGACTTGGGCAATCAGCTGAAAACCTGATTGGACTTGGGCGTGCAAGAAGTACCGCAGAGCAAAACCAATACCACCCGCAGCACCATCGCCTTCTTCAGAACTGACTGCTCCGGTAGCTACCGTCATGTAGTGCGCCATGGCATCATCGTAAGTAGCTATCAATTCAGCGTTCAGTCCTTTTTGTGGACCGAAAATCCGGGCAGCACCCTGTTCCCCAGTCAATGGATTAGTCACATCCGCCGCACTGACAAACGCCACCGCTGACAGAGCTGGTAACACCTGTTGTGCGTCGATCCGCTGTACGCGTGCTAAATCAGCCCCAGTCATGGCTAGCTCACTATTATTAGCGTCAAAGAACCGGTATCCCAGTGCCCGTAAGATTCCGGCGCCACCATCAACCGTACCACTGCCACCTAGCCCCAAAATGATCTTTTGAGCGCCGTGAGCAATCGCATCCTTGATCAACAAACCAGTCCCGTAAGTATTCGTATCCAGCGGCGTTAGCTCAGGCGTCAAGAACTGAATACCAGACGCTTCGGCGACCTCGATCACGGCCAAATGTTCATCCGCAAAATAACCGTACGTTGCTTGAATCGGCTGCTGTGCCAGATCAACCGTTGCCGTTGTGATGGCTTTTCCACCAGTCTGATTGGCTAACCACGCTGCCACCGTTCCTTCACCGCCATCCGCAATGGCGACTTGGGTTGACGTAATCCCGTGTGCGCTGAACTGGTCAGCGACAATCTGGTTCGCACGGATACTTGTCATTGAATTTTTAAATGAATCAATTGCAATTAAAGCATGCATTTCATGTCCTCCTAATCGATACTGTCAATTCAAGTATAGGCGTTAATCCAAGGTCCGGCAATTCGTATCAGTTGTCAATGATTCCAAATCTGGTTAGGCTATTACTAATAGCACAACATATTTAAGTTAATTGGAACGACCATTATATTGAACGGAGGAACTGGATTATGGCAACTAATTTTGATTATGATGTTTTATACATTGGTGCTGGGCACGCGACCTTTGACGGTGCCACACCGCTAGCAAAAACTGGTGTCCGTGTCGGCGTTATCGAAAGTGATTTGGTTGGTGGTACCTGCCCCAACCGCGGCTGTAACGCTAAAATCACACTGGATGAACCCGTTAAAATCAAACGTGCGACCGAGCGACTCAATCATATTCTCAGCACAGTCCCCGAAATCAACTGGACGGCCAACGTTGCCCACAAGCAGGCCACCATTGACCCATTGCCCGCTAATCTGACTAACCGTTTAGAGGGGGCCGGTGCACAAATCATTCACGGTCGCGCTAAGTTCCAAGACGCACATACCGTTATCGTTGACAGTCATCAAACCATCACAGCAGAAAAAATCGTTATCGCGACTGGTTTAAAACCTCACCGTTTAGATATTCCCGGCACCGCCTTGGCTCATGATAGCAGCGACTTCATGAACCTAACCGAGTTACCACAAAATATCGTCATCATTGGCGCGGGGTATATCGGTATGGAATTTGCGACAATTGCTAACGCTGCTGGTGCTAACGTTACGGTCATGCTGCACGGTGATCAGGCGTTACGGCATTTTTACCAGCCCTACGTTGAACAGGTCATCACCGACCTCAGCCAACGCGGTGTTACTTTCATTAGAAACGCTAACGTCCAAGCTTTCACTCCAATTGATGATCAATATCAAATTAGTTACGGTGACAACCAACAACTATTAACTGACTGGATCCTAGATGCCACAGGCCGTATTCCGAACATCGACGACCTCGGCTTAGACCAAGTTGGCGTCAAGTACGACCGCCACGGTATTCCCGTCAACGGTTACTTGCAAACTAATATCACTAACATCTACGCAGCTGGAGACGTGGTTGCTAATAATTTACCAAAAGTCACTCCTGCCGCCTACTTTGAATCGAAGTACTTGATGCAGCTCTTCTCCGGAGAAACGACTGATCCAATCGATTATCCCGTGATCCCATCCGTCGTCTTCACATCGCCACGGATTGCACAGGCGGGTGTGACGGTGCCTACAGCCGAGAAAGCTGGTCTCAAAGTGACTGATAGTGACCTAGCCAATTACTGGTATTATCAAGTCGATCAGGAACCAATTGCTCAAAGCAAGCAAATTCACGATCAAAACGGTCGCCTAGTTGGTGTTACAGAAATCAGCGATCAAGCTGAAAATGCAGTTAACGCCCTATTACCCGCCATTGAATTCAAAATGACTCGTGAGCAAGTAGAGCGGTTGACCGGCCTCTTCCCAACAATCGGCTACGCGGCTTGGCACCGAGCATAAGCTATTACCAATCTCTAAAATTTGCTATATGCAGTGCTACACCAGCCAGGGAAACGTACCATGGGGATCTTGGTCTGCTTAGATTTGACTTAAACTATCAGCTTTTCAATTGTCCAACTAGTATTCTCTTAGTATTAATCACAATTATTGCAAGTATCAACCAGTTTAGCCGGAGGTGGGCAGTACTAGCGGTGCTGTGAAGGTGGCGTTATTCCGGTGATTTTTGCCGGGATTACACCACGGACGCGCTTGATCATTGGTGAAGTGTGCCAAGGATCAAGGCGAGGGGCAAGACCGCA
>NZ_LFEE01000040.1:3057-20561 GCF_001039045.1 Lactiplantibacillus herbarum
CACCGGAGGCGAAAGTTGCGACTAGTTTTATATCTACTTTCAGCGATTTAATTAACTTTAAACTTTTGTTATCGAAACAAAAATACGACTGACCCGCTATTACCAGCGAGTCAGTCGTATTTATTTAGTTTGATTTTATGATTTAGTCATCCAAACCGAGTCGTGCAAAAATTTCATCAATGTGGCGTAAATGATAATGGTAATCAAAGGCGTCATCGATAGCGGCTTGGTCTAAATGTTCACGGATTTCAGTGTTAGCTTCGACCAGTGGTTTGAACTGTAGCTGTTCGTCCCATGATTTAGCCGTCAATGGTTGGACTAAGTCATAAGCATTTTCCCGTGACATCCCGGTATCGATCAACTTCAATAATACGCGTTGACTGTAGATCAAACCGTAAGTTGCGGACATATTCTGTTCCATGCGTTCTGGGAACACCGTTAAGTTCTTAACGATCTTGTTGATTCGCGTCAAGATGTAATCAACCAGCATGGTCGTGTCTGGCAAGATGATCCGTTCGGCTGAAGAATGCGAGATATCGCGTTCATGCCATAATGGCACGTCTTCGTATGCCGTCATCATGTGACCACGAACGACCCGAGCCAAACCAGTCACATTTTCAGAACCGATTGGGTTACGTTTATGTGGCATTGCGGAAGAGCCTTTTTGACCCTTGTTGAAAAACTCTTCAACTTCATGGGTTTCAGACTTCTGTAAACCACGAATTTCCGTCGCAATCACTTCAACGCTGGTAGCGATTAAAGCTAAGCTAGCAATGTATTCGGCGTGTAAGTCACGTGGCAAAATCTGAGTTGAGATTTCTTGTGCGCGTAGACCCAGTTGTTTGCAGACAAATTCTTCAACAAACGGTGGAATGTTCGCAAACGTCCCAACTGCCCCACTGATTTTCCCCGCTTCAACACCAGCTGCGGCGTGTTCAAAACGTTCAATATTACGGTTGATTTCTGAATACCAACGCGCTAATTTCAGTCCGAAGGTGGTTGGTTCGGCGTGAACACCGTGGGTACGACCCATTTCGACAGTATATTTATATTTTTTAGCTTGTGCTGCTAGTGTTTCACGTAAATCTTGTAAGTCTTGGCGAATAATGACGTTAGCCTGCTTTAACCGGTACCCCTGTGCCGTGTCGACGACATCGGTACTCGTTAAACCATAGTGAACCCACTTACGTTCATCACCCAATGATTCTGAGACGTCGCGAGTAAACGCTACTACGTCGTGATGGGTAACAGCTTCGATCTCTGCGATACGATCAACGTCAAACTTAGCATTCTTCCGAATCTTAGCTACATCACTGGCTGGAATCTTGCCTAGTTCAGCCCAGGCCTCATCCGCAGCAATTTCCACTTCTAACCATGCTTGGTATTGATTTTCTAATGACCACACTTTGGCCATTTCGGGACGCGTATAACGATCAATCATTGCTAATCCTCATTTCTATTTACTTATTCACCAACAAAACACGAACATTATTATAGCATAACCACATAGCGATTGGTAGTAACGAACAATGAAAAGAATCGTTCCTTTTTCATTAGTTCGTCATTTAATGAGTTAAGCTTCCTGCCGTTTTCAGTTAATGCTGAACATTAAATAGTTGTCAAAACAAGAACATTCGGTTTTAAGGTTGCAATCTGAGTCTAAAATTGCTATACTCATTTCTGTTGGAGTGCTGAACATTCAGCTACTCTTTGCTGTTAATCATTCATAATTAAACTATTTAATGAGGTGGACAAGTATGGCATCAGTTGTAGTAGTAGGTAGCCAGTGGGGCGATGAAGGTAAAGGAAAGATCACGGACTTTTTAAGTCAGGAAGCAGATGTGGTATCACGTTACCAAGGCGGCGATAATGCCGGCCACACCATCGTATTTAATGGTAAGACTTTCAAATTACGGCTGATTCCATCAGGGATCTTCTTCCATGACAAGCTTGCCGTAATCGGTAACGGTGTCGTTTTGAATCCTAAGTCACTCGTTGAAGAACTACAATACTTACGTGACAACGACGTTAACCCGGATAACTTACGTATCTCAAACCGGGCACACGTAATCCTGCCTTACCATATTACATTGGATGGCGCCCAAGAAAAGTCTAAAGCTAGTGGCAAGATTGGGACGACCAATAAAGGGATCGGCCCAGCTTACATGGATAAGGCCGAACGAATCGGGATCCGTGTTGCTGATCTATTAGATAAGGATACGTTCGCTGCATTATTAAAGCGTAACTTAGCTGAAAAGAATCAGATTATCACGAAGCTTTACGATTTAGAACCACTTAAATTTGAAGATATTTTTGAAGAATACTACGCTTACGGTCAACAATTGAAGCAATTTGTTACCGATACTTCAGTTGTTATCAACGACGCTCTCGATAACGGCCAACGAGTTCTATTTGAAGGTGCTCAGGGTGTTATGTTAGATATTGACCAAGGAACTTACCCTTACGTTACTTCATCTAACCCCGTTGCTGGTGGTGTTACGATCGGTAGTGGTGTTGGTCCTTCTAAGATCGACAACTGTGTCGGTGTCTTAAAAGCCTACACTTCCCGCGTTGGTGATGGTCCATTCCCAACTGAGCTCTTTGACGAAGTTGGAAACTTCATCCGTGAGACCGCTCACGAATACGGTACCGTTACGAAACGTCCTCGTCGAATCGGTTGGTTCGATAGCGTTGTCTTACGTCATGCCAAACGTGTCTCTGGTTTAACTCACTTGAGCTTAAACTGTTTAGACGTCTTGACCGGCTTAAAGACGATCAAGATCTGTACCGCTTATGACTTAAATGGCGAAACCATCTACCATTACCCAGCTAGCTTGAAAGAACTCGAAGCTTGCAAACCAATCTACGATGAACTTCCTGGTTGGGATGAAGATATTACTGGCGTTAAGACGTTAGCCGAATTACCTGAAAATGCTCGCAATTACTTGAAACGGATCGAAGAATTAGTTGGCGTTAAGATTGCGACCTTCTCCGTTGGTCCTGACCGCGAACAAACAAATGTAATCGACCACGACATCTGGAGCTAATTAAAGGAGTCCTTACGACATGGCTATGGAGATTTTTGACTACGAAGATATTCAATTAATTCCGAACAAGTGCGTTATTGACAGTCGCTCAGAAGCTGACACCACCGTTGAACTAGGTGGCCGCAACTTTAAAATTCCAGTCGTCCCTGCTAACATGGCAACCGTGATTAATGACGAAGTCGCTCAATGGCTCGCCGCTAACGGCTACTTCTACATCATGCACCGCTTCGAACCTGAGACTCGACAAGCATTTATCGAAAAAATGCACGCTGATGGGCTTTTTGCTTCCATCTCAGTCGGTGTTAAAGATAATGAAGTTGCATTCATCGATGAACTGGCTGCCAAACAGTTAGTACCTGAATACATTACGATCGATATTGCCCACGGTCACGCGGACAGCGTCATCGAAATGATTAAGCATATCAAAGACGTGATGCCAGCTAGTTTTGTCATTGCTGGTAACGTTGCGACCCCGGCCGCTGTTCGTGATCTCGAAAATGCCGGTGCTGACGCTACTAAAGTCGGTGTTGGTCCTGGTAAAGCATGTATCACCAAGGTTAAGACTGGTTTTGGTACTGGTGGTTGGCAATTAGCTGCCGTCCGCTGGTGTGCCAAGGCAGCTCGCAAACCGATTATCGCTGATGGTGGTGTGCGGACTAACGGTGACATTGCTAAGTCGATCCGCTTCGGTGCTACGATGGTCATGATCGGTTCAATGTTAGCTGGTCATCAAGAATCACCTGGTAACATTCTGAAAATTGATGGCAAGACTTACAAGCAGTACTATGGTTCAGCCAGTGAAACGCAAAAAGGTGAACATAAAAACGTTGAGGGTAAACAGATGTTGGTCCCTTACCGTGGTCACCTTGAAGACACGCTGAATGAAATGCAAGAAGACTTGCAATCCTCAATCTCATACGCGGGTGGCCGTGATCTTAAGGCCATCACTAAGTGTGACTATGTCGTTGTTAAGAATTCGATTTATAACGGTGATTAGTAACTAATAAAATAGCTTCCGAACTGACTAAATTGGCATCCGTCAATTGATTAGTTTGGAAGCTATTTTTGTTTTACTTTTAAAGACCTAATAAAACACCTAAGAAGCAACCTCAGTTATAACTTTAATAATCCATGACAGCACTAAAGAAAACGATTACACTATAGTTAAATCACTAATCGAGGTAATCAACTATGGAACACAATCGTATCTTACGCCTAGAGCATGGCATTAACTTTCGCGAACTCGGCGGTTATGAGAATTCAGCCGGTAAAACCATTAAATGGCAAAAATTGCTTCGTTGCGGTGGCATGTCACTATTAAGCGACCATGATCTCAATTACTTAGATGACTATGGTCTCCGCTACGACATTGACTTACGCCAAGCCAGCGAAGTTCAAATGTCACCCGACCGTTATCCTGAAAACACCCGCTATCTCAATACATCAGTCTATCCATTCACGGATAATCGCCGTTTTGACCACCGGCTCAAACGGTTGATTAAGCGCATGATCGTGGACGACGCCTTCAACACCCAAACGTATGCCCAGATGATCACCGACAGTCATCCGGTCAAAGTCTGGCAAGACTTATTCACCACGCTACTTGCGAACGATCAGCCTGACCAATCAGTCCTCTTTCACTGTGCAGCCGGAAAAGATCGGACCGGTGTTGCTGGTGCTCTAATTATGACCGCACTGGACGTTCCTCGCGAGACTATCACTGACGACTATTTGCTCACTAACGCCGTCTTCATGGCCGCTGATAACATGGATACTGCCAGCATTATCACTAAGGCTAACGCAGGCGACCTTGCTAGCCAGTTTAATGTGGCCATGTCCGTTGAGGCTAACAACATTAAAATGATTTTCCGCGTCTTTGACGACCTCTATGGCGATGGTCAGGGGTATCTCCGGGAAGTACTCGGCTTATCACAGTCTGATATTACTGATTTACAACACTTATACTTAGAATGAGCACAAAAAGAGAGTGGGACAAAAGGCGGGTTGCTACCGAGCATAGCCTAGGAATACGAATGATTGTGCATTTTCAATCGTTTGTATTCCGTAGCTAAGCGGAGGGAGCAGCCTTTTGTCGCACGTTTCGACTGTAAATATGTGAAGATAAAAAAAGAATTTGGGTTTTGTCCCAAACTCTTTAGCATTTTCCAATAGTAATCTCTGCAGCAACCTACACCCCTAATTATTATGGTTATAAGCCCAGACAGTCAGCGGTGCGAAGACGATCACGATACCAATCCCAAAGATCAGAACTAAGACGGCTTCATGCGTCCAACTACCCGTTGCTAAAATTTGACGGATCGCCGTAATCACATACGTAACCGGGTTCAAGTTCGCAATCACCTGCATGAATTTTGGCAACGTCTTAATTGGAATAAAGGCATTCGACATGAACGATAAGACCATCATCGTAATCATCGAGAAACTTTGAACCATTGTCGCATTTTTGGCCATCAATCCTAACAGCGCAAAGATCCAAGACAGCGCCCATCCCGTAAAGATTGCCAATAAACCACTAACGATCACCCAGCCAAAACCGGCTGTTGGACGCCAGCCCATTGCGTAGCCGGTAGCTAGAGATGCAACTGCCGCAATCAGTAATCGTAAAATATCTGCGAACAGTTGGCCAGCTAACGGTGCAATGTGTGCCATTGGCAATGATTTGAAGCGGTCAAAGACACCCGAATCCAAGTCCTCTCTGATTTGAGAACCTGAACCAGAAGCCGCCGACAGCATCGTTTGAATTAAAATCCCAGGGACGATCGTTGGTAGATAAGCTTGAACGCCACCAGCAATTGCACCCCCAAATAAGTAACCAAACATCAGCATAAACATGACTGGTTGAATAATGACATCCATAAAGCGATCCGGATTGTGAATGGTTTTTAATAAGTTACGGTAAGCCATTGTTGCCGTATTCGTGATCAAGTTACCACGGTGTGTTTGTACATCCATTATTAGTTTCCTGCTTTCCTAATTCTTGCCAACGGTTAAGTCCATGAAGACATCATCCAAAGATGGTTCCTGAACCGTTAAATGACTGATTGCGATTTTAGCCTGCTGTAACGCCGTTAAAATGGGCGTTAGTTGACTAACTTGATTCAAGGTCACACTCAGTTGCTGACCCGTTCTTTTGACCGTTGCTTTTAGTTGCGCCGCCACTAGCTTCACGGCAGCGGCAACTTGGCCGGTCTGATCAACCGTAAAGTTCAAGGTGGTTCCCCCAACTTGTTGTTTCAATTCGGCCGGCGTTCCAATCTTAACTAGCTGGCCGTGGTCGATCACCGCAATGCGATCAGCCAATTGATCGGCTTCATCTAAGTACTGGGTCGTGAGCACAATCGTCGAACCTTGCGCGACTAAATCGCGAATCGTTGCCCACATCTGCGTTCGGGTTCGTGGATCTAAACCCGTCGTCGGTTCATCTAAGAAAATCAACGCTGGCCGCGTAATCAAGCTAACTGCTAAATCTAGTCGCCGGCGCATCCCGCCAGAAAAATCCTTCAACGCCTTGTCTGCGGACTCGACTAATGAGAATTCCTGTAAAAGTTCAGTCGCACGCTGTTTTGATGCGGCTCGTGATAACCCATTCAACCGAGAGAAAATCAGTAAATTCTCACGGGCTGAAATATCTTCATCAACTGAAGCATACTGACCCGTCAGGCCAAACATTGACCGCGCCAACCGCCCTTCTTTGACCGTATCGTGGCCAAAAATTTGAACACTACCTTGATTGGCTTTCAATAGGGTTGTCATCATTCGTAACGTGGTTGTTTTACCCGCACCGTTTGGACCTAATAAGCCGAATACTTCACCCTGCTTCACGTTAAACGAGACATCATCCACCGCAATCTTTTTACCAAAACGTTTCGTTAAATGATTTACTTCAATTGCATATTCCTTTGTCATTTCAATTCCTCTTTTGCCAGAAAATATTAATCAGGTCACCTGATGAAAATTATTATAAGGGCACCTGACTAATTCGTCAACCATTTTATTCAGGACCCCTGACTGTATTTTTCAGTGTGAGCCGGTATAATAACCTTAGGAGGAATTTTCATATGACCAATCTACTCAAACAAAAAACTGCAGCCAGTAAGTTAATGGAATTTGAAATGGTCCAACACGTTGCCAACGACATCGCTCATCGGGGACATCCTGACCACGGTGAACGCCAGGCAAAGTTTCAGGGTCAGGGTAAGATTTTACTAACCTTGAATCAAGAGGACGGCCTCTCCCAGAAAGAATTGGCCACCCGGCTCAACTTGACTGCTCAATCAACCGCTGAATTCGTTAATAAATTAGTCAAAAAACAATTCGTGACTAAAGAAAAATCCGCTACCGATCGGCGTGTTTCGATTATCCGAATCACGCCAGAAGGTCGACAGGCTGCCGTTCATGAAACATCTGAAATTCCACCGTTTTTAAATGCCTTAACGGACGAAGAACTCAATCAGCTCACTTCAATTTTCACAAAAATCAATACGAGCCTTTATGATGAAATCAACGAGGCTAATCCGACTTGGTATAACCGATTTCATCAATCCTTTTCTAATCATTTTCGGGATTGGTTTCTCTAATATATTCCAGACAAAAAAGGAGCTATGACAGATGCCATAGCTCCTTAGTGCATTACAACTATTAATGGTTGAAACGTGCACCAGCAGGCAGAGTCCTCCGTTTAGCTACGGAGGAGCAACGATTGCAAAGAACCGCAATGCTCGGTCTCTACCAGCCTGCTGGCCCACTCTCCTATAAAATCGGTGACAACAACCGTGAAAAAGTCTGCTTGAATTTCAACCAGAACGACTGGTTCTTAAAGTCTTGGACTGTAATTAAGCTACTGAGTTCCTGATCTGCTAGGAAGAACTGTTCAAGCTCAGCCGCCAAGTCTGCATCGTACAGGAAGGCGTTCACTTCAAAGTTCAACTTAAAGCTTCGGAAATCCATGTTGGCTGAACCAACTGAAGCGACTTGACCGTCAATAACGATCGTCTTGGCATGAATAAAGCCGTTATTGTAATAATAGATTTTAACGCCAGCATCCGCCAACTCACGGGCATAGTACTGGGTTGCCCGGTACACGAAAGCGTGATCCGGTTTGTCCGGCACCATAATTCGCACATCAACGCCAGACATAGCAGCGATCTTAATCGCATCCAACACTGAATCATCTGGAATCAGGTATGGCGATTGAATCCACAGCCGGTGTTGCGCAGTCATAATCATCTTGATGTAGCCCAACTTGATCTGTTGACCATCATTATCTGGCCCACTTGAAACAATCTGTAGTGACGTGTTACCTTTAACCCGAATCACTGGAAACATCGCAGCATTAGGCACAATCCGGTGTTCTGGATCAGTGGCATTCCAGTCACGAATGAAACGTTCTTGAAGTTCAAACACTCCGGAACCCACAATGCGCAGATGAGTATCCCGCCAATAACCAAACTTTTTATCACGACCAAGGTACTGGTCACCGACATTAAAGCCACCAACGTAGCCAACCCGACCATCCGTAACAACGATCTTACGGTGATCACGGAAGTTCAAACGAAAGTCCAGAATTGCTGAACGTGCGCCCAAGAATGGCCGCGCGTGACCGCCGAGCTCTTCTAAGTGCTTGAAGAAGCTGCGGAAAGTCCCCATGGAACCCCATGGATCATAGAGCACGCGCACATCAACACCCTGTTCGGCTTTGCGTTCTAGTAAATGTAACAGTTCGTTACCGATCTGATCATTGTAGAACGTGTAGTATTCAATATGCACATGGTCCTTAGCCGCTTCGATATCTTGGAACATCGCGTGAAACTTTTCGTGACCGTCCGTGAAGATCTTAACGCGGTTCTTACGGCTCAGTAAGGCCCCGTCAGAATTCAGGAACAAACTAACCATCCCACGCACCGAACTGGTAACCGCATCGGCTGGCATCAGTTCAGTTCCCAGGGCGTCTCGTTGCCGTTGAATCATTTCTTCCAAACGAATTTGGGTCTCTTTACGCAACCGGAATAACCGGTTTTTGGGTAATTTCCGACCGATAAACGCGTACGCGATAAAACCGACAATTGGGATCATGATTAAGACTAGTAACCAAGCCCAAGTCGCAGCAATATCCCGATCGCGATCGCGAAAAACGGTAATAAATGCGGCCGCCGCATTTAAAACGATAATCGCATATAGTACTGGCTCAATATATTGCAATGCAGGCACCTACCTAAAATTTTAATAATAATTTTATTCTACCGCAGATAGTAGTAAGATAATAATCTTTACGAATGTAATTTTTGCATTTTTCGATAAAAAAGTTAATAATAACGCTCAAGGAGGGCACGTCCAATGTTAGGAATGCTAGCAATTCACGGTCTCGGTCCCATTCGCCTCTTTCACTTAACTGAACGTGCGGCAGGACCACGCGCCGCGGTGGGAATCTTATTAATCGTCATTTTACTAGTAGTGGCTTACCGCTACTATCGACGTCACCGTTAATCATTAATCAACATCCCAAACAGCAGCTAACTGCTGTTTTTTTATTGCATTAATTCCCACTACAACCAATTACGTCATTGACGATTATTTTCATTTAAGATTCACTGAATTATTTCCTAACATCTGTCGTCCCAACTTAGTTCAGTTAACTAAACAATCAGTGAAAAATCGCTCTGGAGCCTCGATTTCAATCGGTCTTATTACCCCGTCACCACAAAAGCTAGTATAGTATGGGCACAGCTTCAAAATGAAACGGGGGTGTGCCCATCCATGCGTACAAGAACTAATCAGCAACGCACACTAATGGGAATGTTAATTACATTAGGCGTCGTCTACGGGGATATTGGGACCTCACCACTATACGTCATGAATGCCATCATTAACGACGCTGGGCCACTGAAAAACGTCACCCCTAATTATGTCATCGGCTGCGTCTCTTTAATTTTTTGGACCTTAATGCTGATTACAACGGTTAAATACGTCTTGATTGCATTACGGGCCGATAACCGTCATGAAGGTGGCATCTTCGCACTGTACGCCCTCGTTCGCCATCGTGGTAAATGGCTAATTTTTGTCGCGCTGCTCGGTGGTGCGGCACTACTTGCTGACGGCACATTAACCCCAGCGGTAACCGTTACTTCAGCAGTTGAAGGCCTAAAAGACTTGCCCGAATTGAGTGCTTTTTCACAGTACGCGTGGCTCGTCCCACTCACTGTCAGCATTATTCTACTGGCACTCTTTATGATTCAAGGATTCGGCACCGCTGTGGTTGGCCGCTCATTTGGACCCATGATGCTCGTCTGGTTTACCGTGATCGGCGGTTTTGGCCTGTTTCATATTGCTCAGGCACCCATGATTCTTAAAGCTTTCTCACCCATCTACGCGCTACAAGTACTGGTCAGTCCAACTAACCGGATGGGGATTTTCATTCTTGGTAGCATTTTCCTAGCTACGACCGGTGCAGAAGCCCTGTACTCAGATATGGGGCACGTTGGCAAAGCAAACATTGACGCCACCTGGCCATTTGTCTATCTAGCTTTGATTTTGAACTATTTAGGGCAAGGCGCTTGGCTCATTAATCACGCCCAACTACCAGCATGGCGCAACGCAACTAACATCAATCCTTTTTACGAAATGATTCCCCACTCGATGCAAGTCGCTATGATTATTATTGCGACCTTCGCAGCAATCATCGCTTCACAAGCACTGATTACCGGATCGTACACCTTAGTTGATGAGGCGGTCGGCTTGAAATTTTTACCCCGCCTCCGCATCAAGCATCCCAGCAACGTTCGCAGCCAAATTTATATCGGTGCCGTCAACTGGTTACTCTGCTTAGTTACCCTGATAATCGTCTGGTTATTTCAGACTTCCGCCCACATGGAAGCTGCGTATGGTCTCGCCATTACAATCACTATGTTGATGACAACGATTCTACTCAACCAGTGGGTCCAAAAACAGGGGTACCAGGGCTTAGCACTACTCTTATTAATTGGATTTGGCACACTTGAATCAGTCTTCTTAATCGCTAGTCTAACCAAATTCATTCACGGTGGTTACCTGACACTAGCCCTCACCTTAGCGATTTTCTTAGTGATGGTCACGTGGTTCTTCGGTAACCGGCGTCGGCTGCGCTATGATCAGGCAAATGAATTGATCAGTCTCCTTGATTACCGTAATCAGTTGATTCGGCTCAGTCACGATGAGCACTTGTCGTTGTTTGCAACCAACCTAGTTTATTTATCCAAGGTCGATCAGCACCACCGCTTGAAACGGTCAATTCTATACTCGATCCTTGATAAGCAGCCTAAGCGTGCGCTTGTTTACTGGTTCATCACGATTAATGAAACAGATCAGCCCTACGACTGTGACTACAGCGTCGATATGCTTGGGACCCGCAACATCGTCGAGGTCCGATTGAACCTTGGCTTTCGGAAATCACAGCATATCAACCTCTATCTACGGCAGATTGTTACCAGTCTGATTGCGACTAACAGTATCGACCAGCAACATACCCACTACGGCATTACGCAACCGAGCCAAGTTGGCGACTTTAAGTTTGTGGTTCAGAATCAACAGATCATGGATCTAGCAAGCAACCCCGCGACTCACCATTTAGACCGGTTGCTAATCGGCGGCCGAATCTTACTACAGAACATCACCCCCTCACCGGCTATTTGGTATGGGTTAGAATTCAGTGATGTTCTTGAAGAAACCATTCCGTTGTTTACTAAACCGGCCAGCGATAGGACATTGACTAACTTAACGGTGAAAAATGCGGTACCGCCAGAAAACAAATAACTTTTATATTAATGCAAAAAAATATAGCCACACAAGATTGTCAGACTATTCATCTGCCCTTGCAAGTAGCTATATTTTTTATTGATTATTAGATTCAATGACAAATTATTCGAGTTCTTTTTGAAAACCACTGGTCGCTTTTAACATAATCACACTGGCATATGTGAACAATAGAATCCCACTAACCATCAATATTAGACTGCCATTTTTAGTGACCTGAAATAACGCTGTATAACATAGTGTCCCAATTGGTACGATTGATGCATTAGCAGTAGTCATTAGTGACATCACCCGTCCTAATAGCGTTGTTGGAATTGTTTCTTGCAGTTTTACCTTGCCCGTGATATTCATCACGACTAGCGTCAATCCAATAATCGTCATTATGGCTGTCCCTGAAATCAGTAAGGTCCTACTATCTTGTACAAAGTTAAACAGCATGCCAACAACGGCCAATTCTAAACCAAGTGCTAAGAAAGAGATTATAAGTCTTTTGCTAAAGCCACGATCAGCTTTTACTAAACTCATAATCAAGCTCCCTAAAAGCATTCCCGCGGCTAAACCCATTTCAAAAATACCAATCGCACTATTACCAAGGTGGAGCTGACTCTTGATGATAAAAGGCATTCCAATAGTCAGTGACGTAAATACAAAGTTAACCACGGTTGCCAAAATAATAATCCATTTGATTAAATATCGCGAACTAATATAGGTTAGCGCTACTTTAAAGTCCAGCATCGCTGAAGCCTTGACACTAGTCTTCTCAGCTTTTTCAGCAACATTAAACTTCATCGAAATCAGGATCAAGAGCGTCCCAATCGTAGCTAGCACTTCGATATAGATCAACCCTTTAAATCCAAGTAGGCTATACAGCGAAACACCTAATACCGGCGATAGGATCGAGGCAATCGCAATTGATCCCTGCGTTAACGAATTTAACCGCTGAATATTCTGCTGGTTGACCAATTCATGGATTGATGACGAATACGCCGTATCATTTAAATTGGTGGAGACCGAATTAACAATTAAAAAAATAACTACTGCAATCAGCGCCCCATTAACGTTGGAGACTGTCATATAAGCGGCAAATACAATCAACGCAATCAGTCTAATCACGCTGCTAAGAAATAGTAACAATTTATGATTATATTTATCCACTAGATTACCGACTGGCACCAAAAATAATAGACTAACTAGTGGATACACAATAGACTCCACACCAAAACTAATTGCTGATTTGGTCTGATCTAGTAACATCAGCCCCAGCCCAAAAGAAAACATTTTCTCACTCAGAGAACTGATAAAGTTGCTAGAAACATCTTTTGTAATCTGAACATATGATTGCCAATCTGTTATTTCATCCATCGACTTCACCTCTAAAGCATTAGCCAGATTTCAATCAAAATATTCTGATTTAATAAATAGACAATAATTCTCAACGCGACTAGTATCTTTCTATGCAACTGAACTCTTTACGCTCAACTTATTTAGAACTCACCCGCTGCGGCTCCGAACTCTGAACCCCGAGAACATCCAAGAAGAATGACACAATTGGAATCCCGATAATCAAGCCCCATGCGCCTAACAGGCTCTCCATAATAATCAGCGTAATGAAGGTCACGAACACCGGTAAATCAGTCCGGTTTGCCATTAACCGTGGATGTAAGAAATACGATTCAAACGTATGAATCAGAATCACTAGAACGACGATCCACACGACCCGTATCAAGCCACCTGACGCAAATGCCAGTAATGTCAACGGAACCATTGAAATCAAAACTCCGGCTACCGGCACCAAGCCTAAGATAAAGACAATGATTGATAGAACCATGATACTAGGCATCCCAATGATCATAAACCCAATCGTCATCAGGATCGTGTTGATCGTACAGATGACCAACTGGGTTTCAATAATCCGGCCAAGAATCATGATGAATTTGTGGGTCAAGTAGTAGACATTACCGAAGAATTTTTTGAACTTCGACTGCATAAATTGCCGACCAAAGACCATCATCCGGCCTCGTGAAACAGCAAAAATAAAACTGAGGAAGATTGCCATCAGTAAATGAGTCAAGCCGGTACCAACATGGCCGACTTCTTTAATACCCGTCACTAGCAATGACTTCCCATTTTGAATCAGCTCACTACTGTGGATAGCCTGATTGACCCACTTATCAATATTCCGGTTCAGCACCGGGTGATGAGTGATTGCCTTAGCCAGCATATTGGGAATCACTTTGAGCTGCGAAACTAGCGTTGGTGCCGCGTAGGATAGCGCGCCAATCAACAGGCCCAATATAACCACGTACACGACGACTACCGCCAATACATACGGCAAGTGCGTTTTCAGATTCAACCACCGACTGAGTTTGATACCTAAGTAAGCAAAGATCGTTGTCAGCAGAATCACCGTGGCAAAGCCGCTCATAAAGTAAATGATAACGATCAATAACGCCAACGTTAAGTACATGTCGACGTCATCATGCTTTAAAAATCGAACAATTCGCTCCATAATTGATCCCCCAATTGTTTAATACTTGCATTATATCACTGCTATCTAGCCGTTATCCCCACCCGTACCAGCCTTGAATTAAATTTGACACTTAAAATAATTAGCGCTATGATAAATGACAATAATTAAAGAACGATTAAAAGATGAGTATTTGGTGTGGCCGTTCAGCGAGTATCGGGTTGGTGGAACGGTACCGGCTTAGCCAATGAAGATGGTCTTGGGACAGTTCGCTTTGGTGAGTGCTTGCATGAGCTAAAACCGGTCTAACTAGCCGTTAACCTAGTTGGCAATTGCATGTGATGCAGTTGTTTTGAGTAAGTCGGCGTGATCCGGCTTAGCACTCAGGTGGTACCACGGCCATGCGTCGTCCTGAATAATGACAACATTATTCAGGACGACGCTTTTTTCGTTCTCACAATAAAATTTAAGGAGTTTGATATTTATGACAACTACAACAACTTTAACCGCACCTTTCCGTTTTGACGTCGTGGGCAGTTTACTGCGCCCCACTAGCTTGAAAACAGCCCACGAACAACTGGCCGCCGGGAAAATCACTCCTGAACAAGAACTCGAAGTACAACATGCTGAAATCAAACGGGTTGTTGATGAACAAGTCAAACTCGGCCTCAAAGCGGTAACGGACGGTGAATTCTCACGCAGTTGGTGGCACTTAGATTTTCTTTGGGGATTAACCGGTGTCGGTAAGTACGACTATCAACAGAGTTATAAATTCAAGGGCGATCACACTCGTACCGATAATGCCGAACTCATTGGCAAGGTAGCCTACAACCCAGATCATCCGTTCTTCGCTGCTTTTGAATACCTACAATCAATCGTACCGGCGGGAGTTCTAGCTAAGCAGACGATTCCCTCACCAACGATGCTCTTCCGTGATAATCGGAGTGATAACTGGTCACAATTCTATGACAGCTGGGATGCCTACTTAACTGACCTCGCACAGGCTTATCACGATACGATTCAACGCTTCTACGACCTCGGTTGCCGCTATATCCAACTTGATGACACGACTTGGGCATTTTTGATCAGTAAACTGAACGACAATACCGCTGATTCGACACAGTATACGCGGTGGGCTGAAGACGCAGTCAAAGTGATCAACGCAGCGATTGCCGATTTACCTAGCGACTTAACGGTCACTACCCACATCTGCCGTGGTAACTTCAAATCAACCTACCTCTTCTCAGGAAGTTATGACGTGGTTGCCCCTTACTTAGGTCAGCTTAACTACGACGGTCTCTTCCTAGAATACGACAACGACCGCGCTGGTAATTTCGACGCGTTAGATCAAATTTGGAACCACGACGAACATAAACGAATTGTCCTTGGATTAGTCACTTCAAAGTTCCCCGAACTAGAAAAAACAACGGTGCTTCAGGAACGGATTCAAGCTGCCGCAACAAAAGTTCCGCTGAATAATCTCACACTGTCAACGCAATGTGGCTTTGCATCTACTGAGGAAGGTAACCAGCTGACCGAAGCACAGCAATGGGCTAAACTGGCACTTGTGATTGGAACGGCTAAGGACGTTTGGGCGGAAGGCTAGTAGCAATCACTACTTTCTTAATAAATCTCAACTTTTTTAAATATAGATAGTAAAAGCGTATCTGAAAAGGAAAAATTTTTCCTTTCTCAGATACGCTTTTATAACACAGCTTCTTCAAAATAAGCCTTACTAAGTATCAACACGCGTATTTAAAGCTGCTTCTTCAAACTGTTGGTCACCTCGACGTATTTTATTCATGACAGACTTATTTGATAGAGTCCTCATCGTCTCTTGCATTGCATCATAGTCCCGTTTACCCATCACAACTACGCTCTCATCAGAATTCCCACTGGTAACAATCAAAGCACCCACGTCATTATTGACTTGTTTCATATAGATTTTAAGTTGTTTACAAAAGTTTGAATAAGTAACAGTATCCGTTGTCCTCAGCCTTCTTATTTTTACACATCAATTGTACCTGCAACCAAAACATTTACCGAATGTTTCCCCTTATTGAAAAAATCATTCTCACTAACACATCTAACAAATAAAAGGTCACTCCCCATTAATTAATCTAATGAGTAAGTGACCTTTTCCTATACAATTAGCGATTAATCCGTGGCCGCCAGCGAACAGCTGGTTCAGTGATGGTCGCCGGCTCTTTTAATGGAACATTTAGCAAGATCACACCCGCAATGATCGCTAAGAAGCCGACCATTTTAATACCAGTCAAAACTTCACCAAACGCCCAAATACCAATCAGGCCAGTCACGGCTGTACCAGCACCAGCCCAAATCGCATAGCCTACGCTCAATGGAATCTTACTGAGTGCCCGCGAAAAACTGAAGATGGCCAGTCCGTAGAGTAACATTCCGACCATACCAATAAGTGGATATTTAAACCCTGCTGATAATTTTAATAAGCTCGTGCCTACGATTTCAACCCCGATCGCCAACACTAATTGAATCCATGCCCGCATATTAATGACCCCCGATCCTTTTTAAACGTTTAGTAGAATTGCACCAATCACGATTGCAACTAGCCCACTGATTCGAGCCAAACTCAATCGTTCACGATAGACAACGACTGCTAAGACAACCGTTGCTAGCGTTCCCAAGCCAGCCCACATGGCATACGTCACCCCTAATGGTAGGCGCTGCATTGCAAGCGTCACTAAGACCAACGAACTAAAATACCCAACTAACACCATTAACGTTGGTATCAAGTTCCGAAACCCGTTCGCGCGCTTAAGGAAAAAGCTGCCGATAACTTCCATAAAAATGCCACCAAATAATAACCCGTATGCCATCTTAATCACCTCACTAAAAATTTCAATTGTCCTACTATTCTACGGAAATTTATTTCAAAAGGCAATAAAAAGGTACGCCTGGCTGATTACATTTGTGTTACAGTATGTACACTTCTGCTCGGTTAGTATAACGATAGGGCTTCGTAACCAGGTTAAACAGGTACTTTTCCAAATAATTACCCTACATTATCTGCTACAAGCTAAGCCTGATTCACTGATATTTACGCCGCAAAGAGACTAGAGAAGCACCCTAGCCCGGCCTACTGATTACTACTTAATATGTAACTAAAGGTTGAAACTCCCAAAACAACTCAAACCATTGATTTAAAA
>NZ_LFEE01000043.1 GCF_001039045.1 Lactiplantibacillus herbarum
TTCATTGAACAATTAACTTTCAACCTTTAGTCAATCTCTTAGACCGTCAACGATACCCTTGATGAATTTAAACAGGATAACCCATTACAGCTGGCGGTTTTTGTCGCCAATCACCTATTTATGATTGCACTTTTCCTCAGCTTCCCGCACAATAAAGGGGATAAAATAAGGAGTCGACTATTTTTATGGAATTAACAATTGATTTAATTATTGGTACTAGCGGTGTGCTCGCTATCCTCTGTTGGATTTTGAGCGCTCATCATTACCGCCACGCCACCAAATTGTCTGGAACAACGTGGCTAGTTATTGGTATCCTGTGTGCTTGCCTAGCCGGATTTTTCAGCTGGTCAGCCATTCCCTTATGGATAAGTTAAACTAGCTGACTTTTTAAACAATCGTCACCGTCACTTAGGCTGAGGAGGAAAATCATGAACCCAGAAGAAGTTTTCCAACGTTATCTTAATAAGTATCAGATGACTTACCAGCACCCCGAACACGGGCTGGTTATGCTGACATCAGCAGTGTGGCCACAACATCCAGAACTTCAGCAAGCTATTCAGCAGACCTTGCAAGGACTGAACGGCGTTACCAGCGTCACCAACAACAGTCCCGAACAACTCATCATGCGCTATGATTCTGAACAATTGCGTAAACTTAACCCGCTGACCCTGATCAGTATTGAGCGCCGGTTAAGTAAACAATATCATCAAGCCGGTTACTAACAAATAACGTCCCCGTTGCACTGAGCATTGTTCAGCAACAAGGACGTTATTTGTTAAAAGGGAACTTGCATTTTGCTAGTATTGAAAAGCGCCCCAATTTCAACTATTTGTTGTTTCTGATTAACTCGATAAAAAATAGCATAACTACGTCCAATCACAATTCGAAATGTGGGAACTGCAAAACCGTAGACACCACTGACATCTGGTGCAAGAAATGGATACTCACGCAATTTTTGAAGGTTTTTATAGATTGATTCAATAAAGTTACGAATACGTTCTTCTGATAATTTTAATTCACTTTGCCAGTAATCAATTGTTGTTTGTAAGGCAACTTTGAAGCTATCCGTATACTTTAAATCATACATTTACTTACCCCAACCGTACTTGCCGAATTCTTTTTCCATAGCTGATTCGCTAACCCAATTACCCGTATCAAAATCAGCAAAACTCTCTTCAACCAAATCCCGATCGTGTTGAAGATGCAACGGTTTTAAATCAATAATCAACTGATCATTTTCACAATAATAATTCAACTTTTCACCCGAGTTCAGACCTAATTGCTTAGGAAATATAGTCCCAACTGAATTACCAATTTTTCTAACTGTTAATTGACTCATGAATTACACCTCAATTCTCATTTCATTAGATTATAACATGTTATAACTTCCGTTGAGTAAAAAAAGCCTCAGCCATTTAAGATTGAGACTCACTTAACTTTACAGTCTAAAATTTAACACTTGCTAGAATCTTACCTTCGTCACCACTGAAGTCAATGACGTTACGCTTTAAGTTAGCCGTCCATGCCTGACAACCAGCTTTTGCTAACTGCTTAACTGCATCGGCTAAAGCTAATTGTCCACTCACGTACTGCGCTGCAGCTTGTTCGATTGTTGCAAGGTCTATCTCTTGTGAGACTTTAGTTGCTAACCCGTTTGTCAGGCGCTCCACTAGGTAGCCGTTCTCACCAAAGTAAGTCGTTTCTCCAGTCATCACATCATATTGATAGTGCTGAATTCCTAGATCCGCTTCCCATTTCGCGATTGTTGCAAAATCCGCGTGCTCACCTAAGTTGTTAATAAATCATCAATCTCAGCTAATTCAAACATTATGCCACCCCTTCTAATTTGTTTACTCCCTCATTGTAATCCAATCAGGCTTTTTTAGCAGGTAATGGGTAAAAAATCCGCATTAATCCCATATAAATTAAAGCAATCAGCACCATATCGATAAAGGTTGCGCCAGTCACATTCGCTACGAAAGCGATATGCTTCAATAATAGGAATAATACGACGCCTAAGACCCAGCAAATTAAGGCAATCCAGTTAACCCCATGATGGTACCAGTACTGGCCTTTAGAACTAGCCAGTTCGTTGACATCATACTTCTGATGGTGGCGCCAATAGTAATCCACTAATAGAACACTGATCATCGGTCCAAGGACCATCCCGATATAATCCAAGAAGGCCGTAAAAGCGGCTAAAAAGCTCCCCATGACTAATGGAATCAGCGTCACAAGCGTTGCTATAATTGTCACGGCCCACAGAGCTGGTCGTAATCGAATTCGTGGAAAAATATTAGATAACGCTGATCCAGCGGCTAATAGGTTGACCGCGTTGGCTGTCATACTCGTTAAGATGATGACTAATAACGCTAGTATCCCTAAACCTAACCGGCTGGCAATTGTACTTGGATCTGAATTATTAGGATCATAAGTACCTGACGTAATTGCAATACTGATGGTAGCTGCAAGCCCGATGAAGGCAAACCAGAACAACCCGGTAAAAGCACCCAAGAATGGCATACCAGTTGCACCGCTGCGTTTACTCGTAAAGCGGGTAAAATCAGCCCCAGCAGTAACCCATGACAGGTTAAATGCAGCTAACGTATCCATACCGGCACCAGCTGTCATATGTAACTTCGTTGGGGCGTGCCACGTTAGCAGATCACTCATCGACACCGTTTTGAAGACGACGATTGTTTCCCAAATGACGAATAAAATAACAAGAACAATCCCGATACGCTCAATCATCTGAACGGAACGTTGCCCGACCGATACACTTAACAAGTGTAAGATGCTCATGACAATAATTCCTAAGATCAAGCCCTTGGCACCACCGGGCTTACCGTATACAGGCCAGCCAATCAAGTCATGCAATAAATAGCTCACAGAGCTAGCCGCAATAAACGTATTGACCGCTGTCCAACCAATATATTGCGTCAAATTCACAAATGACGGCACGTAACTTCCCCGGACCCCGAAGGACCCCCGAATCAAACTCATCGTTGCCGCACCCGTTTTATATCCCATAAAACCAACTAACGATAAGCATAGATATGATAGCGTGGACGATGCCACAATAACTTTGAGAGCTGTTAATAATCCGCACGCTGCCAGCACGCCACCGACATACCACGTCCCATTATTAGCGTTTGCGCCGATCCACGTCGCAAACATATCCCAATTCGACATGTGTCGATGTTTAGACGGAATTACCTCAACTCGATACTTTGACTCCTGTTGCACACCGCTCACCCTTTCTACAATTCTTTCCATTGTAGTTTTTTTAGGGAGTGCTGGTCAAGCTAATTCGACTAAAGTCTCCAATTGCGTTAACACTCAATTCGCTCTAAGATAGTATTAATAAACTCAATTAAGGAAGTGACCAATTGTGAAGGGCGCATTAGTGGGCTGGCGACGCAATTTAGCGGTGCTTTGGCTCGGAACCTTTATCGCGGGGATGGGATTCTCCGAAATCATGCCATTCTTATCATTATATGTCGGCCAAATGGGCGATTTTTCAAAGGGCGAGCTGACAATGTACAGCGGTTTAACGTACGCCGTAACCTTTTTCGTTGTCGCCGTCGTTTCCCCACTCTGGGGCAAGCTTGCTGACCGTCGTGGCCGTAAAATCATGCTACTCCGCTCGTCATTAGGAATGGCGATTGTCATTGGTGCCATGGGTTTCGTACATAATATCTGGATCCTAATTGCTTTACGTTTCTTGCAAGGGCTGTGTGCCGGCTATATTCCAAACGCCAGCGCCTTGATTGCAACTGAAACACCCAAGGAAAGTAGCGGGACCGCCATTGGAATTTTGACAACCGGTTACGTTTCTGGAAATCTAATCGGCCCCATTCTTGGTGGCGTGCTAGCTCAAGTCTTCTCAATTAGACTGACATTTGTAATTACGGGAGTCCTGCTCCTGATCGTCTTTGTGTTGAGCTTAACACTCGTCCATGAAAACTTTAAGCCGGGTGACGTGTCCACCGAAAAACGCACTGGAAGTTTACTGAGTCAGTTCAAAAACCCACAATTAATCATTACGTTACTGGTTTCAACCATGATTATTCAAATGGGAAATAATTCAATTACTCCAATTATCAGTCTGTACGTTAAAGAATTAATGCATAACGTTGGCCCGATTACCGTGATTGCGGGAATCATCGCTGCTTTACCCGGAATCTCAACCCTGTTGTCAGCACCACGCCTTGGTCGCTTGGGTGATCAACGAGGTGCCGACCGGATTCTGGTTTTCGGCTTTGTCTTTGCAATTATCGTCTACTTCCCCCAAGGATTAGTCTCCAGTATCTGGGTCCTCGGATTACTACGCTTCATGATTGGAATTTCAGATGGTGCCCTCTTCCCGACCGTCCAAACCTTATTATCCAAAAATACGCCTAGAGAGCTAACCGGTACGATTTTCAGCTGGAATCAGTCCTTCCAGGCAGCCGGCAGTATGCTTGGCTCTTTATTAGGTGGTCTGATTTCCAACTGGTTCGACTATAACGGCGTCTTCATCTTCACCGCGCTCTCGCTACTACTTAATTTCATTGGCGTCTTGATCTTCATTCCCAGCATGCGCCATCCGTTTGCACACAAGCCGTCATAATAACGAACTTTTAACTAGGTTGCTTATTGCTGTGATAACACTTGAAACCAGAGCCCTTTTTCCGCTAAAATGGTCTTATTACAATGTCGTAGTCCAGAAAGGAATTCCTTATGAATAACGTTTACCTAGCCGCACCATTTTTTGATGACGCTCAAAAGGCCCGCATTCAGGAAGTCAAAGCTGCATTGATTGCCAACCCAACCATCAACTCTGAGGGAATCTTTATTCCAGAAGAGCACCAATTTGAAGAAGAACCCTTTGGTAGCCGTGCTTGGCAGCAATACGTCTACGCCTCTGACATGCGCCAAGTTCACCGAGCTGATCTGGTCGTTGCTTTACTAGATTTCGACATGACTAGTGCGACCAACGAACCAGATTCTGGCACCATGTTTGAAGTCGGCGCGGCCGTTGCTGAAAAGACTCCGGTACTGATCGTCCAATATGATCCTACTAAGGAACTCAACTTGATGATCTCACAAGGTTTGACCGCCTACTTCGATGCAAGTAAGGACGGCTTAAAAGAGCTTGCCACTTATGATTGCGATGACTTACGATCAAAGCCCGCACACCGACCAGTATTTTAATAAATATAAAACCCGACAAAGCCTGATGAATTGACTTTGTCGGGTTTTCCTTTTGTTATAAAAACCATACTATTGCAACCAGACCACATTGGTCAATCTATTAAATAATAGTTTTATATAAAATATGCATTTAAAATATATATTAAAAAGTATTTGATTCCGCCTTTTAATAGTATTAGCATATATTTGTAAGCTTACGTACTAATACAAGAGGGGTCTTTAAAGTGAGTGTACTATCAAAAGTATCATTACTGTCCTTAGCTGCTACAGGACTATTTTTATATACGGGGAATACTATAAAAGTCCAAGCTAACACAGAAAAAACAAACACAACTATTGCCGAAAGCACAAAAAATCCAACTTCAAATCTATCTACCAATAATACTGACATGTCTTCAAAAAAAGAGACCACCACAGTAAATGCTGCTTCATCGACTAACAACATGTCACAGTCTAACGCCACCACGGTAAGTTCAAGCGCTGTAAGCTCAAAAAGCAGTGACACTAATTCAGCTACTCCATCAGCTGACAATACTACCAACAAATCACAATCCAGTTCCAATACAGTAAATTCTAGTACGGCAAGCTCAAAAAGCAGCAGCACTAATTCAGCCACTCCATCAACTGACAATACTACTAACAAGTCACAAACTAATTCCAATACAGTAAATACCAATACCATAAACTTAAAAAAACATGCAGCAACCTCAACTGCTTCATCAACTATCTCAATTAAAAGTAAACCGGCTGCTAAAACAAGCTTATCAATTTCAAAAAATGTTAACAAACAACTTTTAACCCAAGTAGCAAGCGTACAAGCATTATCTACAGCAACTCTGGCTAATTATCAACAAACTTTTTTCAATAACATTAAAAGTGGTGCCATATCTGGCTGGAAAAAATACAGGGTTCTTCCTTCTGTCGCTGCCGCACAAGCTATTATTGAAAGCGGCTGGGGAAAATCACAACTTGCCGTAAAGGGAAATAATCTATTTGGGATTAAAGGAACATATAATGGTCAATCTATCTATTTTCCAACTCAAGAATATGTAAATGGTAAATATATAACTATCAATGCTGCGTTTAGAAAATACCCAAATTGGGCTGCCAGTGTAGAAGACCATGGTGCTTTTCTTGCAAACAATTCTCGTTACAACAACTTATTAGGTGTTACAAACTATTCTACAGTTGCTAACGATTTACAAAAAGATGGCTATGCTACAGCACCTAACTATGCACAATCTCTTATTAATTGCATCAAAGATTATAATCTCCAATCTTGGGACAGTGATTTATCCGGATCTGATTCCAAGGGCGATTCTGGTACTAAGACAACGAACAAATCTGGCACGTATACATTTACAGAAACAACCAATATCCGCACCGCACCAAGTACAAGTGCTTCCATTGTTGGCCAATATTATGCCGGCAACAAAGTGATTTATTCTGCAACAGTACAGGCAGATGGTTACACATGGTTGAAATACACAGCGGCTTCTGGCAACATCCGTTATATTGCTATCAGTAATTCTCCTAGCAATACCGGATCAGCTAAAGTACCAAATTCCGGCACATATACATTTACAACGACAACTAATATTCGAGTGTCACCCAATACGAATGCTACTATCGTTGGTCAATACTATGCTGGCAACAAAGTTATCTACACGGAGACCGTACAGGCAAATGGTTATACTTGGTTGAAATATATTTCTGCCTCTGGCGCCATTCGCTACGTAGCCATCGTTCATTAAAGGTAAATGCAAATGAAATATTGGAAAACCTATCTATTATTAATAATTGCACTAATCTTTTTAAACGGTATCATTCTAATTCATAGCGATCATTCTTCGCCAGTACAAAACGTTCAGCCACATACCATTACTTCAGTACACGCAGTACAATTAGCTGCTCGTTACAGTGCTCCAAGTACGCCTAAACCAACACTGCATAAAACAGTAATGCGAACGCCGATTGATTGGCATAAGTCATCCGAGACTGTCGCTTATCCTAGAGTTAGCAACTATCCTCATATGTGGGTACACGTTGCACTAAAAAAACAACGGATGTATCTCATGAATAACCAGCAGGTGCTATATACCATGTATGTCTCCACTGGGTTACCAGATACCAAACATGCAACACCCCGGGGAACTTATCACGTTCAAGCTGAACGCGGCCAATATTTTTACAGTGCTAGTGAACAGGAGGGTGCCTATTACTGGGTTTCATGGCTTAATCATGGTGAATTTTTATTCCATTCGACACCAACCGACGCTCAAGGCCACTTCATCCAAAGTGTTGCCAACGACCTTGGTAAAAAGCCATCGTCTCATGGTTGCGTTCACCTTAGCGTTGCTGATGCAAAGTGGGTCTACGAAAATATTGCCTATGGAACTAAAGTTGTTATCGATTAAAGCACCAAAAATCATGACGCTCTTTAAATAGCGAAAAGCTCTATCACAACTAAAGAACAAGGTGTCTCAGAATCTTGAAAATTCTGAAACACCTTGTTCTTTTGCTCCATCCCATTAATATCTTTCATAGTGCAATGCCAAATAACCAGCTAATTTTATTATTCAGCAACCCAAAACACCAAAGTTGGAACAGGCCTATCCAGTAGAAAAAACAACTAATACCATCTCATAAACATACTGATTTTCACATACTCGCTATCTTAGACAGGTTTTACAGGTCATCCCACTATCGAAAAATTATCGTAATCACTTACAAAAAATTACTAAGTTGATGGTTAAAGTTAAGTTACCTGCCATGAATATTGTTATAATAGAACACAAACATTCCTTGGAGGCCCGTGATGAAAATCAAATTAATCTCAACTAGTGATGTGCATGGCTATCTAGCGCCTACTGATTATAGTAGTCGCCATAACGTGGCACCATTCAGTCTCAGCCGCGCCGCAACAGTCATCCGTCAATTGACTCATGAAGATAATGCGGACGTCTGGCCCATCGTTATTGATAATGGCGATTTTGTCCAAGGCTCTCCATTAACCTATTTCATCGCACGTCGACACCGTGAAATGGCACCACTATATTCCCGGCTAGCCAACTGCAACCACGTTCAGGCAGGAATTTTTGGCAACCACGAATTCAACTATGGGCTCGACTACCTTGACCTGTGCGAATCCAGTCGCGAATATCCCATGCTCGCTGCTAATATCCACGATGATCAACAACGGACCTTATTTTCGCAACCATACATATTATTAGAACGTGCCGGTGTCAAAGTGGCCATTCTAGGGTTAACGACCCAATTCGTTTCCCACTGGGAGCAGCCTAAGCACATCGAAGGGCTCCACTTTGAAGACGTTGTCGCTACCGCCAAGCACTGGGTCCCTAAACTGCGCCAATTAGCTGACGTGGTTGTTGTAGCCTACCACGGCGGCCTGGAACGTGACCCTGAGACTAATCAACCAACGGAACGTTTAAACGGTGAGAACCGGGGCTCCGCGATTCTTGAAGAGGTGCCTGGAATTGACGCTATGATCACGGGACACCAGCATCGTAAACTGGCTGTGACGGTCAATGGCGTCCCCGTCACCCAACCTGGCATGAAAGGTGCCAACGTTGGCATGATCACATTAGAATTAGACACGAATCGGCAAATCACGCAACGGACACCCGAAGTCTTCCCCGTTGCTAAAGCCACACCTGACAAACAAGTCATGGATTTGATCGAACCGCTTGACGCTCAGATGGAAGATTGGCTGGACACCCCACTTGGTCAGATTAATGGTGACATGCTCGTTCATGATCATTTGGACGCACGGCTGCATAACCATCCTTACATTAACTTTATTAACCAAGTTGAAATGGCAGCGACTGGTACTGATATTGCAGCAACTGCGATCTTCAACGACGACGTGCCCGGTCTCAAACAACACGTCACCATGCGTGAAGTGATGAATAGCTACGTTTACCCTAACAAACTCGCAGTCGAAACGATTACTGGTGCCGATCTGCGGGCAGCTTTGGAACGTTGTGCGCGCTACTTCTTGTTGGAAAACGGCCGTATTCGCGTTAATCCGGAATTTTTACACCCTAAACTACGTCATTACATCTATGATATCTACAGTGGTATCGACTACGCTTTTGATTTGACGCAACCATTTGGCAAGCGCGTCGTGCAACTGGATTATCATGGCAAACCAGTCACGGACGAACAAAAGCTAACCGTCACACTCAATCACTACCGTGCGGGTGGCGGTGGCAATTATCCGATGTACAATACGACTAAGATCATTCGGCGCTTACCAACTGACATGACGGTCTTGATTGCTGACTACTTTGCCAGCCACCCCGTTGTGAACGCGACACGACCAGACAATTTCAAAGTACATTACTAAAGATTAAACGATAAGGGCTATTCAACTACTAGGTTGGGTGGTCCTTTTTTCGTTGGCACATGAAATCAATTTAAGCAATCATTCCTAATATAATATCTAGTCTCGTTTTGATTAATATCAAAAGAATAAAAAACAATCAGTCTAGCCGGAAGTGGTCAGTACTAGCGATGCTGTGAAGGTGGCGTTAGTTCGGTGATTTTTTTGCCAGACTTACACCACGGACGGCTTGATCATTGGCGAATTGTGCCAATGATCAAGGATCGATCCAAGACCGCTTTTCAGGCTTGGACCAGTTCCACAGCTAAGTTAATACTGACCACTGGAGGCGAAAGTTACATCTTAACTCAACACTAAAAAGACCCAGACAATATGTCCAGGCCTTCATCACAATGAGTTTGAATTTAGAAGTTAACTTGATCAGGATCATTGGCTAAACCAGCGACACCGTGTAACCCATCGATTGTTTGCATATCATCTTCGCTAAGTTCGAAGTCGAATAACTCTGTGTTTTGTTCGATACGATCAGCGTGAACTGACTTAGGTAGTGGTAAGAAGCCGTGTTGTAATGACCAACGTAAAACAACTTGAGCCACACTCTTATCATACTTATCGGCCATCGTCTTCAATTCTGGAATACTAAAGATTTTCCCAGTACCGAGTGGGCTGTAGGCTTCTGATAAGATGTCATGTTCACGGTTGTATGCAACTACTTCATCTTCAGTATCACTAGGATTCAAGAAGATTTGGTTAACTGCTGGCACAACCTTGGCCGTCTTCAATAAAGCGTCTAAATGCTTAGGACGGAAGTTAGAAACCCCGATGGCCCGTGCTTTACCATCAGCATAAGCTTCTTCCATGGCACGCCATGAATCGGCATTTAATTGTTCCCAGTTGTCGCGCATTGCCGCTGGGTTTGGCCAGTGGATCAAGTATAGATCAACATAATCCAAGCCTAACTTTTGTAGTGAGGTCTCTAAAGCTTTCTTAGCTGCTTCATAACCATGATCCGCATTCCAGAGCTTAGTCGTGACGAATAAATCTTCACGTGCTACCCCACTGTCCGCAATCGCCTTACCAACACTATCTTCGTTGCCGTAAGCAGCGGCCGTGTCAATGTGACGGTAACCAGCTTTTAAAGCGGCTAGAACAGATTCGTAAGCAACCTGGCCGTCTGGTGTTTGCCAGGTCCCAAAACCAACCACGGGAATCTTAGTGCCGTTATTTAACGTGTACGTATCAGTGAGTTTAGTTAATGATGTCATCGAAATGCCTCCAAAATTATATTTGCTAGTTTGATTTTACCCATAACCGACCTCTTCCAGCAAACATTCTGTTTCAAACTAATGACGCGCTTTCAAATTCGTGAGAAAATAGCTTTATCCAATACATAATTCTACTATGGGAGGTGTCCTAATGAACGAGTCAGCGATCATGTTAAGAACCACGTTACTAGCCGGCGCCATCTTACTCGAAAATGGTGCCGAGATTCAGCGAGTGGAAGACACTATGCAACGAATCGCTGCTAACGCTGGTTATCCAGATGCTCAGGTTTTTGTGTTACTAACGGGTATCACGGTATCACTACCAAAAAATGCAACTAGTGAAGTTCGCGCAATCCATCGGCGCGGCATGGACCTCGAAAAAGTGGATCAGGTCAACACCCTCTCCCGAAAATTTGCCACTCAACAGCTCAATCTAACTGAACTCGCCACGGCTCTTGAACAAGTCAATAGAGCCGTACCAACCTTTCCATTCAGTTGGCTATGCCTTGCCTCGATTGTTGTCAGTGTGCCGTTAATGATCGCCTTTACTGGTCAAACAGCGATTGCAGACCTGCTTACTTGTGGCCTAGCTGGCTTGACCGGCTTTACCACTTTTTACTGGATCAATCGGTTAGGCTCACTACGTTTCTTCAGTGAATTCAGCGGTGCCCTGCTGATTGGTCTCATCACACTGATTGGCTTTTACATCACTAACGGCCACGCTTACCACCCCGATGCCATCATCATTGGGGCTGTCATGCCACTGGTTCCCGGCGTCGCCATTACCAATGCCGTACGTGATACGATGACCGGCAACCTTTTGAGTGGCCCCGCACGCGCCATTGAAGCTGTGCTGTCCGCATGTGCAATCGGTGTTGGCATTGCCCTAACGTCGTTTTTCTACTAAGAGGAGGTTCGTCATGCAACACTGGTTATTAACAACTGGCATCATGCAATTTATTCTAGCGTACCTCGCCACCGCCGCTTTCGGTGTCCTACTCAATATTCCCAGACGAGCAGTCAACCTGAGTGGCTGGGTTGGGGCTGCCGGGTGGTTTACGTATGAACTCTGTTATCACTTATTGCCACTGAGTATAGATGGCAAACTGGCCGTAGGTAATCTGATTGCAGCTACCGTCATTGGGGTTGCCAGCGGATTAGCCGCCCACTACAAACGGATGCCAATGATTATCTTCAACATTCCTAGCCTCGTCCCGCTAGTTCCGGGCGGTCAAGCTTACCGAGTCGTGCGCAACTTAGTAACGGGTAATTCTGATCTAGCTTATCAATATTTCGTGCAGGTCGTTATCATTGCGGGGGTTATCGCAATCGGCTTTTTAATCGCTGAATTTATTAACCGCGTGGCGTGGCACATCAAAAGAGTGGACTAGCAGGCGGTTAGATCCTGAGCATAGCCTAGAAAGAGTGATAATTGTGCTCTTGGCAATTGTTACTCTTTCGTAGCTAAGCGGAAGGACCTGCCTGCTAGCGCACGTTTCAGCTAAGAGTGTGCCCTAAGGCGGTTAGTTTGTGAGCATTAACGTGGAATCAGCGATTATTCCGGGCTTTGGAATGGTCACTGATTTCGGGTTAAGCGGAACAAACTGCTTTAGGGCGCACGTTTCAGCTACTAACATAGAAAACGGGTTGGTCTTAAATCCAACTTTAAAAACTCCATCTCGCAGCAAATTAAAAGGACGTCTGGAAAAATTTCCAGACGTCCTTTTTGACCTCAATTTAATGTAATACCTGCTTAACGAACTAGCGTAAAGTAAGCAATCACTAAGACCCCAAGGACAATCCGGTACCAACCGAACACCTTAAAGTCATTCTTCTTAATGTAATCCAACAAGAAGCGAATAGCGAGGTAGGCTACGATAAATGATACAACCACCCCTACTGCTAAAACGACACCTTGCAACCCGGCTAGTGAACCGCCGTGATGGAAGAATTTGTATAATTTCAATAACGAAGCCCCAAACATCGTTGGGATTGCCATGAAGAACGAGAATTCCGTTGCAACGTAGCGTGACGTGCCGATCAAGATGGCCCCTAAAATAGTGGCTCCTGACCGTGACGTCCCTGGAATCAATGATAGTAATTGGAAACAACCAATAAACAATGCTGTCGTGTAAGGCAACGTTTGTAAGTCACTGAACCGTGGTGTCAAACGTTTGTTGTGATTTTCGATGACGATGAAGAGTACCCCATAAATAATCAAGGTAGCGGAAACGACTGCCCAGTTCATCAGATGAGCATCCATCCAGTCATTCAACGGCAAACCAATAATAACGGATGGAATAACGGCCAAGATCACCTTACTCCACAGCATCCAAGTATTGCGCTTCTCCGTACTACTTTTACGTGGTGACAATGGGTTTAACTTGTGGAAGTACAGGACGACCACGGCCATGATGGCCCCCAACTGAATCACAACGTTGAACATGTCCGTGAACTGACTGGACTGTTGCATCTTAATGAACTCATCAACTAGGACCAAGTGGCCAGTTGAACTAATTGGTAAGAATTCTGTAATCCCTTCAACGATCCCCAGGATTACCGCTTTAAAAATATCTAACACAATCGATTCCTTTCCTTGCAATTAGGATGGTCTCTCCACCCTAAAACAACATACAAAATTAAGAGTGGGACAAAAAGCGGGCTGCTCCCGCGCGTTTCAACTATCAGTATTCAAAGATAGCAAAACCATTTTGTCCCATTCTTGATAGTTCTAATTATAGCAAGCACCCACTTGAGATAATAGCGGATCGATGTATTTTTTTTGTAAAGTTCTAGTGTGGCAAGGCAGCTAGTGCTTCCGTAAAGGCTGTTTGAGTTTGGGCATCAAAACAAACAATCATAATTTCTACAATCGCAGTTGCAGTCGTATTCACCGTTTCCTGCAAAGTTCGTAAGGCTAACGGTGCTGCAAGCTTTAATGGAAAATGGTAAACACCAGTACTGATCGACGGAAAGGCCACAGTTTGACAGCCATTTTCTGCGGCTAAGTTTAAGCTATTACGATAACTATTGGCTAACAATTGAGGCTCATCGTGCTGACCATCTTGCCAGATTGGTCCCGGCGTGTGAACCACATACTTGGCAGGCAACCGAAAACCTGGCGTTATCTTAGCTTCCCCCGTCGCACAACCATTTAGTGGGCGGCACGCCGCTAACAATTCCGGACCCGCTGCTTGATGAATGGCACCGTCCACGCCACTCCCACCTAACAAACTCGTATTAGCCGCATTAACAATGGCATCGACTGCCATCGTCGTAATATCACCACGTATAATCTTAATCGTCGCCATTGTTAAGACTCCTTCATAATCAAATTAACGCTCACTTGTGCTTGCCGTTTCAACTGAGTCGCATTAACCCGCTGCTTGGCTAACAATTGGATTCCACTTCGTACTTGCATCAAACTCGCGGCAACTTCACCAACTGGGGCCGCTAATTCATGTACTTGCGATGTCAATAAACTGACTAATTGCGTCTGCAGATCCGCGTACATTGTCTGAAGCTGAGCCGCAAGCACACTTTGAGAATCAACCTCAGCCATTAAGTTTACCAATAGACAACCAGCGGGCCACTCTTCACTTTGGAATGGGAAGAGTAACCAGTCAGTAATCAGTGCTGGTAACGGCGTTTGACGTGCCTGGTCGCGTTCAACAAGTAACTTCAACTTCTCATTTAACGTGCGCTGATAACATTGCAAGCTTTGGCGTAATGCGACCCGCTTGTTATGATACTGCCGATAAAACTGCGTCCGCGACAACTGACTAGCCGTCATTAAGTCAGCCACTGTTGTTTGAGCATAGCCGACTTGCCAAAACTGGATCATCATTGCGCGCTGTGCCGCTGATACCGTTAACTTAGTTACCATTGCTATGAACCTCCTTAAAAAACGCCGTATCAGCAAGATTAAAACTCTTAATCAGCTAGATCGGCGTTACTCATTAATTAATTGATTTAATCCGCAATCAAATACTGGATACCGCGGACAATCGCCCACAAATAACTAGCAATTGCGATAATTCCGAAAACGGCAAGTAGCAATACGGCTAACCACCCAGTATTAACTAGGCTATCCATATAGATACCGCTAACGCCTAAGATGACTAGTAGTCCGATGCCGAGTAACGTTGGTAATAGGTGCAACCAAAACGCTTTTCCAGCAGCATGATGCGCTTCCGGATTGCTTCCCGTCAACAACCACACAATTAATGGGAATAGAACTGGTAGGAACAGAATGCTTAAATAACTTAACGCATTGATCACTCGATTTTGAGTCATTATAATGATCACTCCCCATTGTTTACCCCGAGTATAACTAAATCTAAGCACTTCATCAAATAATAAACAAATTCTTAAATCGTTTAGAAGTCTCTCAAGTTTGTGCGTTATACAGTTAGTACAAACTTGGATTCTGCTATAATTAAGCCATTGGATTAGCTAGCGGGGAAGCTTCACTACCGACACCCTTTTACCTAGCCCGCTACGCTAACCACATCAAGAGGCATCAGATGAGATGCGGAGGAAAATAAAATGTCGAAACAATTTAGATCTAAATTCAAATGGGTTGCCCTTGCTGCAACGCTATTACTCGGAATGAGTGCTTTACAGACAGCACATGCTGATACTAGTAGCGACGACCCAATCGTTACGTTAGGTAGCAGCCTTACTAGTAGCCAAAAATCTGGCACCCTTAGCACTTTAACATCTAGTCTCAACGGAGCCAGCTACCAAACACTTACAGTCGATGGTGACACGCTGGTTAAGTACCTCAATCCAGCCGGTGAAAGTTTCACGAGTAGCTCGGGCGTCTGGTCCAGTGCCATGATTCAAAAGACCAGTTCAGGATCCGGGATCAACGTTAAAATCCTTGATTATAACGGTAGTAATAACATCACGACGATCACTGCCAATCAGTATAAGAACGCAGCGTTAACTGCCGGGATTGCAGATGCTAACATTTACGTTACTTCGGCCACACCAATCGACGGTTCTGGAGCCTTAGCTGGTGTCTACGCCGCTTATGCTAAGACTGGTAACACACTGAACACTAAGCAAGTCACAGCGGCTCAGAACGAATTAAGTACGTTGAGTGGCATCACCCAAGCCAACAAGAACAAAGACGGTTATACCGATGCCCAGTTGAATAACGCGGTAGCCGGTGCCAAAAAAGAAATGGCTCAAAAGGGTAGCAATATTACGACTAACCAAATTACAACGATCGTTAACCAACAGATCACTAATAATAATTTAACTAATGTGATTACCAATAATCAGAAAACCGAAATCATTAATTTGTTAGTTAAAATCCGTGATTCTGGCGCACTAGATTCATCAAGTTTTAAAACTCAGGCCAATTCACTGATGAAAAATATTCAGTCGAATGCCAAGGGAATCTTCAGTAAGATCAATACGACTGAAAACCAAAACTTGCTACAAAAGCTATGGACAGCAATCGTTAACTTCTTCAGTTCCATCTATAACTCTATCTTTGGCTAACGCCTTATTCGCAAGTGGGTCGATTTTATTTAATCGACCCACTTTTTTCGTCATTATACATATAGCGCTTTCATTATCGAGTGATAATTATTCGAAATAGTGAAAATACCAGTACAACAATGGGTAGTAAGTGTTATAAGTCAAAAAAGCCGGTATGACCGAATAATTACGGTCACACCGGCTATAAATTATGGCTAATTAATATTAAGCTTCTGCACGATCTAAATCAGTGTAGCTAATTTTCTTAGTCTGTTTGCCAGCACTTTCGTTAACGAATTTATCCATAAATTCTTCAACTAAGTTAAGTGTCTGGTATTGCTTAGCTAAACTAAACATTTGACGCCATTCCCGGTTACGTTGAATTAATTCAGCGAAAACTTCATGTTCAACCCGAGCTCCTTCTGGTGTTAACTTCAAAACTTTATTACGACGATCATGATCTTCAGCTTCTTGGTATAAATAATCTTTACGTAATAAGCGCCCGATTAACCGTGAGATTGCAGAACGAGTCACACCATGACTTTCTGCAATATCCATTAAACGAATCTTCCCCTTAGCTTCGGCGATATCATATAAGATATAAAATTCATCTAACGTAATTCCGTGTTCCGTTGCTGGTGCTGCAAACATATCTGATAAATTCTTAAATCCGTGTAAATACATATGGCTAAAGCGATTGAAAAAGTCCATATCTTCATTCATATTCAAGTCTCCCTTTCACAAGTCGAATTATTATTAAAAATGCCCAATCATAATTCGCCCCATTTTCAATTTTTAAATTAGTAAGCGTCTTTTATCATTTCCCCGCTTTAAAGTGTACTAGTATATTTTACGAAATACAAGTAATTTTGATGACTTTAATATTAAATTTGTATTTCAGAATTTAAATCAATCGTAGCGTGCTCATGTAGATGCTCTATGAACTGTTGGTAGTAGTGATCTGTGTTATATTTGGCCGTACTCAAGTAGACCTGGTCGATTTGATCAATAGTCTCACCTAATAGCAAGTAAAAGCCCTGTCCAATGTTCTCTGATATCATGCCAACACTAGCTCTCAGAATCTTGCGCTTGAAAAATACTGCCATTCCGCCAGATAAAGCAAAATTCAGCGCATATCTAACTGATGCAGCTTCCCCTTCAACCCCAATGGCTTCTAACCAATCTAAAGTTACCAAAATCATCTCGGTTGTGAGCTCAGGGCTTTCAAATACATCCTGAACAAAATGTTCCATAGTTGGATTCTCATCAAGCATCCGCAACAAAAAGCTCATTTGGATCATTGTTCGTTGGTGCGCAGATAACATCGTTAACCGCTCGTTGCTGTAGATAAAGACGCTCAAAGTCAATTCATTGAGCATGGTACTTAATAAGACGATTTTCTTTGGAAAATAGTGTTGTAATAACGATTTACTGATCTCACAAGCCACCGCAATATCTTTCATTTGAACGTTGGCGTAACCCTGTTCAGCAAATAAATGAAACGCCGTGTCAACAATCTCCATCCGTCTTTGGGTGTTCCGTTTTCGTGGCATTAGCGTCCTCCATGTATCGTACTTATTTGTTAGTTCTATTAGTTCGGAACTATGTTCAAACTAGTTCCCACTAAATAAACTATACTAATATAGCTTTAGACGCAAGTTTATTCTAACAGCTTCGTTAATTAGTCATCGCCTTAACTATCTTTTTGAGCACAAACATACTAACCATTTATACTTTGATTACCTATGTAGTGGATCTGATCACTGTCTAATTGGTAATCCTGTCTATCAATAACAATCAGACCACTCTACTTGATCAGACGCCTTTATTACTCAAAACACTACAACTTTGGCTTACTATCCCAATCACTGCAACACTGATTGTAAAATAGGATAGCATTCATACCCCGTTTTCAATCAATTAAGGTTATAATAAAAGTATCAGCACTGAACTTTTACGAATTCTAATAATCGGGGTGAGGATCATGGAATTACCATTAAGTCAATTATCAGAAACACTCATCAGTTTTGAACGTCAGCACCATCTTACGGATAACGATTTGGCGTTTGGCAGTCAACTAGCTGTTGAACGGATTCACAACATTAAATCCGGTGAACAAACACCAACACAAGACGAAGTGCAACTGTTGAAGAAATTCATGAATAGCAAAGCCAAAGCTTAATCATAGCGGCTAACTGTTCAGTGATAACACCTAAAGGAATTTAATTCTCACTAAAAGCTGATCGCATAAATGCGGTCAGCTTTTTGATTACCCTGTATTTTGCCAATAGATAACAGTGAACTGTATTTTCATTTACGTTCAATCTAACATCGTGCTATACTCGCCTAAAATAATCAGATAAGGGTGATCATAAATGGCGATGTTATATGGTAAACACGATCATGAAACAGAAGAGTATTTGACCCCAATCTTTGGCAATCCAGCAGAGCAACACGACTTACCAAAGTATCGACTGGCACAACACGCTTTAGCACCACGTGAAGCGGACCGGCTTGTACGTGATGAGCTCCTCGATGAAGGTAATTCTCGGTTGAACCTGGCGACTTTTTGCCAAACTTATATGGAACCAGAAGCCGTCGAATTAATGAAGGACACGTTAGCTAAAAATGCCATCGACAAATCTGAATACCCCCGCACCGCTGAGATTGAAAATCGTTGTGTCAACATCATTGCCAACTTGTGGCACGCCCCAGAGAACGAAAAATTCACCGGTACCTCAACGATCGGTTCTTCCGAAGCCTGTATGTTAGGCGGTATGGCGATGAAGTTTGCTTGGCGTAAACGAGCAACTAAAGCTGGCCTCGACCTCAACGCCCAGCGACCTAATCTAGTCATTTCAGCTGGCTATCAAGTCTGTTGGGAAAAATTCTGCGTTTATTGGGACATCGACATGCACGTGGTCCCAATGGATGAGCACCACATGTCTTTGGACGTGGATCACGTCCTGGACTATGTGGATGACTATACGATCGGCATCATCGGGATTCTAGGAATTACGTATACCGGTCAGTATGACAACCTAGAAAAGCTCGATACCGTCGTCACCAAGTACAATCAGCATCATTCAAAGCTACCTGTATACATTCACGTAGACGCCGCATCAGGGGGCTTCTACACGCCGTTCGTTGAACCACAACTGGCGTGGGACTTTCGCCTGAAGAACGTCATTTCAATCAACGCCTCTGGGCATAAGTACGGTCTGGTCTACCCTGGAGTCGGCTGGGTCATCTGGCGTGATCAACGATTCCTACCTAAGGAACTCGTCTTCAAAGTCAGCTATCTAGGTGGCGAGCTGCCAACCATGGCAATTAACTTCTCACACAGCGCCGCACAACTGATTGGCCAGTACTATAATTTCGTACGTTTTGGTATGGACGGTTACAAAGAGATCCAGACAAAGACCCACAATGTTGCTCACTATCTAGCTACCGCCCTTAAACAATTGGGTGAATTTACACTAATTAACGATGGCCACCAACTACCCTTGATCTGTTACCAGCTAACACCCCGCGATGATCGAGAATGGACGTTGTATGATCTATCTGATCGACTACTGATGAGCGGCTGGCAAGTCCCTAGCTACCCGTTACCCGCTAATCTGGACAAACAAGTCATTCAGCGGATTGTCGTTCGGGCTGACTTCGGCATGAATATGGCTCATGACTTTATGGATGATCTAACAACTGCCGTAAATGATCTTAATCACGCTCACATCGTTTACCATGCTGATGAATCCCCTAAAAAATACGGTTTTACGCACTAACAATCATATGCAAAAAGAGCTAACTCACCATAACAATGAGTTAGCTCTTTTAGTGTTCATTTATGAACGTTTTAATTACATGTGGATAGCAATTATAGGTGTGTAGTAAGCAGTCTGCTTAATAGATACACTTTCACCGTAAGTTGGTGAGGCGATGTATTGACCGCCGCCTAAGTAGATACCAACGTGGTAAGGTGCTGAATCAGAACCCCAGAAAATCAAATCGCCAGCTTGTGCTTGGCTAAATGATACGTGGGTACCGATAGTTGCTTGAGCATAAGTAGTCCGTCCGATTGAACGACCAACCTTAGCAAAAGCAGCTTGCGTAAATGCAGAACAGTCCATTTGTTCGTATGGAGTGCCAATGAAAGTTTCAGCAGCAGCGATTACTGAACTGTATGAAGTTGAAGTACTTGCTGTACTGGTAGTTGAAGCACTGGCTGTGTAAGCAGTTGCTTGCGCAGTAGTAGTGCTTGAACTTGCTTGTGAAGTTGATGATTGTGAACTAGCTTGTGAAGTTGATGTTGATGAAACAGCAGCTTGTGAAGTAGTTGAAGTTGAACTAGTAGCAGTACTTGAAGTTGCTTGTGAAGCTACTGAACTTGTTGAAGCACTTGAAGTTACACTGCTTGCACTAGCAGTTGAAGTGCTACTTGATTGAGCAGCAACTGAGCTACTTGAAACTGCTTGGCTAGTACTACTTGCACTAGTAGTTGAGCTAGCAGCTACACTGGTTGATTGGCTAGCAGTTGAAGTTGCAGCACTAGTTGAAGTCGTACTGCTTGCACTAGCAGTAGTCGTTGTCTTAGCTGAAACCTTTTCGCCAGTCTTAACACCAGGGATGTTAATGCTGTTACCAGCAATGATTAAGTTAGGATTGCTTAAGTTATTTGCTTCAGCAATCTTGTCCATTGAAACGTGGTACTTTTGTGAATATGCCCAAACTGAATCTCCGGCCTTAACAGTCATTGAATCAGCATTTGCAACTGCTTGACTAGTAACTAACATACCAGCTAAAGCAGCGGTTCCTAACATTACTTGTTTAATATTTACTTTCACTTTAATAATGATCACTCCAAGAAGAATGTCACGTATGTACTTCAAGCCAAGGTCTATACTACTCAATTTGTATTACATACCAGTACCAGCAAAATAACAATATATTACGAAAGTTACAAAACTATGACAATAATCTAAAGCCGTAATATTACCACTTCAAAACACTGTTATATCAAGGATTTTTTATTACTAAAATTTGATAACGTCAATTAATCTTTACTTAATTTTTTATTGAAATATAAAAAAAGACGCATTAACAGCTCAAAATAGTCGTTAATTCGTCACTTTTTAATTACTAATTGTTTATTTTGCGGCCCGTTGACGCCGATTAGTTCGTGGTAATCCAAGCAACCAGCGAATATCATTACCGGTAAAATTCAATTTCAAGAATTCTGCTTGCATCGCTTGCTTATACATTGTCGTAAGTACCTGCTTATCGAGCTCAATAACTCGTTGCGCAATTTCATCATCAAACAGATATTGCCGGGCAACCGTCACAAGTTCACCCATTGTAAAGATCTGACTTGCGTTGGTAAATAATTGAGTCTTATCAAGCTTTAACTGGGTTTGTTTAAATTGCTCGTATGCCTGATCTAAGACTTGTTCACCCTGTGCTGATAGTGTCGTAGTTGAAGCCATAGTCGGTACCCCCTTAAAATTTACCCTTATTGTACCGGCTAACACTAGTTTTAGCTACGTTTGCGCCCTCATTTTAACAAATATTTGCTATACTGGAGAACACAAAGGGGAAATTAACTTGACGAATACCGATGATCGTTATTACCAACCAAACGATATTAAAGATGCACTACAAACAATCCAAAAACTGTTTAATAGTTATACAGATGCACCACTGACACCTGAATTGATGGCCTATCACCAAAAACTCATTGGTCAACTGCAAACGAACTTACTTCCGTTAGCTCAGCAACAATCAGATCAGCTACGAGCCAAACAGATCGATTCTATGATTACCGTCATGCAGGATTGGCTCAAATTGCGGCTCAGTGGTCAAGTATTTGGCGGCAAGATGCAACATTTTAAATTCGCAAGCAACCAAAAGACACAATTTCAGCGTCGAGTTCATAAAATCCGCGGCAACCAAAACCATCGCGCTAGTCGACATTAATTAGCGCTGCAAGGGCTTGCACAACCATTATTTTGCGGTATACTAAAATAGTATTCGGGCCCTTAGCTCAGTTGGGAGAGCGCCTGCTTCGCATGTAGGAGGTCGTCGGTTCAAATCCGGTAGGGTCCATCGAAAACAACTCAGAAAAAGGCTAGAACACTTCAGCGTGAAGGGTTCTAGCCTTTTTCAATCTGTAAAATCAACATCAAATTAGCGATGTAACTTTCCGTTACTTCTACATTTCAGTCACATCATACTACAGTATTTCTCGGATAAGCGCTCACCTTACTTGCGACACTCCCCATTAAGAAGCTGTTAGTAATCACCTGCAGACATTGCTTGCCGATCAATGACATTACTATTCAAAAACCAGTGACGATGCCAGTCACCGCGAAGCGCAGTAAACGGTACTGGGGTCTGACCCGCTTCTTCAACCTTTTCAATCAAGTAGTTGCGCAGAATCCATGGATCTTCAAGTGACTGTTGTGTTAACGCAAATAGCCGTTCTAACTTCACCATACTAATTTGCAAGTCGTTTGCAACCTGCTCTTTTGATAATCCGGTTAGCATAAAGTTTTCTTGTAATTCTTGGCGAGTTGCCACCATTTGTTGTGGGTTTAATGACATTTTAATATCCTCCTATAATTTAAATAATTGTTCCGCCGTCCCATGAGCAATTTGCTCACGCTGACGTGACGTCAATTGAACTGTTTGTAAAAAATCGGCTGCATTCTGTGGCCGTTTGTATGGATAATCTAGCGAATACATCAGGTGGTCAGCACCCATTTCAGCTAACATAAACTGTAACTGGGGCTCGCTCAAAATCCCGCTTGGCGTTGCGTAAATATTCTGCCGGTAATAGTAACTAAAGGGATGTTGCAAGTCGCCATACGCTGTCAGCTCATCATCCAATCGTTCCAAAAATAACGGCACTAGTTCGCCCCAATGACCCGTAATTAATTTTAGTTGAGGCAACCGATCAAAAATACCACTGACAACCATCCGTAACACCTGAATACCAATATCCATGTGCCAGCCATAACCAGCTGATGACAAGATACCAGTAATCACAGGCGACCATTGATCACTCTTAAAGTAGTGGTCGTTGATTGACTGCGGAATAAACGACGGGTGAAAATAAACCGGCACATCTAACGCCATCGCCTGTTCAAAGATTGGCAGGAAGAACGGTTCATCGAAGAAACGTCCCTGATAATTGCCTTTCAGCAGAACCCCCTTTAAACCTAGTTCAGTTACTGCACGCTCTAATTCAGTAGCGGCCGCTTCGGAATTACCAACTGGCAACACGGCTAAACCACGATAACGTGTCGGATGTTTAGCGATTGCTCGTGCCATTTCATCATTCGCTAACTGACACAGTGAGATTGCTTGTTCTGGCTCTAAGTTCTGGGGCGACGAATTCCCATAAGATAAGATTTCCATATCAATTCCATTCTTATCCATAAAGGCCAACCGCTCACGGTCAACATCTTGCATGACACTTGGTGATGGTAAATTCGTTTGCATATATTGACGTAACTCAGGACTAATCGGTGGTAAAGCGGACACTCCAGTGATGTCTTGGATCTTAGTCGTCACAACGGCTGATTCAAAATGTTCTTCAGTAGTAATTAATTTCATTGATTTACAGCTCCTTTACGCACAGCTATCCTTAACTGTGAAAGCAATTATAGACGCTTTAGCAGGATAAAAAAGCACTGTTTTGAGACATGTAACAAGCTGGTGTATCATATAACCATGACAAAAATAATAATCGCTAATAACCTACACATTGATCACCGAACTCACCAAACGCAGATCAAACTGATGACGGCTCTGACCGCAGCGTTTCAAGCTGGACAACCTTTTACAACCATCACCGTTAAACAACTCTGCCTTGACGCTCACGTCGGCCGTGCCACTTTCTATCGCCATCACCAAGACGTTGAAGACCTTATTACGGTGGAATATCTGATTGCCCTACGCCGCCTGAGTGATGACCTAAATGATCTACCGAGCGCTACCTATGCCACAATTGCCGGCGCAACGATCACCACAATGCAACAATACCCGCTACTGCCTATGCTAGTAACGTGGGCTAATTGTCGTGATCGTGTCATTCCGCTAGAAGTCGGCCTTGTCCAACAAGTACTGACTAGCTTAGATGTTCAACATGGGCACCCACGTTTTATCGCGACTTATCTGGGACACGCGTTACACCAATTTGCCGACCAACTAGCTAACCAACAACCCAGTCTGAGTCATTTAGCAGCTTTCCGGTTATTTGTTCAACTTATTCCAAACGTCTTACAAGGGCCGACCGTACCAGCAACTTAATTCTACTTATATTTAAAACTACTTAATATAGTAGTTTTATTATTCACCTAACAACTACTGAAGTAGTCATTGATCAAGATGTTTAGGTCGCATTCCCTTTAATTGACGATTCTTCCCCCAACGGGTACGCTAAGAATAATGATCATTCTGGAGGGGATATTCATGTCAATCGAACCAAGTCATGCTCAAGACGTCTGGAAAGATGTCGGTGAACACGTGCAATTTACTGTCTTAACCTTAAATCGTCAAGATCCACAACACGATCGTGAGGTTTTCCAAGAATTTGCGGATCGCTCCCAAGCGATTATTCGCTCACTACGTATTCGCGATGCGAAACCAGAAACTGGCACACAACTGAAAGTTAGCATCGGTATCAGTAGCGCAGCGTGGGACTATTTATTCCCTAACGCTCCTAAGCCTAAGGAATTAGAGACTTACACCACATTATCTGGGCCTAAATACACCATGCCCGCAACTGCCGGGGACCTCTTCTTCCACATCCGTGCTAGTAACGAAGCCGTTGTGTACGAATGCCAGACACAGTTCCAACGCGTCTTAGCACCCATCACGACCGTCTTAGATGAAACTAAGGGTTTCCGTTACTTTGAAGGCCGCGCTATTATCGGCTTTATCGATGGGACTGAAGCACCCGCAGTTGAAGACGCCGCTGACTATGCACTGGTTGGCGATGAAGATCCCCAATTCGAAAATGGTTCCTACGCCTTCGCCCAAAAATGGCAACACAACATGCCGGTCTGGGATCATATGCACACTGAAGACCAAGAAAAAGCCGTTGGTCGTGAAAAATTCAGTGACTTTGAATTGGCTGATGCAGATAAATTTAAGAACGCCCACAACGTTGCATCTAAGTTAGAAGTTGACGGCGTTGAACAGAAAATTGTTCGGATGAACGTCCCATTTTCTGAACCTGCTGCTGGTAATACAGGAACTTATTTCATCGGTTACGCACGTCACTGGACGGTTACTAAGGGCATGTTACAGAACATGCTTGATCAGAATGACTTCCTATTGACGTTCTCAAAGATTCTGTCTGGACAGGTCTTCTTCATCCCATCACGCGACTTGTTGGCGCAGATTGCGGATGATGAATTTAAGTAAATAGAGTGGGCCATCAGGCGGTTAGGGACCGAGCATAGCCTAGGAACAGTGATGATTGCGCTTTTGGCAATCGTTGCCGTTCCGTAGCTAAGCGAAATGCCCTGCCTACTGGACCACGTTTCCACACTAAATCTTGACACATAAAAAGTCAGGTACCACAGCCAAACGGCTACGGTACCTGACTTTTTATTTATATTCCAAACACTTACTTATTTATTTTCGAGCAATATTAATGGCTGCCAAAACTGAAATCAGCATCAATCCAGTCATAATCATCAACGCATGATTGTAAGCAATCACGGGACTAGCAATGCTAGCTGTCATCAGAGTAATGACTGATAGACCAACTGAGCTCCCAATCTGGTGGACCATGTTAACGACACCAGAAGCTGAACCGGCAATATCAGCATCGGTATTAGCAACACCAGCTACCGTCAATGGGCTCAGTGAGAAGCCTTGTCCAATCCCAATAATTACCATTGGAATGGCAATTGCAGTGACGTAACCCGCCCGAATCCCAACGATGGCGCCAAATAATAGCCCGACTAAGGTAATCAGCTCTCCGGCAATCAAAATCTGGTTATTCGTAAAGCGATTGTTCAGACGTGAAACTAACGTTGCAAAAATGAATTGAGGCACCGTTTCAGGTAAGAAGCCAAGCGCTGCCATTAATGGCGTAAAGTGGTAAACGTTTTGCATTGCTTGCGGTGTTAAGAAGAAGTAAGAGATCATTGCACCTAGGAAGAAGAAGCGGGCAATGTAAGCACTGCTACGTTCCCGATCCTTGAATAGTTTTAATGGCATCAATGGATCGCTAGCACGGTGTTCTTGCCAAATGAAAGCAGCTAGTACGACTAACGCTAAGATAACTGTTAATACGGGATAACCCGCACCGTTAATTCCATAGACAAGGAGGATAATTCCGATAACGGAGAGAATGGCACCCAGCCAGTCTAACTTACCGCTGCTTTGATTACTTTCGGGAATAAACTTCAAGGTTAATAAGATCATGATAATTCCAATTGGCACATTTAATAAGAATCCTAAGCGCCATGTGGTGTAGCTTGCAATCAAGCCACCAATAACTAAGCCAAAACTAGCACCTAAACCACCAGTAGCACCGTAATAGACGATGGCCCGGGTCCGCATGTTTTCTTTGTAACTATCCATTAATAACGCTAACGTGGTTGGTGCTAGAATCGCTGAACCAATTCCTTGTAAAGCACGCATACCAATAATCATCGTGCCGCTAGTTGCTAACCCAACTAACAGTGAACCGATACTAAAAATCATTAAGCCAATCAGGAAAACTTTGCGCCGACCAAAGACATCTCCGGCCCGACCACCAAGCATCAGTAACCCACCAAATGTCAGTGCGTAAGCATTCGTCACCCATGATAAGGCTTGGGTGGACAGATTTAAGTCCGCTGCAATCTTAACCGTACTGGTAAACACAATTGAATTATCCAATAAAATCATAAAGTAACTAATCAAGATAATTGGTAAAATAATTCCAAATCTTTGTTGTTTTTCATTCATTTTTTCGTCCTCAACCTTTATTGATAACAACAGTCTATTACCTTGAAGTAACTTTAAGGCAAGGGCTATTTTGAAAAAAGTTTATTTATTTTCAAAACAAGAGTGCGCTAGCAGGCGAGTAGGGACTGAGCATAGCCTAGGAAAAGTGACAATTGCGCTCTTGGCAATCATTGCTGTTCCGTAGCTAAGCGGAACAAACTGCCTTATAAGCCACGTTTTGACTATTTAACATCTATAACACTAAAAAAAGGCTGCGGTAAGCTCCGCAGTCCTTCTCATTACTATAATTAGGCCTGATCATGTTGGCGTTCAAGTGCCCGTAGTTCGTCTTCCGTCTGCTGCATATGATCATCGTAATGATCTAACTTGAAGTGCAAGTGATCAATGGCCGCCTGCATATCATCACGCTTTTCTTCCATTTCTTCCAACTGAGTTTTCAGTAAACTGATCTGTTCGTTAGTATTATCTTCCTGCGCGTCAAATAACTGGATATAACGCCGCAAATTTTCAATCGTCATTCCAGCTGCCCGCATCTGCCGTACAAAGGTAATTCGGCGAATAATTCGATCATCAATTTCACGGTTCCCCGTTTCACTTCGATCAATTTCTGGAATCAGGCCTTCCTTTTCGTAATAGCGAATCGCTGCTGAAGAGACACCCGTTTGCTCACTAGCTTGTTTAATATTCATGTTTGACCTCCATCTTAATTATGATTACATACTTAACAAAATTCATTGTAGCCCCTTGAAGTAACTTCAAGGCAACCACCTTGATTAATTTTTTTAAAATTGAATAACCCACCTTAAGTTAACCACCCAACTGACGACTAACATCTGCTATAGTAGAAGCAAACAGCTGGCTGGGAGGCTAAACACATGGCAAATCGATATTTACATAATGTTCAGGGATTATTTGATACAATTGCGCCAAACTACGATCGTATGAATAACGTTATCAGTCTAGGAACCCACCGTCACTGGCGTAAACAGACGATGGCGCGTATTCACCTAGCTCCTGACGCGCACGCCCTCGACCTGTGTTGTGGAACTGGGGATTGGACGATTGCTGTTGCTAAAACCTTACAGGCACCTGGCGAAGTGATTGGCTTCGACTTTTCAGCACCAATGCTCGGAATAGCCCAGAAAAAAGTTCAGCAGCAACACGTTGCTGATCGAGTTTGGTTGCGCCGTGGCAACGCCATGCACCTGCCATTTAAGGATAACACGTTCGACTTAGTTACCATTGGCTTCGGTCTCCGCAACTTGCCCGACAAACAGCGGGCACTCGCCGAAATCTACCGCGTTTTAAAGCCTGGCGCTCAACTAGTCTGTCTTGAAACGTCCCAACCAGACCAACCACTAATCAAACCAGTCTGGCAGTGGTATTTTACCAAAGTCGTACCATTATTAGGGCGGCTGTACGCTCATCAATATCAAGAATACTCCTACTTACAAGAAACCACCCGCCACTTCGCTAGTTATCAGCAGTTAGCCCACATGTTTGAACAAGCTGGCTTTCAAGACGTGCACTACCAACGCTTCAACTTTGGGGCTGCCGCTGCGCATTTTGGCACTAAGGCGGTGAAGTAATGGACACTTTAACTGCGTTTAACCAATGTTTGGCTTGGTTAACTGAGGCTACCCCATTACCAGCCAAGGTTGACGGGCTCGTTCTCTGCGGCAATAGCGTGCCAGTAACTGCAACGATCGCTAGTCAATTGGCTCAATACTACCAACTACCGACGATTATCATTGCCGGTGGGATTGGTCACGCCACTAAATACTTACGTCAAAATTTGCACGTTGAAAATGACTTAAGCGAAGCCCAAATGATGGCTGAATTAGTTCGCCATGGTGGCTATCAAGGTGAAATTCAGCTCGATCAGACTTCCACTAATACTGGCAGTAATGCGACCAACGCACGCGATTTGGCGCCAAACACGTGGCAGCATGTGCTCCTAGTGCAGGATCCGCTGCTTGCACGCCGAACAGCCTTAACCTTCAGCGCTAACTGGGATTCAAGCATCCAATTGAGCCGCTACCAGCCAGATTCGCTGCAATTGGCGACACTACAGCCATTTCAATTAACGACACAACAATATCAGAATGCTTGGCCAGCCGCCTACTTTACTGAACTATTACTAGGTGAATTGCAACGATTGGCTGACACGCCCACCGGTTACGGCCCTAACGGCAAGGGCTTCATCCCCCACGTTGAAATTCCAGCAACCGTCATGACTGCTTTTGACTTTTTGCAAAACCAATCATTAAATCGGCAACGTTAAAATCAAGAGTGGGACAAAAGGCGGGTTGCTACCGAGCATAGCCTAGGAATACGAATGATTGTGTATTTTCAATCGTTTGTATTCTTTATGCAACCGAGCGGAGGGAGCAGCCTTTTGGCCCACGTTTCGACTGTAAACATTGGAAGATAAAAAATAGAGTTTGGGGATTGTCCCAAACTCTATTTAATTTATTCAAAAATCTCAGGATATTTATTTCGTAAGGCTTGAGCTAACTGAGTTCCGGCCACTTGTGACCCTGCCAAATCTGGGTGCGTATAATCCGTCGTACTAGGTTGCCAATCCGCAGTTTCAATCAGGTCAATCTGCATAAACTCCGCCACTACCAAGCGAACAACTCGGTCAAAACATTGGTTAAACGGAATCATGACGGCTAAGCGGCTATTGGGATACAGCGTTTGGACTTGATTTAAAAAGTTCCGCAACAGAATAGTGAAACTATCTGCCGATTCAATCCGATCATTACTCCCAACATTAATTAAGACAAGGTCGGTTGGCATTGGTTCCCACGGAGTCTCAAAATCAATGGCAGTCAAAGAGTCCGGCAATGGTGGCACGCCACCCGTTCCCGACTTATTTAATCCAACCGCACTATAAGCAATACGAACATTGCGAGCGTCTAATAAATCACTAGCAATGGCCGCATAGTTAGCTTCGCCGCGATAATCCTCAGCCGGTTGGCGACCCGCGACCCAACACCCCGCCGTAATTGAATCTCCGATAAATGTCAAACTATGTTGTCCTAATTGTACAGGACGAAGCTCACCATCCGTCTTTAACGCTTGCACCGCAAAACCAACGTTCTGAGTCCACACCTGATCCGCATCCGTATTACCACTCAAGACCAGCCGAACAATGTGTGGCCGGCCATCAAACGTTAACTGAATTGGCGCAGCTGTCACAGTCTGACGTTGATATGGCAATCCATCGATCTGAATCGCAACCCAACTAGGTAAAGCTTTAGCTAATTCCAGCATCGTAATACGTACATAACTAGCATCCGTCACTTGAAACCACATCTCAGCACCAAGATTCGTGCTATACATCACCTGTTGATCTGCAATCGTTTTAACGGTCCAGCGACCTTGAAAATAAGCCGGCATTAGTGACTGATTTGCCTGAATAAATTGATACCGCACGTTATTTACCTCCATATATAAGAATCCTTACAACTCAATTACCCTTACCTGAACTTGCCAAAACTTGACGACTATCAAGTTGCTATCAGAACTGACTAGCTATACTGAGGTCAACAAATCATATAAGGGGTCGAATTCCTATGAAATTACAACAATTTCTAACTAAACATACTAACCAAATCACACTACTCACTGGTATCCTAATCATTCTCGGACTACTCAGCAAGTTCCTCTTCCATTATACGCTCGGCTATCAAATCATTCTTGCTAGCGCTTCGATTATCGCAGCTTTCCCTATTGCTACTCGAGCTATTAGCGCCCTCCGTAACGGCGTTTTTAGCATTGAATTACTAGTCAGCATCGCGGTAATTGGTGCTTTCATCATTGGTGAATTCAATGAATCTGCCATCGTCACCTTTCTCTTTCTATTCGGTTCCTACCTTGAAAGTAAGACGCTACAAAAGACCCGTACGGCTATCAAGGGTTTGACCGAATTATCACCCACTACTGCCACAGTTGTCACCGCTGATGGCAACGTAGAAATCCCCGTAGATGATGTCAGTAAGGGCGCAATTGTACTAGTTAAGACCGGTGGACAAGTTCCAGTTGATGGCGTCGTCGTGGAAGGATCCGGTTACCTCAACGAGGCTTCAATTACTGGCGAAGCCCGTCAGATCAGCAAAAAACCTCAAGACACCGTCTACTCTGGCACGATGGTCGCAAACGGCTACTTAAAGATCAGGGCGACTCAGATCGGTGATGACACGGTTTTTGCCAAAATCATCGAACTAGTCGAAGAAGCACAGGACACTAAATCCAAGGCCGAAAAATTCATCGACCACTTTGCCCAGTATTATACGCCCTCCGTCCTCGTTTTAGCAGTTTTAGTCTTCGCCTTCACGCGTGACTTCCGACTGGCTATTACTGTCCTCGTTCTCGGTTGCCCAGGTGCACTAGTTATTGGCGCTCCAGTCTCTAACGTCGCCGGTATTGGCAATGGTGCTAAACGCGGCATCTTGATCAAAGGTGGCGAGGTAATCGACACTTTTGCAAAAGTCGACACCCTTGTTTTTGATAAAACGGGGACACTGACGACTGGGAATGCCGCGGTCACTACCGTACATTCCTATACAGCTGATTCTGATGACCAACTGGCAATCGCCGCAGCCCTTGAAAGTACCTCTGATCACCCATTAGCTCGCGCAATCAGTAGCTACGCAGAACAGCACCCAGTTGGCCTGACACCAATCTTAACCGCTACTGATACCATTAAAGGTCAAGGGATGTCCGCCCAAGTCGGCACCCACAGCATTTTCATTGGCAATCAAAAACTATTAGCGGCTCATATGATTCAACTTAATCAAGTACAAGCTCACGATTTGAAACAGTTACAACGGGCTGGCCAGTCCACAGTTATCATGGCCGTCGATAACCAAGTGCAACTCATTTTTGGCATTGCGGACACCTTACGTCCAGCGGTTAAGGAGGCCCTGGCTGCTTTAAAAAATCAGGGTATCAAACACCTCGTGATGCTGACTGGTGATAATCAGGTAACCGCTCAGACAGTGGCTAACCAGTTAAATCTTGACGAAGTCCACGCCAACTTATTACCAGCTGAAAAAGCAACTTATGTTCAACAACTCAAAGCAGCCGGTCAAACGGTCGCATTCATTGGGGACGGTATTAACGACAGTCCGGCCATTGCTAACGCCGATATCGGTATTGCAATGGGGAGTGGAACCGATGTTGCCATTGATACTTCGGACGTTGTTTTAATGCAGTCTAGCTTCCCTGCTCTAGCTCACTCCCACGCTTTAGCCAAACAGACCGTCCGCAATACCCGCGAAAATATCTTCATCGCAATTGCAACGGTCGTCTTCCTATTAATCGGTCTGATTGTTGGTTACATCTACATGGCAAGTGGCATGTTCGTTCATGAAGCTAGTATTCTCGTCGTTATTTTTAATGCAATGCGCTTGATCAATTTCCAGACTAAGTTCGACAAACGGCTATCAGTGACAATTGCTTAACAAGCCACACAATATACCCGTATCCGTATCAGCCTAGTTTTTCACTATTTATACTGTTAAATTAGTGATTTGGATATTACTATCGACATGATATGAACGGAAACGAGCTTAAAAATTGATTTATCATACCTACGGGGGTATATTAGTGACAATCAAATCTATCAGGAGGCTCCTTATGATTAAAGAAATCCACGATCAAGACTTTGCAAAAGAAACAGATACGGGAATTGCCGTTGTCGATTTTCGGGCTGACTGGTGCCCACCTTGTCGCATGATGGACCCCATCTTAAAATCACTGTCTGAAGACCCCGCCTACAAAGACCAGGTTAACTTTGTTTCTTTGAACATTGATAACGACAAGGACGTCGCTACTCAATTTCAAGTTCAAGGAATTCCAACGTTCTTGATCAAAAAGGACGGCCAAGTGGTTAGTCACATGGTAGGCGCACGGCCCAAACCTGACTTTGAGGCTGAACTCAAAAAGGCCTTGGCCTAACTAGGAGGGCTGACCGATGCCAACTACTGAGGAATATGTAACTAGTAAACAGATCCAGACGCGATTGAAACGTTCCGCCGGGCAGCTAGACGGCGTCATGCGCATGATGGACGAAGAACGCCCCTGTGAGGACGTCCTCGTTCAACTCTCAGCCGTTAAATCTAGTATTGATAAGGCCATGAAGCTCGTCATTGCACGCAATATCAATAACTGTGTCGACAACATGTCAGCAGCTGATGTTCAGAATCTTGAACACTCATTAGATCTACTTCTAAAGACAAAATAATCGCAAAAGTGCCATCAACATCCGAATTTGAATGTTGATGGCACTTTTTGTGTTTTAATAGCTTAGTAGCTAGTCTTTCCAGTCGCCCTTTTTCCAATCATCGTGATTCCAGTCATCTTTTTTCCAATCGTCATCGTCTTCTTCGCCGTCCCTATGCTGTGAGGACTGTGGCTCGTCTGGGTGGCGTCGTGCGGGTTTCATTAATACTGCAGTTGAGATAATCGTGACGAACCCCGTTGCAATAATGAAAACGAAGGTCCACATAATAATGTTACTAATCGTCATCGTTAATGACCCCCATTTGTTTGATGTCGCTAGTATAGCGCAGCTATCGGGGAATTTCAAAAGAGTGCGCCAAAAGCCGGTTAGTTGCTGAGCATAGCCTAGGAAGCCGAATGATTGTGTTTTTCAATCGTTTGGTTTCCGTAGCTAAGCGGAAGCAGCTGGCTTTTGGCGCACGTTTCGACTATCAACCTCCAGAACAAAAAAAGAGACCATGCCTCACGTCACAGTCCCTAAGCTAGCTCATTAATCTTCGTCATCGTCTTCTTCATCAAGTCCAAATCTGGCCTCATTACCCAGATAGGCTTGTAGTTCACGGATATGGCGATTGTTACTGCCCCGATAGTCGATCAACCAGGCTGCTAAAACTGGCCGTTCCTCTTTCTCAGCTAGCTTAATCGCACGGTCAACAAACAAGTTAGCCGTATCAAAGTCCTTGATTGTGGCGGTTACAAGGGTAGCCGCATCGTGATATTTAAACGCACCGTCTTCCGTTAACATCGCGTACTTCGTTAGTTCAGCTGTCGTTGAAGACGGTTTCTGGCCCTCATCCAAGAGAAGTTCACCCAATTCAGCAAACTGTTGCATGTTTTGATCCAGCAACTGCTGATAAGCTTCCCGTAGTATAAAGGTTTGCGGGCCCTTTACGTACCACTTGACCTGCGTTAATTTGACATAAGCTACCATTAAATTGGATAAGATGTGATTAGTCATCGCTCCAGCCGTGGGAACGTGATGATCAATATCACTCTGCTTTAATTCAGCTACATACCGTTCTTCAACACTTAATTCGCTCATTAGTTACTCCTCCTACTTCACTTTGACCGCTTCAACTTCGTAACCCAATCCCGTCACAACTTTGGTCAGCTCATCAGTTGTCGTCACTTCGGGATCAAAATCGGCTTTGACCTTACTAGCATTGAAGAGTACTTTGACACTCTCAACACCGTCGTGGTTAGCGACCGCCTTTTCAATCTTCGTCAGACACGATGGACAGGTCAACGTTCCTAATTGCATAATCATCTTCATGATAAAAACCTCCGTTAACTAATTTGATGACCCTATCTTAAGCGTAATTAGTTGTTAGAAACTTGACCGCCATCAAGAAAGCCGACAAAAATTTGAGCTACAATAATAATTATTCAAATGTCACAACCTAATCTGTTATAGTTAGGTTGAAATTAATCAGGAGGTGTTCCCCATGGCAAGTCATGAATGCGTTCAATTAGTCCCGATTTTTAACGATTTAGCAACCAATCAGCTCGATACAATTGAGTCAATCGTCAGGCATCATCACTATCCTGCTGGCAGCACGATTTTCAGCGCCAGTGACGCACTTGATACGTTGATGATCGTTGCTAGTGGTCAAGTTAAGGTTTACCAATTAGCTGCAAACGGCCGCGAACAGTTACTTTACCTCTTACAAACGGGGGACATCGACGGTGAAGCTGCCCTATTTGAGAATCAGCAACGGACCTCTTTCGGTGAAGCCTTGGTTCCCACCGAAGTTTGTAGCATTCGCCGTGAAGATTTCCAGAATTTGATGCGGCAATATCCCAGTATCAGTATTAACGTCCTTAACGTTTTCGGCAAACGTTTGAGTCAGCTTGAACGGCAAACGACGCGCGCTACTACTGAATCCGTGGAAGCCCGTCTCGCAAACTATCTGATCGAAACCGCAGCCGCATTGAAGACGGATACGTTTAAACTCCCCTTAAAGAAGAAGGACCTAGCGACCTTTTTAGGAACGACGCCTGAAAGTATCAGCCGTAAACTCGCACTATTTGAACAACAGGCACTTATCACTCAAAAACCTGGTAAAATCATCCAGATCAACGATGCTGATCAGCTTTTACTGACCGAATAGCCCGTAAATACTTACCAGAACGACCAGTTCCAAACATCTCCCAGGCATAAATTTCTATCTTCAACCCGAGGCTCAACCACGCCACTCCGATTGATCTAAGGTATAATCAGATTAGTGTTAGAAACTTTATTAGGGAGTGGATTTAATGGCAACCATTAATCAAGCAGCAGTAAAACAAGATCTCTACGACGCCGTCAACGGTGACTGGCTCAAAACCGCAGTCATTCCTGATGACCACGCTTCTACCGGGGGCTTCATGGATTTAGTTGATGCTATCGAGAAAACATTAATGACTGATTTTGACGCTATGGCTACGGGCGATGTCGAAACTGACAACCCACAGTTAGGCGAATTCATTAAGTTTTACCGCTTAGCTAAAGATTTTGATCAACGTAACGCACACGGTGCCGAACCACTCTTGCCGTGTTTAAAACAAATCGACAGTCTGGGTGACTTCGCTGATTTACAACAGCGCATGCCCGACTGGATCTACGATGGGATGCCATTACCATTCAGTTTAGACGTTGATGCTGATATGAAAAACACGAAGGTCAACGCCCTATTCGCACAAGCACCAGGTACTATCCTTCCAGATAAGACGTATTACGACGAAGGCAACGAATCTGGTCCTAAATTACTCGCTGTATACGGTCAAATGATGACTGAACTTTTACAAAAAACGGGTTACAGTGAAGAAGAATCACAAAAAATCGTCGATGATACCTTAAAATTCGACCGCTTAATTGTTCCTTGGGTTAAATCTGCAGAAGAATCCGCAGACTACAGTAAAATGTATAACCCCCGCAAGTTCAAAGACTTCGTTAACACCAGTCGCTATTTGGACTTAGCTGCCATTACTTACTCCGTAATTGACGGCAACCCCGACACCGTTATCTTGCCAGAACCCGCCTTCTTTGATCATTTCAACGAGGTCGTCAATCCTGACAACTTCGAATTGATGAGAAGCTGGATGAAAGCTAAGTTGGTTCAACGTTACAGCGGCTACCTCAGTGATGAGATGCGCGTACTAGGAACGACTTATTCACGGACTTTATCAGGACAGAAGGAACCCCGCAATCAAGCTAAGAGTGCCTATTACTTAGCTACCGGCGTATTCGATCAAGTCGTTGGTCTGTATTACGGACACAAGTACTTTGGCGAAGATGCCAAGGCTGACGTTCACCAGATGGTAACTAAGATGATTGCTGTCTACAACCGGCGCTTACAAACCAACACCTGGTTAAGTCCCGCCACGCGGACTAAAGCCGTCACTAAACTCGACAACTTAGGTATCCAGGTTGGTTATCCCGATAAATTAGAATCAATTTACACTAAATTCACGACCCATACGGCTGAACAGGGCGGTAACGTTTTAAGTAACGTGCTCCACTTCAACCGTTTAGCTCGCCAAGACATGTTTGCCAAGTGGAATCAGCCAACGGATCGTACTCGTTGGGAAATGAGCGCTGATACCGTCAACGCTTACTACCACCCATTCATGAACATCATTGTCTTCCCGGCCGCTATCTTACAAGCACCGTTCTACAGTTTGGAACAATCTTCCAGCGCTAACTATGGTGGGATTGGTGCCGTGATTGCACATGAAATCTCACACGCCTTTGATAACAACGGTGCCCTATTTGACGAATTCGGTAACTTGAACAATTGGTGGACAGATGAAGACTCCGCTCACTTCAAGGAACTCGCTAAGTCAATGATCAGTGAATTCGATGGTCTTGAATTTGCTGGCGCTAAAGTCAACGGAACTCTAACCGTCTCCGAAAACATCGCCGATGCGGGTGGCTTAAGTTGTGCTGAAGAAGCTGCGAAGGGCGAAGATGAAGTTGATCTCGCCGCCTTCTTCACCAACTGGGCAATGGTTTGGCGGATGAAAGCCACGACGCAGTACATGCAACTATTACTGTCAATCGATGTGCACGCTCCTGCCAAGTTACGGGCCAACGTTCAACCCTAAGAACTTAGATGATTTCTACACAACGTTTGATATTCAAGCCGATGATCCGATGTACTTAGCACCGGAACACCGCGTTACTATTTGGTAAAATTGCTTTAATCTTGGTGCCTAGTCAGCTTGGCTGGGCACTTTTTAATTCAGAGGAGTTAGCACATGTCACAATTTGAAAAGTACCATCCCCTATTAACACCGCACTATGCCTTTGATTGGTTAACTAAAAATCGGGTAATCGACGTTTTCAATCTTTACCAATCAATCAAAGAACCTGCCATCACGATGGAAACGACGGCCGCACTAGTCAATGATACGATGCGCGCCATCTTCAGTGACCAACAACTGGTTTGGGGCGTAACGGATAAAGCCACCGATGACTTCGTGGGCCAAGTTGGTTTCACCTCGTTGAATTTGGATCAACACGCGGCCACAGTCAAGATCGCCGTAGTAGCTGCTTATCATCGTAGTGAACCACTGACTGAAATTTTGCAGCGCTTAATTTCTTTCGGAACGCTCGAATTAAAGCTGCAACACTTGACGGTGACGATTCCCGTTATGGATAAACTGGTTGAACAAGTCCTTACTGGCTTAAACTTCACAACCACTGATCATTTAACGTTCAACTTCCAGCAGTAAGCAAATAAGCGAGTGGGGCAAAAGGCGGGTTGCTACCGAGCATAGCCTAGGAATACGAATGATTGTGTATTTTCAATCGTTTGTATTCTTTACGCAACCGAGCGAAGGGAGCAGTCTTTTGTCGCACGTTTCGACTGTAACTATTTGAAGATGAAAAAAGTTTGGGTTTTGTCCCAAACTCGCAATAAAAAAGGCTCTTTGTCAACGGCTGTTGATGGAGTT
>NZ_LFEE01000028.1 GCF_001039045.1 Lactiplantibacillus herbarum
ATTCGTTCAAGTTATTTCTTGCAATCTGCCGTTAATTTAAATTTAATTTTGCAAGATAGTTTTCTCTGCCATGATAGACATGGATAACCTGAACTAAATTTTCTTTTTCATCAAGTTTATAAAAAATCAAGTAGTCGCCACTCATTAAATATCGATAATCATTTGGAATAGCAACCCTTGAACTTAATTTTTCACCAATTTTAGGACTTGTACGCAAACGTTGTAAATCACGATAAAACGCCTCAAATACTGACTTTATCGTACTTTCGTAATAGTTACCATGTAACATATAAGTATGGATACGTTCCATATCATTATCAAAGGCTCTACCCTTTGTCACGTGGTATTTAGTCACCAAAGTCACCTAATTTGTACTTTTTGGCAAACTCGTCAATATCCTCACCCTCGCCAAAGTCAGCCTCCGCACGATTTAATTCCGTTAATAACCAGACTTCAGCTTGCTTTCGTTGCCATTCATCAAGGTTAACCATCACTGCTTTTCCAACTCCGTTTTTAGTTAAAACAATCGGCTCACCGTCCTGAACTTCATTCACAACTTTATTGTAGTCTCGTAAGATTGAACTAGGTTTAATAATTTCCATACTATTTGCCTCCTTTGTCTATATCTAAATAGTATTATAATCCCTTTTGCTGTAAATTTACATCTAAACATCCTAATAATTTTTTCACTTCAAAGAAAAAATGCTGTCAACAAAATAGCCACAAAAAAACTCACTTAATCAAAGCAATCGACTTTAATTAAGCGAGTTTACCCCATACTAATATCAGATTTATTTCTAGGTTGTTGTAGCACTGTACTAAAAATAATAGCTAGGTTATTTAATAGATATTAATCAACCCTTGTGTCCCTTGATCGCCAAGCCCTTTGACGTCGACCATCACTTCGTACAGCCGCTTAGCTTGGGCAGTTGCCACGAGGTCTAAGCCCATTGAATCTGCCTCGCTGAGGGCAATCCGTAAATCCTTTAAGAAATGGCGTGAGAAGAACCCCGGTGTGTAATCATCTTTTAAGATGCGTGGCACGTAGTTATCCATGCTCCAGTTGTCGGCGCCACCACTAGAAAGTGTTGCTAAGACCTTTTCAGGATCTAAGCCCGCTGCCTTAGTGTAAAGTAACATTTCCGTTAAGCCGGTCATCGTACCCGCAATCATGATTTGATTGGCCATCTTAGCGTGTTGACCCGTACCAGCAGCGCCAAAATGGTTAACTTTATGGCCCATAACCTCAAATAATGGCAACATGGCTTGGTAAGTCGCTTCGTCACCACCGACCATCACGGTCAACGTGGCATTCTTGGCACCAATATCACCACCAGATACGGGTGCGTCTAACGCCTGCATACCGTGTTTAGCCGCATAATCCGCAATCTTAGCAGCTAATTTAGGTTGGCTGGTCGTCATGTCGATCGCTGTTTTACCCTTAGCTAAACCACTAAAGATACCATCATCGCCAAAGTAGACCTGCTCAACATCCTTGGGGAAGCCAACCATCGTAAACACAACGTCACTATTAGCCGCAACTTTTGCTGGCGTATCCGCCCACGTGGCCCCGGCTGCGACTAAGGCATCCGTCTTGCTCTTTGTTCGGTTATACACCGTCATCTCGTAACCAGCAGCCATTAAATTGGTCACCATTGCAGCACCCATAACACCCGTACCAATCCAACCTAATTTCATCATCTACACACCTTACCTTTCAAATCTGCTTATTTACCACGTTGTCGCCAGAAGTGAATGACCATCGTCACCACTACGGCCGCAACTACAATCAATCCAAACGCACTAGCTGGGATATCCCAACCAATCGCTGGAATCGAAATGAATAACTTAACTGCAATCAACACAATTAAACAGTACGCCATGGTTTCCAGTTCCGGAATCTTACGCATCAGTCGCATAATCACTTCAGCGATTCCCCGCATACAAGCGATTCCAATCATACCGCCAATCAGAACGACAACCGGGTTGTCTGAAATTGCTAATGAGGTCAGGACAGAGTCAATTGAAAAGATGATATCCATCATTTCAATCTGAATCACGACGGACCAGAAACGACTTAGCCCGAAAAAGCTGCGGGTCTGCCGCTGAGGTTTGGATTTAGCTGCACCCTCAGCTGGCTGTGTAAAGTAACGGTAAACCAGGTAAGCCAAATAACCGGCACCCAATACCTTGATCTCCCAGAAACCAATCAGATACGTTCCAACCCCGATAATGAGGAAGCGAAATAAATAAGCGCCCCATAATCCATAGAACAAGGATTTTTCACGTTCCTGCAGATTATCCAAACTCTGCGTTTGCGCTGCTAAGACGACGGCATTGTCGACTGACAGTAAACACTCGATCACGGCTAACGATAGAATAATGATCCAGTCGTTAGCTGACGTAATCACTTGCCCCCAGTTGGCGGGACTAAAAAATGGACCATACAACTGTTCAATTAAATGTAACAAGGGGCATCCTCTTTTTCTAATCAATTATTGGTTAGTTTAAGTATACCCGTTAAAGACCATTATGAAGCGTTGTGACGGTAATTTTCAAGAATAAGGCAAACTTTGGTCACTTTTTCCTACTATATATAAACTGACTTTTCAATCACAGCCAAACTGTGCCACTAATCATTGACAAAATAAAAGAGCTTGAATATTAGGATCCAAGCTCAATCTGAATTTATTATTTACTATTCCTGTTGTTGCTCAAATTGACGCATCAATGACTGCACCGCCGCGTTATCCGCTGCCGTTCCAATCGTCAAGCGAATCCAATCCGGTCGCAACCCGGTCCGCAACAGATACCCGTGGTGTAATAAGTAATCTGCTAATTGTGCTGCCCGTGGGTGTTTAAAGAAGATGAAATTGGCTCCGCTTTGATCATAGGTTAGCTGCTGTTCATCAAAGAACGCTTGCCATTTATCCCGTTCAGCTGCGTTACGAGTTACTGTGTCCTGAACAAATGATTTATCGTTCAAGGCGGCTAGTGCGGCAACTTGTGCTAATGAATTAACGTTGTAAGGTAGTCGAACTGCCTGCATCGTTGCCGCATAGGCTTCATTGAAAACCGCGTAACCAACTCGGAAATTAGCCAGTCCATACGCCTTTGAGAAGGTCCGCATCACCACAACGTTAGCGTATTTAGCAGGTAATTGCATCGCTGTCACTTGATCCGCATCGGGTGCAAAATCAATGTAGGCTTCGTCAATTAAGACCGCCGTCTCGGCAGGAACCTGTTGAACGAACGCCTCGATATCTGCCAGTGATTCCACCGTACCAGTCGGATTGTTCGGATACATAACCAGACCATCTTAACGGCGGGCGTCAGTGCGGCAGCCATTGCAGCAAAATCGACGTGATCATTAGCCAAGGTTGGCACGCTTACCAACTCAGCGCCTTCGATTTCAGCGTGTAGCCCGTACTCCGAGAAAGTCGGCGTCGACACCATCACTTGGTCACCAGGTGCGAGCCAAGTCCGGGTCAACATGACGATCATTTCATCAAGGCCAACACTGAAAACTAAGCTGTCTGGATCCAGCTGATAGCGTTGCGCTACCGCTTGCCGCAACGCTTCAGCTTCGGCATCGGGATAACGATTGCTACCCGCAAAATTCCACCCTTTAACGGCTTTTTCCACGGCAGGCGACGTACCATACGGATTCTCATTTGCCGATAACCGGACTAACTTTGATAGCCCTAACTCAGCTTGTAACGTTGCTAACGGCTTTTCGGGGATATATGGTTTTAACTGTTTAACACTAGCTTTCATCGGCGTTCCTCCTCAATCTTAGTTAACTCACAATCGACTACAAATTATTGATTTCTGGACGGTCCTTATAGTCGCTCATCTTACCTTCGCGCTTAGCGAGTTCCATCTTGATCTGATCAAAGGTAACCCCGCGTTCAACTAATAAGACTAAAACGTGGTAGAACAAGTCAGCCGTTTCATAGGTGAGTTCGTCGTCACCAGGATTCTTAGCAGCCACGATAACTTCCGTAGATTCTTCGCCGACTTTTTTCAAAATCTTATCTAAGCCCTTGGTGAATAAGTAATCCGTGTATGAGCCCTTCTTAGGATCTTGTTTGCGTTGTGCGATCATTTCGTATAATTCTTCCATATTTTGCATATTAAGCACCACTTTCATTTATTTAACTTGATTGAAGAAACAACTGTTATGGCCGGTATGGCAAGCTGGTCCGTGTGGATTGACCGTAATCAATAGCGTATCTTGATCACAATCTAGTGTCATGCTGACCACATCCTGCAAGTTACCGCTCGTCTCACCTTTGTGCCACAGTTCTTTTCGTGAACGGGACCAGAACCAAGTCTGTCCCGAATCCAAAGTCCGTTGATAACTCTCAGCGTTCATCCACGCTACCATCAGAACATCCTTGGTAGTTGCATCCGTGACGACCGTCGTAATTAACCCGTCGCCCTTATCAAAATCTGGTTTCATCGGACAGCCACTCCTTCCGCAGTCAACGCACCCTTGACATCCGCAATCGTCAACTCACCAAAGTGAAAGACTGAAGCAGCCAAGGCCCCGTCAACGGGAGTATCAGCGAAGACATCCACAAAATCCTGTAACTTACCGGCACCGCCGCTTGCAATAATTGGTACATTGACCGCTGCACCGAGTTGTTGATACAAACGTTGATCAAAACCAGCCTTCGTGCCATCACGGTCCATACTAGTCACCAATAGTTCACCGGCGCCTAGCGCAACAGCTTGCCGTGCCCACTCGATAGCATCTAATTCAGTCGCTTGTCGGCCACCGTGTGTATAGACACGGTACTGCTGAACCTGTTCATCCCACGCTGTGTCGATTGCCACGACAATACACTGATTACCGAATTTTTCGGCGCCAGCTTTAATCAACTGAGGATCTGCAACTGCCGCCGAGTTGATGGCCGTCTTATCCGCACCAGCCCGTAAGATTCGTTGCATGTCAGCCACACTAGTAATCCCACCACCGATCGTCAGTGGCATGAAGACTTGTGCGGAGACCTGTTCGACCATTTCAGCCATCGTCTCACGGTGTTCATTGGTTGCTGCAATATCCAAGAAGACCAATTCATCGGCACCTTGCTCTTGATAGGCAGCCGCAATCGCTACCGGATCACCAATGTCGGTTAGGTTAACGAAATTGACGCCCTTCTTAACCCGGCCATCCGCAACGTCCAAACACGGAATAATTCGTTTTGCTAACATGGCGCCACCTCCGCTAACTCGGCCAGCGTTACGTTACCAGCAGCCAAGGCCTTGCCAATAATGACATCCTTAAAACCACTAGCTTGCAACATCTGGACATCTTCCAAGTTACGAACGCCACCGCTCGCAATCAAATTGATAGCTGGTAGTTGCGCTTGTAATTCTTGATATAATTCAATATTTGGTCCCTGTAACGTGCCGTCACGCGCGACGTCGGTGACAATAAAGTGCTTGGCACCATCCGCCTGCATCGCTTGCATCAACGTACTCATCTTGGTCTGTGATTGGTCGAGCCAACCATTGATTGCAACGTAACCCTGCTTGCCGTCGATACCAATGACAATGCGGTCACCGCCTAATTCAAGCGTTCCGTTAAAAGCAGCTCGAATGGCAGCGATTGTGGCATAATTTTCTGGCTGACCAGCTTTGGCACCGTCCAAATCAACTAAGTGGAGTTGGTTCAAACCGGCTGCGTTGATCTGTTTGGCCTGCGCTACTGGATCCGCGTTGATTAGCGTTGCTTGTTCAAAATCACCTTGGTAGAGCCGGACACTCTGGCCGGCACGTAAATCAATTGCTGGAAAAATCATTGGCATTCACCATATCCTTAAAAGTTGCTAATTGTTGTAACCCGACTTGCCCACTCTTCTCCGGGTGAAATTGCATCCCGATGACGTTTTGACGTTGCACAATACTTGGCACCGTTACACCGTGATCGACCGTTGCAACTAGTTCTTCTGCCGGACAAACGGCGTAGTACGAATGCACAAAGTAGGTATAGCCCTGATCAATACTGGCAAACTGACTTGTTGATTGTCGTAAGGCGTTTTGATTCCAACCCATCTGAGGAACTTTAACACCTAAATCCGTTGGTAAGGGAGCGACGTTGCCTTCAAGTAAGCCCAATCCCTGATGTTCACCATATTCGGCACTACTCTCAAACAAGAGTTGCATGCCCAAACAGATACCCAGCATTGGTTTGCCATCGCGACCTAATTGCTGTAACACGCTGACTAATTGTCGTTCGCGCAGTGCGTCCATCGCGGCGGCAAAGGCTCCGACACCCGGTAAGATCACGGCTTCGGCGGCTGCCAATTTAGCTGGATCAGCTGTTAGTTCAGTCGGCACTTGTAAGTAATCAAATGCCTTCTTTAAGTTACGGGTATTTCCCGTATCATAATCAACGATTGCGAACATTAAATCACACCCTTTGTGGAGTTAACCCCTTTGATTTCTGGATTAATGGTGACGGCCGCACGCATTGCCCGGCCCAAAGCTTTGAATAAGCTTTCAACTTTGTGGTGGGTATTACGGCCGTAGAGAATTCGTGCGTGTAAGTTCATTTCAGCGGCAAAGGCTACGGCTTGGAAGAAGTCTTCGACCGTTTCCGTATCAAGGCCACCCAAACGGGGATTGGTCAATTCAGCGTCAAAGACAAGGTATGAACGGCCACTCAAGTCGACACTGACTTGGCCTAAGGTTTCATCCATTGGAACAAACTCGGTACCATAACGTTCAATGCCACTCTTGTCACCTAAAGCTTGCTTGAAACATTCACCCAAGACGATTCCAGTATCTTCCGTCGTGTGGTGTGGATCAACGTTCAAGTCGCCGTTACATTTAACGACTAACCCGAAGCGACCGTGTTTCGCAAACAAATTCAACATGTGATCCAAAAAGCCGATACCGGTATCAATCTCGATGCCGCTCTGTTCATCTAAGTTCAAACTAATTTCAATCTGGGTTTCTTTAGTCGTTCGTTTAATCGTTGCTGTACGCATGTGGATTCCTCCCTGATAGTTGTGACTGACCTCATCTAAAAATCAAACGATCTTAATTACTAATCTAGCGACCTAATCGTAGTAAGTATCGAAACGACTCTCGATTGCGCGAGCGTGACCTTCTAGCCCTTCAACCCGAGCCAACGTCGTAATTGCTGACGCTTCTTTGGCTAAAGCTTCCTTAGTGTATTGAATGAAGGACGTGCGTTTAACAAAATCGTACACACCTAATGGGGATGAGAAACGTGCCGTCCCACTGGTTGGCAGAATGTGATTAGGACCGGCCACGTAATCACCTAGTGGTTCAGAGGCGTAACGACCCAAGAAGACTGAACCGGCATTCTTGATCAAGTTTAAGTACTGGGTCGGATTGGCTAACTGAACTTCCAAGTGTTCTGGTGCGACCGTGTTCATCAGTTCAAACATATCTTCAATCCGATCAACAACGGCAATGAAGCCCTTTTCGTTAACTGAAGCCGTTGCGATTTCTTCACGTGGCAAGACTTTCAACTGTGAAGTGACGTTATCGCTAACCGCTTGTGCTAGTTTAGGACTATCCGTAATCAGGATTGGGCGGGCCCGTTGATCGTGTTCTGCTTGGCTGAGTAAATCGGCAGCTAATTGACGAGGATCAGCTGAGTCATCAGCTAAGACGCCGATTTCAGATGGACCAGCCACCATGTCGATAGCAACCTGACCAAAGACTTGCTTCTTGGCCGTCGCTACGAAGATGTTCCCAGGACCGATGATCTTATCAACGGCTGGAATCGAAGCCGTTCCGTAGGCTAAAGCAGCGATTGCTTGCGCCCCACCGACTTGGTAGATGGCGTCGACGCCGGCAATTTTAGCAGCGGCCAGTACGGCTGGATTAATCCCATCTTTTTGGGGTGGTGTCACCATGATGATTTCGTTGACGCCAGCGATCTTAGCAGGTAAGGCACTCATCAATAAGGTTGAAGGATAAGCAGCCGTACCACCGGGAACGTATAGGCCGACCCGATTCAGTGGCATTAACTTCTGTCCACGTAAGACGCCCGCTTGTTCGGCATCGATGAAGCCCGTTGCGCGTTCCTTTTCGTGGAAACTCGTAATATTGCGTTTGGCTAATAACAAAGCGTCCTTAACGTCTTTATCCAAATTTTCGTAAGCTTCGTCAATTGCACTTTGTGGTAACTTGAAGCCCGTTAATTCGACTTGATCGAATTGCTTTTCATAATCACGAACCGCGTCGTCACCATTAGCAATGACGTTGGCGATGATGTCGCGAACCGCGGCTTCAACCTTTAAATCAGTTAATTGTTGGGTTTTACTTTGGACCAATTTTTTTAAACTAGCTAAATCTTCATTAATAATTTTCATTATGCGAGCTCCTTTGGTTTTGGTTCGGCAACAACGGCGGCTAGACGATCTACGAGATCAAAAATAGCGGCTTGATGTTGCTTCAACGACAAGCGATTGACGACTAAACGCGTTGAGACCGGCTGTAAGTAGTCGTAGATCTGTAAGTGATTCTCACGAATAGTGGTCCCAGTCTCCGTAATATCAACAATGGCATCCGCTAACCCGGTTAACGGGGCTAATTCAACGGAGCCCTCGATCTTAACAATTTCAACGTCTTGTCCGAGTTGATCAAAATAACGTTGCGTGATCAGTGGGTACTTGGTTCCGATGATCTTACGGCGTGGTGCCACCGGATCAAAATCAGCAGTCGAGGCTAAGACAAATTGGCACTTTCCAATCCCGAGGTCCAACAGTTCATACTGGGTACTCTGGTGTTCGGTTAAAATATCATTACCGACGATACCAATATCGGCGGCGCCCCGTTCCAAGAAGGTTGTCACGTCCGGCCCCTTAGCTAAAATAAACTCGTAAGGTTGAGTCTCAGAATCGAAGATCAACCGGCGCTGCTTGTTGCGGACTTGCGAGCAATCAACACCCGCTTGTTCGAGTAACGGTAAGACTTGTTTTTCTACCCGCCCTTTAGTTAAGGCAATTTTGAGTCGTTGTTCAGTCATTGGTGACACCTCCCGTTAGATCAATCAGTTCTGCATTCAGACGCTGCGCTTCGGCTTGCGCACCCGCTAAGTCGTCCGCCAAACTTAAACTGGCATTCGGTTGTTGTGCTAAGTATGCTTCGGCTTGTGGCCACTGTTCTGGATCAAAATATAATAGTTGTTTTGCTAGACTAGTTTGTTGTTTCGTTGCCAGCGTGGTCAGTAGGTCAACGTTCAAACCCATCCCAACGGCGGGTTCGGCCTGAGCCTGAAAGTTCGTTAATAACTTATCGTAACGACCACCACTGAATAAGTAACCCGCACCAGCAGTCGAGTAACCCCGAAAAGTTAGGCCCGTATAGTATTTCTGTGGTGCCTGACTACTCAGGTCAATTGAAACGGCTTGTTCTGGCATCGTCCGTTGCATCCAATCAACCACCGTTTGTAGTCGTTGCAGGCTCGGTTGCACACTAGCTGGTAAAGGTGCCGCATCTAGTTGAGCAAAGATCTCAACTGGACGACCGAACAGACGTGGCCAAGCTTGTAAGAAGTCATAGATAGGCTGATCTTGATACGTCGCAATCAGTTCTGCGTACCGTGGCAACTGCTTATCAAACAAGGCGGCTAAAATTTCCTGTTGATTATTTTCATTATCCGTTAAGCTGGCAACAACCCGCTGAGCAAACTGGGCATCGCCTAATTCAATCTCAACTGCGTCAGCAATGAGTTCCGCTGACAACTGGTTAGCGATCGTGAGGCATTCTAGTTCGGCCTTTAGCGAGGCGTAACCGACAAGTTCGATTCCGGCTTGTGTCATCTGATTATATGAACCAGACAGCTGCCGACTAACTCGGAAGATGTCACCCACATAACAGAATTTCTGTGGCAGTGGCACATTGGTTGCACTGATGAAACGTGCAATCGGCAACGTCAGGTCAGGCCGCAAGACCAAGGTGCGACCGTTATTACTTAACAACCGGTATAGCTGATAGTTGCCCATTTGGTACTGATCGAAGACTGCTTCATTCTCTAATAACGGCGTGGCAATTGGCGCTAACCCGCGTTGTTTAAAATGGGCTTGAATCACCGCGATTAAGTGTTGCTTGGTTCGAGCCCGGGTACCAAATTCATCGCGGGTTCCTAATGGTAATAAGTGTTTTAACATTACTAACGCCTCCTATAACGTCGCTATTCAAACTAATCATCGCAGTTTTATGATGGCTGACTAAACAAAAAAACGTCCTCTTAGCATTTCTGCTAAAAGGACGTTTACGCGTGGTTCCACCTTAGTTCGCCCACCGCTCGCACGGTGAACCTCATGTTGATCAAGTCAACTTTGGATAACGAAACCAATTCGGCTAGAGCTAGTGAAAAAAGAGTTCACCCTAGCAGTTCATAGATGTGTGTTCGTTAAGTCTGTCTGTCCGGTTCTCAGCTACCCGGGCTCTCTGTATGAGGAAGGCTTAATTACTTTTTCTACTCACAACTGTTTTTATTAAAATTTGATTAGTCATTTAATTTAATATTCATTGTAGACACTAAACTGATGGCTGTCAACTATTAATTAATTTTTTTATTAAATGCTGTCCGCGACCGACACTCGCAATGTCATGTGCATCGGAACCGTAGATTAGTGGTATAGATAGCTTCTGAACACGTTCAAGAATCTGATTACCCGGGTAAAAATCATTACAAAATGGTTTATACAAACCGGCCAAATTCAAATCCAATTGGCGCTGTTGTTGCTTAATTAACGTCAATGTTCGGTCAACTAACGTTAAATTCTCATCATTTAGCGGTTCGGTCAGATTAAAGTAGTCTTGATACTTGCGAACAAGGCTCATGTGACCGATTCGTTGAGGAGCGTACTGCCCCAGATCTGCTTGTACGGATTCCAGTACGGTTTGATAGTACTGGGCAAACAACCGTTGAGGTGTCGATAGCCACTGACCAAAACCAGCAGCAAAGTCATCCGTCGTAAGATCAACACACCAGAACCGATCGTCCTTCCCCCGCATAAAGTGCACCGATAGAATACTCTCCTGTGTCTGGGGACTGTACGTATCCAAGAACTGGCGCGTCCAAGCGATATGGTCTGGTAAAAAATCAACTTCAAAACCCACGCTGATTTCAATCTGATCGGCGTATTTTTCCTGCAATCCGTGTGCTAATTGCAAGTATTCATCGACCTGATCCAGCCGCAATGACGCCTCCGAAAACCCTTCAGGCGATCCTGAAAATTGCTGTTCAAATTCAGGTGGTAACGGCGCGTGTTCAGTAATACAATACCGCTGCATGCCAAGTTGAATCGCACGTTGAATCATTTTCTCAGTTGCTTCCCCGCTACCATGGGGGCAAAGTTCCGTGTGGGTATGACCATCCATTAACATTCGCTCATCGCCTTTTAATATTTTAGGCTTATTCAAACACACTTTTGTTTGAGTTGCAACTCGTGGTGGTTATCACTAACGATTCCAACCCAACCAAGCTATATACATGACAGTTTGATCTTATTAATTCAAAAACTACTGCAATGATAATTGACTTTTGATTTACCGCTCCGCTTAGATTCAACTTAATTACTAGTTTCTAAACTACTAGTCAGTTTTTACTTGGTAAAAAAACTCTAGTTAATCACCATCATCGCAAATAAACATCAGTCTAGCCGGAGGTGGACAGTACTAGCGATGCTGTGAAGGTGGCGTTAGTTGGACGTTTTTTGTCTAACTTACACCACGGACGATTTGATCATTGGTGAATTGTGCCAATGACCAAATCGAGGGTTCAGACCGCTCCTCAGGCTGAAGCCGGTCCCCACAGCTAAGCTAGTACTGACCACCGGAGGCGAAAGTTATAGTCAGTTTTCATTTTTAGATTTTAGTTAACCCCAGCAACCAATTCGAAGCTATTTTCAATATCCGTTAAAAGACTAACATTTTACTAATTTATTTATGTAAATTGTCATAGTTTAGTTATAGCATGTTATAGTCAGGAATAATCAAAGCGTCCAAGGGGGGATCCGCCATGCAAAACATCATTACTAAACTTTATCAACTCGCACTTTCCAGTCATATTGTTAGTGCATTGCTGCAACCGGTGCACATTGTCATTTTAGCGTTACCTATTATGACGTTACTACTAGCCATCATCGTTTTAACGGTGCAACTGCGTACCCGCCAGACCCTCAGTGAGCGTAATCTAATCAGTACCTACTCGTTTATCTGGTACTTGGCTGCAGCGTACTTATTAATTATTTTGCCGCTACCAACCCGTTCTTCGGTTGCCAGTCTCACTACCGCTGAATATAATTTGCAGCCCTTCTACTTTCTTTCACAGCTGAAATTGCTCACGCCGTTTCAACTCAGCGACCCAAGTACGTGGTTGAGCGCGTTCAAGTCAGATACCTTTTTCCAACCATTCTTCAACGTACTACTATTCATGCCAATTGGTGCTTACTTAAAATGGCGCCGGCACTGGCCACTATGGCTGATCACATTGACAAGTTTTTCAATCTCGTTGTTCTTTGAAACGACTCAATTGACTGGACTTTATGGCTACTACTCACGAGCTTACCGGATGTTTGACGTCGATGACTTGATGATGAACACCCTCGGGGGAATTATTGGTGCATGGGCACTAGTCTTCATTCCACGCAAACTTCGCAACCGCGATCACAGTACCGTTTTGAATTGGAACGAACGGCCAATCAACTGGCGACGCATTGGTGCACTAATTATCGACTGGGCCATCATTGCCGGCTTTGACACACTTTACTTCGTCCTCGTTAAACACTTTGCTTGGCCGTTGCCACACGATTTCCGCTGGTTATACGTTGCTAACATTTGTATTTTCTTCCTATTACCTGCTTGGCGTTGGCACGGCAAAACAATCGGTGGCTTACTACTGAACAGCCGGATCGCTAACGCTGATGGCTCTAATGCTAACTTCGGCCAACTCTTTATCCACTATGGCGGTCTTTACTTCGTTGGTTTACCACTGCTGTTCTTAGACTTGTGGCTATTCAACAGTTTAGGCGACATGCCGAGTGCTACTCTGAATCGTTTGGACGTTTATCTCGTCCTCGTCTCAGTTGTGCTCCTAATTATTAGTTATGACTTGTTACTCGCACTCTTCAGCCGTAGCCATCAGCTCTGGTGTGAAAAGTTAAGTCATACGACGGCCATTTAACGCGATAAGTCCTTTCACACTGCCCCAACCTTTGCGTTGACTCGCAACTCATGGTAAATTTAAGGTAAATTAAAACCTTGGAAGTCTAAAATCATGATAAAAGTCCATAACCTAAGCGACGATTTTCGGTGGGTCGCAGTTAATAATTATACTGAAAACGACTACCATCAACTCGTCAATGAAGAACACGTGACCGACGAAATGTTGGGTTACGCTACCGACCAACATGAACGTGGTCGACTAGAATACGATGATAAAAGTGCCATTACGACCATTATTTTTGACGTGGTCACTAACAATACCGACGATGGCACGTCTACCGCCCAAGTCAGTTTTATGCTGATTGACCATACGTTATTTACCTTTACGACTGATGATACGGCCTTTGTCGAAGATCTATTGGCTGATGAAATTGACGCTGACTGGGAAAATGTCATGCACTCGTATGACTACATTTTCAACGTGCTGTACAAGTTATCCAGACAGTATTTCACCGCCATTAATAAGATCAATAAACAACGCCAAGATATTCAGGTCAAGATGAAGAAACAGATTCAGCGCTCAGTCATCATTCAATTGATGGACTTAGAAACGACACTTGTGTATTTCTTAACGTCCCTCAAAAGTAATAATGACGTGTTGCAATCGCTGAAACGCTTCGTTCCAGTGAAGTTCTCCACTGCCCAACTAGAACGCCTCGACGACATTATTGTTGAAGCCCAACAAGGGTTGGAAATGGCTAACATCGCGTCCGACATTATTGGTCGCGTGTCTAACGCCTATTCTAATATTCTGGATAACAGCTTGAACAATACGATGTGGCTGCTGACGATTTTCTCAATCGTCTTAACGATGCCCAATATCGTCTTCGGTTTCTTCGGCCAAAACGTCGACCTGCCCTTTATGAAGAATCCGTTTGGGTGGGAGATCACCGTCATTATTGCCGTTGGACTATGTGCCCTAACCATCTGGCTGCTCCGTCGTAATTCATTTCGCAAGTAAAGAAAGGCTGGTTAGCTAAAATGCCAAGTCGAATCAAAGTAACTGATACTGCCGATTACATCAGTAAAGCGGCAGTCGAAGCACAACCTATCTTAGAACAGTTGGATCAACTGATCACCACGACATTGACCCAGTTCACTCCTAAGATCAAATGGAACCTGCCGTTCTATGATTTAGAAAAACGCTACGTCAGCATTGCTGCTTATAAGGCGCACGTCAGCCTGAGTATTTCAGCTGATTTAACGGAAGATGTCCTCGCCGCAGCTAAAGCAGCTGGTTACGCAACTGGTCAAAAACGCATGAACATTGCGTTAGACCAACCAGTACCAGTCGAACTCGTTAAACAAGTTTTACAATTGATTGAAGCTTAAAATGCTTGCACACTAACTGCCTGCTGGTTCACGCTTCGACTATTAATATTTGAATGACTAAAAAGGCTCTCGGAAAATGAAGTGCCCCATAATTGTTAGACAAGTA
>NZ_LFEE01000053.1 GCF_001039045.1 Lactiplantibacillus herbarum
TTCGTTCAAGTTATTTCTTGCAATCTGCCAAATAATAAACCTGCTACTGAGTATATACACTCTATATAACAATTAATTCGTGGTTCTTCCTACCTTTGTGGGTAGTCCCCACGCGTAAATTTCCGACTAGCAATCGGTACATTCCTCCGAGTTATTCCTCGAAGCACTCAGCACCCTGACTAAATCAGGTTTAATCGGCATTGTCCGTTGAATTCTGTTTGTGCTAACTCAAAATCAGTAGCAGAATTTCCTTCTTTCCGTTGGTTGAATTCGCCGAACGCCATACTGAAAAGTGACTTATACATTGCCTAATCGCATTGGTGTTGATCTACAATTTAGCGCTGATTAGTGTTTCTAATGGTACTCGCCTTGTCATTGACAAGCGACCACGCTGACACACCACGTAACGATTAATGGTTACATTTATCTTGCTAATGGATAACCCCCTTGATACACCAGATAAGTCCGACCAGTGACTCAGTTCGCCCAGCAAGTTTAAAATGGCGTCCATGGTACAAAAAAACACGCAACAAGGGTAACGGATTACCACCTGTACAGCGCGCCTGGTCTTATGCAAATGCTGATTTCAGTATTTTTTCTGATATCTAGTGTTCATGTATAAGTATACTAGTATTAGAAGTAAAATCGCTTGTTTAATGGGCGTTTAAGCTTATCAGGTTAAGCCTAAGCGCGCCTTTTTCATTCCAAAAGCGGTCATTATTTCAGAAAATAGTTATAATTTTTCGTAACTATTAGAATTTTATTTAGAATCATTCTTATCTGTTTAAATAAATTGCATTTCATGTTAGGATTATAACAATCATAGAGGAATCAGTTACATAACACAAGAGGAGGGGTTTTCGATGCGCCATTATTATAAACTCACGTTAACGGTCAGTGTCGGGATCATTGCGCTAATTCTTCAGTTTGGCTTTCACCAACAGCTGGCTGCCCAGCTGATTATTACGTTGTGGGGCTCCGTTATGGCCCTATCAATGCTGGTTGAGATGGTCAAAACGTTACGGTCCGGTAAGTACGGCGTCGACCTACTTGCAATCACTGCCATCGTCGCCACCCTGGCTGTCAGCGAGTATTGGGCCGGCCTAGTGGTCCTAATCATGCTGACCGGTGGGGATTCTTTGGAGGACTACGCTGCTAAGCGTGCCAACACCGAATTAAAGGCTTTGCTCGATAATTCACCACGGACCGCACACCGCATTCAGAACGAACAGTTAACCGATATTGCGGTCGAAGACGCGGTCGTGGGGGATCAGTTAGTGGTTAAGCCTGGCGAACTGGTGCCCGTCGATGGTCACTTGATCGATGGCACTGCCATGTTTGACGAATCTTCACTGACTGGGGAATCCAAGCCGGTTGAAAAAGCCGTCGGTGATGATTTAATGTCCGGAGCGGTCAACGGCGATAGTGCCGTTACGATGATCGTTGACAAGCTCGCCGCCGATAGCCAGTACCAGCAACTGGTCAAGTTGGTGAAAGAATCTGAATCACGCCCCGCCAAGTTCGTACGGTTAGCCGATCGGTACGCGGTTCCGTTTACCTTAGTTGCGTACGTGATTGCGGGCATCGCTTGGCTCATCAGCGGTGATCCGCACCGGTTCGCCGAAGTTCTGGTCGTAGCTTCACCGTGTCCATTAATTCTGGCCGCACCAGTCGCCCTCGTCTCAGGCATGAGTCGCACTAGCCGGAACGGGATCGTCGTTAAAACTGGTGACATGCTTGAAAAAATGTCGACTGCCAAATCGGCCGCCTTTGATAAGACCGGAACGATCACTAGCGGCCAACTAACCGTGAATGACATCGTTCCCCAGGCTGGTTTTACCCCAGATCAGATTTTACACTTGGCCGCCAGTGCCGAACAAAATTCCAGCCACATTTTAGCCCGTTCCTTAGTTAAATTTGCCAACGACCAACCCCTCAGCCCCGTCGCCGACCTCGAAGAAGTCACCGGTAACGGGGTCACCGCCACGGTCGACAACGCCGTCGTTAAAGTCGGGAAGCTAAAATTCCGATCCAGAAACTACGACGGCACCACTCGCACAAACGGCGATTTACGTCGCCGTTGATGGCCGTTACGCCGGCTACGTGACCTTTATCGACAACGTTCGGCCAGAAGCCGCTGCCACGTTACAAGCCCTGCACGCTGAAGGCGTTAAAAACGTGATGATGCTGACCGGGGACCAACAAGCGATTGCCGACAACATTGCCGAAGCCGTCGGAATCGATACGGTGGCTGCCAATTTACTTCCGGCGGACAAGATCAAGCACTTAAAGGCCGTTACTAAGGATGAACGTCCGGTTATCATGGTCGGCGACGGGGTCAACGACGCCCCATCACTGGCCGTGGCGGACGTCGGCATCGCCATGGGGGCGCACGGTTCCACCGCGGCCAGTGAATCGGCCGACGTCGTGATTTTAAAGGACGACCTCAGCCGCGTGGTCACCGCGATTCAAATTGCCAAAGACACCATGCAAGTGGCTAAGCAGGCCGTTTGGATTGGGATCGCCATCTGTACGATTCTAATGCTGATTGCCAGTACCGGGATCATCCCGGCCCTCTTCGGCGCAATGCTTCAAGAAGTCGTTGACACGGTTTCGATTCTTTGGGCACTCCGAGCTTTACGTGACCGCCCAAATTCCAACGTTAAACCGCTCAAACCAACGACCGTACACCAAAACTAAGGACGTGACACTATGCCCCAATTACCCGAATGGCTCCAAAATTATGAGTAAGGTTGGCGATCTATTAGGAATTAATTATCTAGGTACTCATACAATGCGCAAAACTGGGGCTTATCGTGTTTATACGCAATCAAATTACAATATTGGCCTAGTCATGCACCTACTAAATCACTCAAGTGAAGCCATGACTTTAGCTTATTTAGGCTTGGATCAAGCAAGTACAGAAAACATGTTGAACCAAATTGATTTTGGGTAAATTGGTAGATTGCAAATTTAATCCGAATTTTT
>NZ_LFEE01000022.1:0-43420 GCF_001039045.1 Lactiplantibacillus herbarum
TTTGTTCAGTTTTCAAAGATCTAATTCGTTGATGTCGATTAGCTCAACACAACTATTTCATATTAACATCTCGCTTTTACAATGTCAACAACTTTATTTAACTAATTGAATAACTATGCAAATGCTTTGAAACGTTATTATGTGGTTCAATCACATCAACCGGTTAACTGATAACTTGTTAATGCGACAAGAAACATCTTATCACTTAACTCATTATCCTGTCAACATCTTTTTTATCATTATGAATATTTATTCAATAACAACAATTTATTGATTTGTGACATCCGTCGTTTGCGCTCCGCTATCTCTAGCACTCCCGCAGCGACAAGATATATATTATCAAGAATTAGTATGCAGGTCAAGCCTTATTTCCATTTATTTTGATAAATCTGCAAATCCAGCGGTCGCATCAACCTTAACACTCTCAAATAGACCGTGTAACTGGCTAGCCGGAATGAATGTTAACCCATACTGTGCAAACCGTTCACGAACTTCTTCGTTAATCTGCAAGTGATCAAAAACAAATACCGCAACCTTGGCATCATCAATCTGCGCCATGATCGAATCATATAATCGCAATTGATCCACATCAATCCCCATCGGCTGTCGTAATTCAGCTAACACGGATCCCAATGGTGAATGTCCCTCGGCAACTGGAATCTGATGAAAGTAATATCCCGTTGTCGTTTGTCCTACTAAGAAATGGGTTCCCTGCTGGTCATTCAGCATAATTGTACCCGCAACTTGTTTTTGCATTAGTCCTCCCCCACTTTCAATCGTCGTATTGAATCTGCCACCCAGCTATCTAAATTATTGGCAATGGGTGTAAAACCCGCGTGAACGTGCCGGTTAGTGCAAAAGTGCTTATGTTGAAACGTCTTATAGATTTCTAAATCAGCTGCTGCGTGCTGGGGTTGATGTTCGACACACCGCAGCGACAAACTAATCTTCCCTGTGTATTCATCAATATCTAAGATGACCACATCAACAACTTGTCCGACTTCTAAATATTCCGTAATGCTCTTAACGTACCCTTCATGGCACTCCGAAATATGAATGAGTCCTTGGTGTTCAGCATCTAACGTCACAAAAGCTCCGTATGGCTGAATTCCGGTGACACGCCCATGAACCTGCATGCCAATTCGATAGTCACTCACTATAATCATCCTTTCTTACTATATAGAATCTTTTATATCATTGTAGTGGTTATTAGTCCTTAGTATTATAACCTGAAAGGGAGAGATTTCAAAACGCCTTGATAAAAACAAAGAGGAGCGATGACTTTTGTCATGCTCCTCTTACTATTTCCGACGTTAATCGTCGAAACGTGCACCAGTAGGCAGAACTTTCGCTTAACTGCGGACCAGTAACAATTACAAAATTGTAATCATTACTCGACTTAGGCTAAGCTCATTCCCTCACTGCTTGCTATTTCACGCTGATTATTAGTCCTCAATTGTGCCAGTTTCGATAACAACATCTTTAACTGGCTTGTCCTGTGCACCAGTTGCAGTCGTTGCGATTGCGTCAACGATATCCATACCGTCACTTACCGCACCGAAAACCGTGTGATGGAAATCTAACCAAGGTGTCCCACCGTTACCGTAAGCAGTAACAACTTCTTCTGGGTAACCGGCTTGTTTCATTTGATCAGCCATACCAGCATCTAATTGTGGTTTTTGAACGATGAAGAATTGACTACCATTAGTGTTGGGACCAGCATTGGCCATTGATAAGGCACCGCGCATGTTGAAGACTTCTTGTGAGAATTCATCTTCAAAAGCCTTGCCCCATAAACTTTCGCCGCCCATACCAGTACCGGTAGGATCGCCACCTTGAATCATGAATTCAGGAATAACCCGGTGAAAAATAATGCCGTCATAATAGCCTTTTTTAGCTAAACCGACAAAATTTTCAACACTCTTAGGTGCTTGTTCTGGAAATAACTGAACCTTGATGTCACCAAAGTTAGTCTTGATCGTTGCTTTTGGTCCTTCAACTTGACTTAAATCTAATTGTGGATATGCCACAAGAATCACCCGTTTTCTTCATAGAATATCTCGATGATACAAGAGAATGCACCTAAAAGCCAGTTATTTGTAAGGAAATCCTTGCGATTCAGCGTCAACCGTAGTATTTTCAATAAATTTCTGTTAACCTAGATGAGACTAATTTCGTCTTACTTGGAGGTAAATATGAGCTTTTTAATTGATTTCGTGTTGCATATTGATCAACACCTAATCACAATTGTGAATAGTTTTGGCATCTGGACGTACTTAATCCTCTTCGCCATCATCTTTGTTGAAACTGGTGCGGTGATTCTACCGTTCCTACCTGGGGACTCATTACTGTTCGCCGCCTGTGCACTCGCGGCCAACCCGACTTACGGCCTACACATCTGGAGTTTTGTTATCCTATTCCTGATTGCCGCTTTAGCCGGAGATTCACTGAACTTCTATATCGGCCACTCACTAGGTGAACGTTTGACTGAAACGTCCTGGTTTGGCAAGCTGATCAATAAGAAACAGTTAGCTAAGTCCGAAAAATTCTTCGAAAAACACGGTGGTATCACCGTAACGATTGCGCGCTTCATGCCAATCATCCGTACCTTCGTCCCATTCGTTGCCGCTAGCTCCCGGATGAAGTACCAACAATTCATCCGTTACAACGTTATCGGTTGTATCCTATGGGTTGCGCTCTGTTGTGGCGGCGGTTACTACTTCGGTAACATTGCATTTGTTAAGGAACACTTCTCAGTTGTCGTTATCGGGATTATCTTAGTTTCACTAATTCCAGCCGTCTTCTCAGCGGTCAAAGCACGGTTTAGTCACCCTGCTGAAGAACAAGATTAATCGCAAAAAGCACGTCTACCACTATGGCAGACGTGCTTTTTTAGTCTAATTCGTTTAAAGCTTGCTTACCCACACTCAGTAGGTAGGCAAAGGCCCATTCGATAATGACAAACGCTAAGACAAAACATTGTAAGAAAAAGGTATCTGGTAAGACTAAGATAATCCGATCTAACAATGGATCGAATAGCCAGTCCGCATTACGAAAGAGAACTTCATGGAAGAAGATAAAGAATTGATCAAAATTAACGGCCATCATAAGTGCCACGATTGGCGGCACCCATAACGCGGTCTGCATGGGCAAAACTAGCCGCCAAAGTTGGTGATCTCGTTGTAATCGCCGCCAAAAAAAGTAGACGATCACACTAGTCACAATAAAGACGGCATAATCGAGCATAAACAGATTCTTCACGTCCGCAAAATGGATCAACGCACTAGTCGAATCTGTAAAGTCAGTCATAACTAGTTTCGGGACCCACGGGAAGTTCAGGTAGGCCAACATCTGATAGTAATCCGTCATCAATTGTCCCAGCGTCAAATTGACACTCGGCCCCAATTTTTGACCCATCGCATTGACCATGTACAACCAACTCGCGTTAATCGTCAGGATAATAGTCCCACTGATTAGCCACAAGTATAGTCCGAGCCACTGGATCCAGTTTTTAATTCGATTTAGCCACACCATTATCTAAGTCCCACTCATCTAAGGAATTAACCTCGTTAGTTGGTTTAACCGTCTGTGCCGCAACTAGTTCTGGTGTTGAGACGCCGGTATAAACTAGTAATGAGTCGATATCAAAATTAATGGCCGCAGAAATGTCAGTCATATAGTTATCGCCGACCATGACACAGTCGTGCTTATCTAGGCCGATGTGGTCGACCGCTTTTTGCATAATGATGGTCTCTGGTTTACCAACGTACGTGGCCCGTTGCTGAGTTGCACGTTCAACCATGGCGATAACGGAACCAGCACCCGGCACTAAGCCACGTTCATTAGGTAGATTGGTATCCGCGTTAGTCCCGATAAACTTAGCACCGCGCTTAATTGCTAGCGTTGCTAATTCAAACTTATGATAAGTCGCATCATAGTCTAAACCAACGATCACAAATCGTGGTGTTTGTTCATCAAACTTGAAGCCTTTTTCTAGCATGGCACCTTTTAGACCCAGTTCACCAATGACATACATGGTCTTCTCGCCGTCACCAGCCAGATCATTAACGTAATCAGCCGTGGCTAACGCCGCTGTATAGACATTCGCTGGACTAACATGAATATCATGATTGTCCGCTAAATTAGCCGCAACGTCTTCCGGTGATTTAGTCGTATTATTCGTAACTAATAGAAAATCAGTGTTCGTTGCTTGCAACCGTTCGATAAACCGTTTAGCTGCTGGAATCCGTTCACGACCACGGTAAACCGTCCCGTCTAAATCAATTAAATAACACTTATACTTACCCAATCCAAATACCTCTCTCTGTGCCTACTTTTGACGAATCGTAAAATGCCGCTTACCACTCGTTTGTTTCGTTGTATGTGCTGATTGTGAACTGCCCGCACTAACCTTAGCTGGTTTTTGCCGTTCTTCTTTAAATGGTGCTGCTTTCTGCTTGGTCGTAAATGGCTTCGTCTTGCGTCGTTGTTGTTTACTCCGACTGCTGCTCCGGCTACTACGAGAACGTGACTGCTGAGTACCCGTTCCATTTGTCGTCTTCTTGTTGCCACGATGTTCATCCTTACGCGGACGACTTGGGCGCTTGGGTTTAATTACCCGTTCATTTTTGACAATAAAGTACGCACAGCCAAAGTTACAGTACTCGTACAAGTAATCTTGAACGGTACCGATTGTCTGTGAACGCTGCACGTCCTTCATATCATCGCGAAAGAAACCCTTTAGTCGTAACTGTTCGAATCCCCAGTCACCAACAATATAGTCGTACTTACTTAGAATGGAACTGAACCGTTCCGTAAATTTATCGAGGTCGAAAGCCTCATGATAATCATAAATTATTTCAAACGGGTGCTTGTTGACTTCAAAATGATCTTTGTCCGTCCGTAACCCGTGGTATAAACTTCGGCGGCGTTCCGCCTGTTGTTCGGCAAGCTCATCAATATGATCACGATTCACATCGCCACCACCTTTCTTATCCTTGTAGTCGTTAGGAAGTAACGTCATTCCCAGTGACCTGTCGTAACATCATTTCAAACGCAAATAATGTTAATCTTTTTTAATCCTAAAGCATTCTTCAGAGCCGGTCAAGCACTCCTCAACCTCGTTTAGCAAAATCGATTGCCTTACCAGTGACCATTTGCTCAATCTCATCCAGCGAGAACGGTGCCCCGAATGGAACGGAGTGGTCGATATAGTCGACTTCCGGCGTATCGACCCCAACATTGATATTCTCCTTAACGTTAACTGCGTAATGGTGAATGTGACCGTGCAAGTTAATAATTTGTTTGACGATGCCCATCATCATCGGGTAGTGCGTCATATAGTATTGACGATGATTATACTTGATCAGCACCCCGACGTCGTGAAATTCAAACTTAGGTTGCCCATTCAGTTGAGGATCGTGCGCTTCTAAGTATTTGAAGAAGGCCCGCGAGTCATGGTTACCCTTAATGAAGATAATCTTACCCTGCAATTGCACGAGTACCGCTAGCACGCGTTCATAAGATAACTTAGCTGGACGCGTGAAGTACAAGGCAACGTCACCTAAGTGGTAGACCGTATCCTGGTCGGTAACTCGAGCATTCCAGTGATCGATAATCGCTTGATTCATCGTTTCGACATCCACAAACGGCCGTGGCGCAAAATCGCTGTCGCCCAGAAGCTCCTCGTGGTAGAAATGTGTATCAGAAGTAAAATATTGCATGGTCTATGCCTCGATTATTGATATATTTAAAATCCGCTTATTACATATGATAGAACTAAACTAGTCAGTTATTATTGTACCGCGCCACGCCCTAAAAGGCACCGGAACAGTTTTTACTTTGAGTGTTAATTTCAAGTTTCCTATCCTAATCCTGCCCCTACCCTAATGGCGCTTATGCCACTAACATCCCCGCCCTTACCGACAAAAAAGGAGCTCAGGCACACTGCCCAAACTCCACTAATTTATTTGATACTGTTGCTTTCTCGGACCCGGTCACTAGTGACCTTGATCACGTACAACACGATTATCCAGACGGCTGAAACAGCCAATGCAATCAGCGTTTCGGTCTTCAAGCACAGAACTACCGCGATAAATCCCAAGAAGATTAAAATCAGATAATCTGAGAAGGGATACAGTGGCATCCGGAACTTCACTTGCTGCTGGCTCCCCGCTTGGCGACGATATTTGATATGTGCTAACACGATCGCACCCCAGATGAAGATGAAGCAGGTCGTCGAAACACTCGCAATCAGTGAGAAGACCTTGCCTGGCATCAGCAGATTGAGGATTACCGATAGTCCAATAACTAAAGTTGAGAACCACAACGCATTCTTAGGCACCTGCCGTGGTGACAGCTTGCCCATTTTCTTAGAAAATTTACCTTTACCACCATAGGTCAGTGAAAATAACATCCGGCCAGTACTGAATAACGCACTGTTACAGCTGGAAGCAGCAGCCGTCAATACGACGAAGTTAATAATGGCTGCTGCTGAACGAATACCCAGGTTCGTAAAGACTTGGACAAACGGACTGTGCGCCGCTGAGAAATATTGCCATGGATACATACACATTAAGAAAAACAATGAACCCACGTAAAATAAGATAATTCGCAGTGGGATATCATTGATGGCTTTAGGAATCACTTTCTTAGGGTCAGCCGTCTCAGAGGCGGTCATCCCAACCATTTCAATCCCGATAAAACTGAATAGAACCATTTGAAATGATAAGACTAAGCCTTTGATTCCGTGAGGCATGAAACCACCGTAATTAACGAGGTTTCCTAACCCAGCGTGACCGACCGGCGTCTTAACACTAAAAACGACCATTACAACCCCAACTGCAATCAATGCCACAATGGCCGCAATCTTAATAATCGCAAACCAAAATTCAGTTTCCCCAAACGCTGACACGTTGATCGAGTTCAAAGCAAGTAACAGAATTAAAATCACGACACCCGGCAACCATTGCGGTAACTTAGGCCACCAGAACTGCATATATTCGCCGGCCGCAGTAATTTCAGCCATCGCGATCGTGATCCAGCAGACCCAGTAAGTCCAACCGGCAACAAAGCCCGTCTTATCACCCAAGTACCGCTTGATGAAATCAATATATGAATGCGTGTGTAGATCGGACAATAATAGTTCGCCCAACGCTCGCATCAGCAAAAAACAGACCAAACCGGTCACTAAGTAAGCAATTAGAATAGATGGACCCGCTAAGTGGATGGATTGACCAGCACCTAAGAATAGGCCGGTCCCAATCGTACCGCCAATGGCAATTAATTGTACGTGGCGGCTCTTTAGTCCCCGCGAAAGCTGCTCGCCGGACTGTGAATTTTCTTTCGTCATTATGTTCAGCACTCCCCTTACAGTTATTATAGCGGGCGCCAACACGGGATTCAAAAGCCATTTAAGTCTAAATTCTCAGTTTTGGACTAGACCAAAATAACGTTACTAACTCGTTCTCCTGCGCAGGTCAGTAGGCACTTATCTAGCGATACCGGTATTCATATGTACACCATTAACCATTAGTTAATAATTAATCTAACGTGAATAAAGTGAGCTGAACGCACAACTTCATGAATAACTTTCACTTTAAACAATCAAAAAGAGCCTGAACAACTGCTCAGACTCCCACATGATTACTAATAATCGATTCATTTACTGCTTTTCTAATACTAGTCCTGAAGTGCTCCGATACGCTCAACATCACGCGCAATCATTAACTCTTCATCCGTTGGAATTAAAATCGTCCGAATCGTTGCGTCGTCAGCGCTCAAGTCACGCTCAACACCGCTAACCTGATTCTTATGGGGATCGATTTTAACCCCAAAGACAGCTAAGTAATCCGCAATCCGTTGCCGCATTTTCGCATCACGCTCACCGATACCGGCCGTAATTACGATTGCGTCCGCGCCTTGTAGTTCGGCTATATACGATCCAACGTACTTAATAATCCGGTTCACAAAAATATCAATGGCTAGTTGGGCCATCTCATCTTGATCACAACGGGCTTCTAGTTCCTGCATATCCGCTGAACCAGCAATGCCGAGTAGCCCTGACTTAGTGTTCAGGATCGTCAACATCTCATCCGGATCACTAATGTGCAATTTTTTCATTAGATACACGAGTAATGACGGATCAACATCACCAGAACGCGTCGCCATGGTGATCCCCGCTAGCGGCGTAAAGCCCATGGAAGTATCAATGCTTTTTCCATTCTTGATGGCTGTGATCGAACTACCCGCACCTAAATGCAACGTAATTAATTTCAGCTCATCCAGTGGCCGGCCTAATAATTTGGCTGCCCGGGCTGCCACGTAACGGTGACTCGTTCCGTGGGCACCAAACTTGCGGGCGCCGTACTGTTCATAATACTCGTACGGCAGCGAATACAGGTAATTAACGGCTGGCATTGTCGCGTGAAACGCCGTATCAAAAACTGCGACTGCTGGTACGTTTGGTAGCACTCTTTTAACAGCTTGGATACCCACCACGTTGGCTGGATTATGCAACGGTGCGTATTCTGAAAGGTCACTGATCTGTTGCAACACGTCATCAGTAATTAGGACCGAATCATGAAACAATTCGCCACCAGCAACAACGCGATGACCCACACCAGTGATTTCATCATAGGAGCTAATGATCTGCAATTTGATCAACTCATCCAAGATAATGTTAACAGCGGCTAAATGATCAGCCACCACCTCCGTCTCACGGTACTTGTGATCAAGTCCGTAACGAATATTGATCGGTGAACTAGCCAATCCGATTCGTTCCACAGCGCCCCGGGCAATCACCCGTTCTTCTGGCATTTCAAACAACTTAAACTTTAACGTCGAGCTACCGGCGTTAATGGCGATGGTCTTACCCACACGACACACTCCTAGCGATTAATATTTTGGCCGACCCACGCGTCAATTTGCGCAGTGAAGGCTTGAAAGGCCCGTTGATCTTCAAATGATGGGAAGTCTCCTAGAAGGACTTTTCCCGCTTGCTTTGCGTTGGCACCACGTTTCTGCAAAACAACGATTGATTTTCGTGACTTTTCATCCAAAAAGAGATTCTTAGGTAAGTTCAATAGGCCTTGTAAGTAGGCTGATGAGCCCATCCATTGAACTAGTCCCTGTGACTCTTGTGATTGGAAGATATTAGTTGGGACTAAGAAGACACCCCAGCCACCAGGTACGAGTTGTGACATCGCCTGTTCAATCATTAAATGGTGTACGTATGAATGACCATTAGTGGCCTTAGTCTGAAAATGTTGCACCCGTTCATCTAATGGGTAGTAACCCACGGGAAGATCGCCAATGACAACGGTCGTTTTTGGCATCACTAATGGATCTAACGCATCTTGGTGGAATAATTCCACGGCTGAGTGCTGTAATTCCATACTCATTGCTGCAATGGCTAGTTGGTTATCATCATTGTCGACACCGTAACCGTGAATAACGTTCTGACGATCAGGTTGTAACTGATTGATCACCGTCGTTAGAAGGTTCCCGGTCCCTACTGCCATATCTAAGATACTCAGATCAGACTTGGCCCCGACTAATTTGGCAATCAAATACGCCGTTAGTAGGCCAATAGAATCTGGTGTCATCTGATGGTTAGGATCGACCCGGTCATTATGGATCGCTTTTAACAATGCTAATTGAACCGCACGCCGGATCGTTTCGGCATCGAATTGTTGTAATTCAATCGTCTGATAAAGTGCCTGTAACTCATCCGCTTGTTGTTGACTTGGTTTGCCATTTTCAACATGAACGGATTGGCTCAATAAATTATCGCCCGTTTCAATCAACGCGTCGATGTAAGAGACGGATAATTGTTGCATTAAGATTGTAACCGATTGGTCTAAGACTTGAAAAAGTGTCTCAGTTTCTGCTTGTGCCAGAATGCTCACCCCTTGTAAAATCTGTAATCTCTGTCCATACTACCGATTTTACGAATCAAGTTCAAGTGGTGAGCTTAAGTCACACAGTTATCTTACCGTTACTTAATTAGGCTTCTGCTGATAGGGATGCTGATAGGGATGCTGATACGACTGCAAGATCAAGTGGTATAAAGCTTGCCGTTCCTGAAAATTGGCGTAGCGCTGGCTTTCAAACGCCCCACCGATCAACAATAGACTAGTGACTGACAGTAGGATGGTCCCTCGGCGTTTTCTCATTGGTCTGCTCCCTAAGATCTGGTAATAGTAACCGCGCATGAAACCTAGCTCCCCGTAACGTGGTCATCGTCAGCATTAGATTCGGTTCAATATGAAACTGCCGGACTCCCGTCATGAAATAAATATCACCACCCCCTAAGTGGTGTAAATAAATGCGGTGGTTTTCAAACTCCAGTTGGTACTGCTTCTTCGTCTCCGTATTAATTAACCGTAAACTCCGACCAGGTTCCAGACCACCATTCTGCGAAATCCGGTTAACCGCAAAATGGTGGTCTGGATTCTCTAATTCGTGCAGCATTAAATACCAATCAACGGTCGGCAGGTCAACTTGTGGCCGTCGCAACAGATTCCGTTGGCCTTGGTACAGGGTTGCACTGACAAACATGACGATTCCCAGTGCAAGGACTACCTCAATTAGGGTAAAGCCACGACGTTTACGCATGCGTTGGTACCATTAAAGTAGGTAATTGACGTTGTTCATACTGCTCACGAACCTGCTGAATGGTTCGCAAGGTTTGTTGTTCACGTCGCTGCATCATAAGCTCTAGACTCTCAAAGCTCAACAAGCCACCCATCAATAGACCCAAAGCAACGATGGTTTCAACCATCATAAAACCCGCTTGCTTTTTTAGGATTATCAATCCGATACGCCCCCCACCCCATCAACACGTTCATTTTAATTGGTTGCTTAGGCTGTAACTGTGATTTGAAAATAATTACGGCCAATTCTGGATGACCATTTTTCTGAATTTGCACATCTCGTCCGCGTTGCGTGACTAATGTTTTAGGTAATCGTAAGTGCCACTGCTGTGAAGGCGCTGGTTGGCCTCGTTTACCAGCCCAAGTCACGACTTCCGTTCCCCGAAAACTGACGACTTGGGGCTGACCAGTAACACTAGCGGTCAAAGTTTGGCGTTGCCACAACGTCTGCAACTGTTGCCAAAAAGCAATCTCGTCATTACGCTGACGTTGTCGCGTTGGGAATCGGTGCACGGTAATCAATAATAAGCTCGCGGTGATCGCCAATACCGTGACTGTTTCGATGAGTGTAAAACCGGCGCGTCTAACTAGCACCACCGGTTCCCTGATTATTTGGCCGGACTGGGTTGATGTGCTGGCGAACGGCTTGATCATACTGCCCTTGATTAATGTAGTCATGATCCTTTAGTGTCTTCAACATTTCCGCGCCCTCAGTGATTGCCGAACCGGTATCATTGGCGTACATCTCCGCCTGGTTTTGGACGACTTCCGTTAATGCCTCGGCCTGCCGCTTAGAAGCATTGTTGCGTTGCGTATTTAGATTGGGAATAACGATTAGCATCAGTAATGCGATGATTGCTAGAACCACAACCATTTCTATTAATGTAAATCCTTTACGTGGCGCCGTCGTTTTCTTCAATAACCGTTTCATTAATAACGTCATTTTAAAATCTCCCCCATCGAATTATACATAGGCAACAACAGATTCATATACGTGCCAACGACCACCGCTGCAATTAAGATGAACATTAATGGCTGAATCCAACTGATAATCCGATTCAATTGTCGAATCAGCCGCTCATATTGAATGGTCGCAAAGTAGAGTAACTCCCGACTCATCTGCTCGGCGGGACTTTCCTTACTCACTAACAAAGCTAGTTCATCCGGCAACAATCGTTCTGATCTGATAATGGTCGTCAGACTCTGCCCAGATAATAAGGCTTGCTCCACCGCCACGCCTTGTTGTTGCAGCAATGATTGCGATTTGAACTGCCGACTGATCTCACAGATTGCGCGAATTCCTAACCCACCCGCTAGTAACATGCCTGCGTTCAAACTCAGGTAGTAACCACAATAATTTTTGATCAACGGTCCCACCAGCGGCAATCGTGCTAACCACTGATAACGCAGACGAATCGGCAACCGTTTCAACTGAATCAGCGCTGCAGCTATACCGAGACCTACCACCATGCCAGCTCCCGCCAATAGTAATTTCCAAACTTGAGATTGAGCGGGTACCGCCGTAATTGCACTAAAGTTCGGTAGCACCGCCGTCTTAACTAAAATCAGCGTTCCCAGTAACAGAACCAGTAACAAACACGGATACTGTAACAATCGTTTGACCTGGCGCGCCTGATTGGCTTTAGTCCGCATCAATTGCCCGGCCTGCGTCAGCGTCGTCATTAGTTCACCGTGCATTTCGGCGATCATTAATTGATAGTATAAGTCGATCATGATGTACGGTTGTAAAGCCGTTGCCAAACTATCACCGGCGGCTAGCCGAGCCAAAACTGGCCGCAGCCGCTGATAAGTGGGACCCTGAACATCCACGACAAATTGCATTGCTTGTCGTAATGAAAAACCGTTATTCAATAAGTCCGCTAGCGTTTCAAACAAGGTAGCCTGAACAATGGTCGTCAGGCGCTTACGCTTCCTTAAGCTGATGGGCCGTTTCATTATCGAGGCGGCCCGCTGCCAACTGTTCATCAATGAGTTGTCCCCACTTTCTCGTCATCATCTGCGTGGGTGCCGTGGTTAACTCGTTCGGCATCGTCACTACGTCAAAGATCGTTGCCAGACTACCATCCGTTAACGGCACTAACCGCTGATAGGACATCGCCGTTAAAGCTTGTTGCAATACTTCTGGTTCAACACCTAATTGCGCTAAACGGGGGGCTATGCCGTAGACGCCCCGCGCGTGAATCGTACTCAGAACTAAGTGACCACTCAATGCGGCCTGTACCGCTATTTGCGCCGTTTCAGCATCCCGAATCTCGCCAATAATGAAGATATCTGGATGGTGCCGCAAACCGACTTTCAATAGATCCGTATAGGCCATATGAGCAGGTGGATTTACCTGTAGTTGTAAAAACTGTGGTTCATAGATTTCAACGGGGTCTTCAATCGTCATTACTAACCGTTGCTCGCCAACTTCGCGCACTAGGTCATACATCGTTGACGTTTTTCCAGCTCCCATTGGTCCCGAAAATAGGATTAAGCCCGTGTGGTGCATCAACCGACTGAGCTGATGGCGTTGCTCTGCCACTAAATAATGTAAAGAGGCCCCCTGCCCCTCATACAGCAGTCGCACCACTAAAGACTCACGGTCCAAAAAATCACCCACCGCTGAAATGCGTAAGTTAAGCGTCTGTTGTTCAACCACCAACGTCATCGCCCCTAGTTGTGGCCGGCGGTGATCGCTGATAGCCATATTACTTCGATATTTAATGTGATTGATCAACTGATGGGCCGTCTCCGTACTAACCTGCAATAATGACTGCAACTTACCCGCCGCTTGCAACAAGATCTGATAACCGTCACTAGTCGGTAACCAGTAAACGTCGCTGGCCCGTTGAGTGACGGCGGCTTGCATGATCTGATCCAACTGAGCTTCTATTGCCATAACCAGTCCTCACGCCCTTTCATCAATTAGTTGCGCAACTGACGGCTAATTCCATCAAAAATCTACAAAAAAAGTGCTGACGTCAAATAACGTCAACACTCAAAAAAATTTATTTACTTATAATTAAGCCCGGCCAGCTTCGTCAATCTCTTCACGAGTTGGAATCGATGGTTGTGCACCTAACTTCTGTACGGCTAATGATGATGCCCGGTTAGCAAACCGAACGGCCGCATCCAAGTTACTTAAATCGGTTTTTAAAACTGAACTTAGTGCACCAATAAAGGTGTCACCAGCAGCCGTCGTGTCGACAGCGTGCACTTTGTAAGCAGGAACAAAACCGTGTTCCGTACCACGCATCCAGAAAGCACCCTTGCTACCAACCGTGATGATCACGTTGGCAACGCCTAATGATTGTAACTTCTGGGCACCCTTGATCATCGAGTACTCATCAGTAATGTGAATGCCAGTCAACGTTTCAGTTTCCGTTTCGTTAGGGACAATCAAATCCGTCAAAGCTAATAATTCAGCTGGCACCGTCTTAGTTGCTGGTGCGGGATTCAAGATGGTTTGCCGTTGGGCAGCGTGAGCTAATTCAAAACCACGTACCGTAGCTGCAACGGGCGTTTCAAACTGGGCAATCAAAAAGTCGCTCGCAGCAATGGCAGTCTGTGCCTGTTCGACATCTTCAGGAGTCACTTGCTGGTTAGTCCCACCGTCGATTAAAATACGGTTTTCACTACTACTATCAAGCAAGATGAACGCTGCCCCAGTATTGGCAGTATCACTGTGTTGAACATACTGGTCGTCAACGCCACTATCCGTCAACTGGCGAAGCATAAAGTCGCCCTCTTGGTCCGTGCCGACTTTACCAATGAAAGTCGTTTGGGCTCCGGCGCGTGCTGCTGAAATGGCTTGGTTAGCACCCTTACCACCACCAGCGACACTTTTACCAGTTAGCGGTAAAGTTTCACCGGGTTTAGGAAAGCGTTTGAATCGGAGGATTGTATCAACATTTAAACTACCTAATACGGTTACTTTATTCATTATTTTTCGTCCTTTCAGTACTCAACTGCCTTAATTTTAGCAAACCAGCTCGCACAACGCACCCGTTTTACTAATATTTTAATGAATCCGTCCAAAAAAAGCGGGATAACGCTATTGCGTCACCCCGCTCACACTAATTAATCTTCATCTGGGAATTTAGCGGCTTCGAATACTTCTGATACGTCGTCGTTATCTTCTAATTCATCGATCATGTGTTGGAACTTTTCAACTTTATCGTCTGGAACATCAGTCAAATTAGATGGAATCATCGTTAATTCAGCTGTGTCCAACGTGTAACCAGCAGCTTGTAAAGCATCACGTACTTGAGCTAACTGCTTGTCGTCGGTATAGATTTCAAATGCGTCGTCGCTAGCTTGTAAATCATCGCCACCAGCATCTAAAACATCCATTAACATCGTGTCTTCATCCGTGTCTAAACCTTCACGAGTGATGACGATGTAACCTTTACGATCGAACATGTAGCTAACCGCACCAGTAGCAGCTAAGGCGCCACCATGATGAGTGAATGCTGAACGAACTGCAGCAGCAGTCCGGTTCTTGTTGTCAGTTAATGCGTGAACTAGAACTGGAACACCACCAGGAGCGTAACCCTCGTAAGTGACTTCTTCGTAGTTTTCCGCACCGGAGCCACTACCTTTATCAACCGCCCGTTTAATATTATCTTTAGGCATGTTGGCAGCTTTGGCCTTATCCATGATCAAGCGCAAGTTTGCGTTAGAATCTGGATCAGGACCTCCGGCTTTAACAGCCATATAAAGTTCACGAGAGATCTTTTGGAAGATCTTCCCACGTTTAGAATCTTGGGCGTTCTTACGTCCTTGAATGTTATGCCATTTTGAATGTCCTGACATGTGTGACTCCTTCTTTCTTAATTTAATATCGATTTATGTTTAAACATACGTATAGTATGATAGCAAAAAAAGTGAGCGATTTCAAGGTCTAGACCCCGTTACGCTCGCTTTATGTGAAAGTTTTATTTAGTCTATATTTCAGGCTGCATTCTTAGCTTGATAACCTGTTATTTAACTAGTTTAGTCTCGATTTGGTCTCAGTTACTACTAAAACAACTTAATTAATATTTTTTCTTAAGAACCTCTAGTTTTGCTTCTTCTAATAATTCAACAGTTGCTTCCTTGATGGCATAATTAGTCATTAGAATCTTATCTAAAAATGGTTTGAGCAATACAACAATTAGAATTATTAATATCAAGAAAATTGCGAACGTTGCTATTTCATACCCTAAATGTTGTGTATCTCGAACTCGTGCTAAGATTGCACTACCACTAATTGAAACAAAAACAGTAACTGAACCACTAATAATGCCTATTGCTAAATTACGTTGTCTCAATTCTTTTTCTATCTGTTTATTTTCATTAGAGAGTATCGTATCAATTATTTTTTCTGAATATAACTTCTTTTCCGCCAGAAATTTACAAAAGGCTCGAATATCAGCATCTTGGTTAATCTCCACTTTATATAGTTTCTGATAAATAAACGTTAAAATCATTGCATCAGAAATTAGTAAAAGCACTGCCCACCACACATGATTAAAATTTTTAAGCACTATACACATATATCCGGCCGGGCCTATTACTGCTAATACAATCATTAACCACCTCACGGCGACTCGTGTAGTAGTATCGAGTAGTTCTCTTTGCATAGCAGCTTGTTTCTCAACAAGCTGATTATCTCTTGTCATCTTCTCACCCATGATTCAAATATTTTGTTTATCTAGTTTTGATACACTTAATTCCAGTCATTAGTCCTACGATTAATATCCCTTTCGAGGATGGTGACTAGGGATATTTTTCGTTACATTATGAAGACTTTCTTCCTTAATGAATCTCGTTTCTACTTCATTTAGTAGTATAAACGTTTCATTTGGTCTACGAGAATCTAACATGAAGAAGTGCTCCCAAATTGCTACAACATTGGGTGCTGTCGAAATCATGAATACCCAAATTAATATTCCAATCATGATGAAATTGGACCAGTAGTGTGTATCTTGATATTTGCTCAGTATCGAAGCAGACACAGCAGTGGCTAATATAGCTGTTATACTCCCCATCATTGAAAGTATTGCGTTACTTTGGCGGATTGCTTTTTTTATCTTGTTTTTCTCTACCAAACTATATTTGATTAATAAAGGCCTAGAATAAATATGTTCCTTTTTTAGGAAATCGCAGAACGCGTCAATGATATCTTCAGTATTATCAATGACTTTACCCTTAAACTTTTTTAAACATATTATAGTTACAGCTATTATCACAACAAAGGCTATACAAACATCTAGTATACTGACATTGATACCCTTAAAAATATTTTTTAAATGCGTCAGAGTGTTTGTAAACACTATTCCTTCTACAACATAAATTATCGTACTTAAAATAATATACCTATCCATGTGGTCTAAGCCTTTTAGTTCAGAAACTCTTCTTTCAATAGCTGCTATATCTTTCATCATAACATTTCACCTACACTGCTTTTTATTTATACAATAACATGTGAATTCGCTTTCAGTGCTATAATTAAGTTAACTTTACAAACTGGAGGCAATGTTAATGACAAGATTTGTTGGTTACAATAGTGATGATAATCCTGAGTTAGGTATGTCTAACCTTTACCTAACTATTGGTGCTAAGATGCTAGGTTTAAAACAGAACTATCATATTGAACCCGAAGAAACAGTCTACTTTTCTTACAAAGAGAATGGTGAATGGTTTGTTAAGGCACGAGCAACCATCGACAAGCAATTACCACAATCCGAAACACCTTGGAACGACGGTCACAACTATTATCGTTGGGCTCTAAAGGATGTTTACGAATTTCCACCCTTTGACTTATCATTAATTTCAACAGTTGATAAAAAATATAAGGGTATTCTGCGTTCTCAGCCTAAAAAGATGGAAGACCTCGATGGTATTAAATCTGACATTGCACCACTTAAAAACGCTACTGATGCTATCATCAGTTCATTACACATTCATTCACGCTAAAACCGCAAGAGTCCTTTATGGGCTCTTTTTAATTAGATAGGCTTAACTTACTACCTAAAGTCTTCATCTTATCCTGATTATGCTTCAAGTAGTAGTTACGAGTAACTGCTTCGCCAGAATGCCCAGCAATTTGAATAACATCTTCCATCGCAATAGCTTGGTCATTGATAAACATTGAAATTGCTGTTGCACGTAATTTGTGAAACGATAATTTTTGATGCAACTTACCCTCTTCAATTAAAGAAGCATTTAACTCTCTCCACCAACGTGCTGGAGTTACTGGGCTATAGTACTTGCCAGTTTCATCGCTAAAGACAAAGTCAAACTTTTGACCATCGTTCATTACCCATTTTTTATGGTTAGTTTGTTTTTTCAAAGTTTTTAATTCTTGAACTAATTCTGGCATTAGGGGAACAACACGGTCATCACCATTCTTTGGGCTAGGTTTCATGTCACCACGCTGTCTAGCCTTATCGACTTGACCATTATCATCATAATGTGTTGAATCAGTAATATTATAAGCAACATAGACATACGCATCTTCACCTAAATGAACATTATTCCAAGTTAGTGCCAGTAATTCTCCTTTTCTCATTGCCGTGCCTAAGGCAGTTTTTAATAAGGCCCTGCGGACAATATCGGTATCTGCATTAATTTCATTAACCGCCGCAATTCGTTCATCTTTATCGAATGCCTTAATCCGATGCTTGTTTTTTCTCTCAATACGTTCTGTCTTGGTATCTATTCGAACGTGCTTATTAACGTTAGTAGTGACCATGCCATGCTCAATTGCATATTCGAACACACAACTAATGGTTTGCTTAAATCGGGCACGTGCATGATAAGTCTTGCCATACTTATTTCGTAGATTATCCATAAATACTTGACAATCGTTTAAAGTAATTTCATTAATTTGCTTATCCGAAAACCATTTAAAGTTAGGCGTATCGTTAATAATCTTAGCAGTTTGATAAACTTTATTAAAACCAGCGTTTGATGCGTAATAGACTGTTTGTGCTGTCTCTTCCCAATCCCCTCCAAGTATAGTGATTTCTCTAAATGTGGGAGTCGTTATTTTAGTAATTGTCTTATCTGCATCATAATACTTAGCTTTTTGTTCTTCACACCATTCTTGCCATTGCTTATTTGCTTGTGCCTTAGTTAGCTTTTTATGCACTTGCATGCTAAAACTACGCGTGACCTTGACTGAATTATTAAACCGCTTCTTAAATAGCAATCCACCGTTGTTACGCTTAATAACTCCACTTGTCGTATTCCCAATCCAAACCACGCCTTCACTAGTTCGCTTTAGTGTCATAGTATCCGCTCCTGTTTTTTCGTTTAATTTAGTCTACTGTAACTCTTCAACAATGCTTCGTTAACCTGTTCTTTATCAGGTTTGATGTGCCAAATTCAGCCGGTTGCTTCTTTAGCGTCTATAAGATAACTCTCTTCCTGAATAAAGTCCTCTCCTTTCTTATCTAATTTCAAAAAAATGCCACCCAGTATTACTGGATGACATTTATCTACTACTTATTGTGCTTAAATTTTGAAATTGGATAACTAGCCGTTTTATTTTTACCGCCAGCTGGACGGAATACCTCAGTGGGCTTAGCATACTGAACTTTTTTCATGAATACCGTTACTTGCTTGTCTAAGCCTATTAGTTTAGTTTCAATGGCATCCCAACTATCCCACAGGTCATCAGCCTTAACATCATCAGCAACCCCCAGCTCCTTAATACTTAGCAGTAATTGATGCACATAATTAGCACGCTGATAAGCCGTATTACCAATGTAAGCTAACTTAGTATGACCATCTGATGACTTAATTAGTTTAAATTCGGGTAAACGACCATCTTTGATACGTGTCGTAATCCCCTGCAGTATTCCTACTCTTGTTTTGCCAGTAGTGGTTACTAGTTGTTGCTTTAATTTGTCGTTAATTAGTAAGTACTGCCAAATATCCTTCTGCGTGCGTGGTTTGTCCCGTAATATTAATGGTAATTCTTTGATTACGGCCGCTGTTGCGCTTTCATTCATATTCAAGACCATCCTTTGTTTTATTTATGGTCTTGTTGTAACTCTCTTGCCAACCTTAATCCTGTGCATTCAGTGTCAAAACAAAAAAATCATCCCATTAAGGATGACCTTTCTTCAACGATTATGTAATTACTTTAATTGATATTGCATTAGCCATTCTGGTGGGGTATTACGTCTAAAGGTCAACTGGCTTTGACTGTCTAATCGGTAATCTGGCACCAAATACATGTTAAAGTTATCCTTACTTTGCCAGTCATTGCCAAACATTAATAGATAATAGTCTGCCAAACACGGCCGTTTATCTGTATGGATAAAGAACTCTAACTCATCATGATTGCGCCTTTTCCCACGAGCGAACTTAACATTAATAAGCTTTCCATCCACTTGCATGTCCCAACTTGGATTACCGGTTGGTGCCCGATAACAATCGTAATTTTTAGCTTTAAACCACGTTTCTGCTTGATTCTCCGCTGAATACCACAACATTTCATTAACTTTCAAAATACAAACCATCCTTTTAGCTTGATAGTTTATATTCCTACTTTCAGTAATAACCTTATTTCAGCCTCGCATGCTAATAATTGCCGTCGGGCGCTGGAATAATAAGGTTTAGACACCGTTTAACAACCATTTAATTTGCTGTTAACAAACGATTAATTATCTAAGCACTTAATAAACAGGTAACGGTCAAATGGCGCCGGGATAACTTCCACTCGTTGACCATAATTTTCCCAGATAAATTTCTGCATTTCACTATAATTTTTCATGCTTTTCAATCTGTCCAAATCGGCCTTACTAAAGGTTAAACCAGAATAATTTATCATGCCGAATTCTCCACCTAACAGCCGAAATAATTTTAATAAGTCACTGTAGTCATCATCCAAGTTAGCACCTAGTTTATGGCCCAACAAGTTCTCTATTGCGGCCGAGGCATTAGCTTCCAGTTGGCCAGCATCATACCCTACCATAATCATCTGACTTAACATTAATTTGTCAATTTCATTTAACTTGTTTAGTGCATTTACATTTAACATTCTTACGACACTCCCTTTAATTAGTGTCATAAAGATAACGTCTTCTACTCTCTTGTGTTGTTGATTTTTATCAACTTTCCAAGTTCAATTGGTTCCAGCAATACTTCTCCAGCTACTGATGTATTTTGTTCACCATAGTTACTGGCTGTATTAAATTTACGGTCAAAGTTATCATGAACTTCTTGCGTGTCAATATTAGCAGTTCTAACTTCCGTATAACCAGAATTAAAACTTATTTGCGGGTTATCAGTTTTTAAGTCAGGAGCATTTACAAAAAACAATCCCCGTCTTTGCTCACTCTTTGATTCTAAGTACTTACTCATTTCTTGACTATTATCAATGGAGTTCCAAACATTGCTTCGAGCATACCCAAGCACTTGGATGTTAGTAGTATCAAATAAGCGCCCGACTTCTCCCTTGCTAAATTGCTGCGTTATAACAATCACAGATACTCCACGTGAACCATGTTCTTGGCTTATTTTGACCATTATTCGTTCGATTGCATCACGTAATTTAATCTTCTTACCATCAATTTCAACTCGTTCACCTTCAGCAGCCGCTAACGTATTAGCATACTCGTCAAAGACTAGTAGTAACTTACCTAGCGTATGGTCAGGGTTCTTGTGGTTATATTCCTTAATATTCTTAACTCCATTATTGATAAATAACTGTTTACGTTTAGTTGCTTGTTCATCAATATGCTGCAACATTACATAGATTTCATGAACTTCACTTTTAACCAGCATGCCACTTTGCTTGAACCCGTTACTGATATAATCTTCATCCTTTACAGTTGCAATATAGACATCAGAATAATCAAACCTTTTATTAGTCTTCAAATACAACATACTTAGAATAACCTGCGTTATCATTGTCGACTTACCACTTCTGCTTTGGGCTCCGCACAATATTGCAGTTAAGTCATCACCTCTTGGGAGGTCAACTACATACTTTCCAGTGCGGGAATTTCCCAGTTTTAGCTTACCTTTATTTGCATACTCTTTAATTGTCTTAATATTAGTAGTTACTGGTGGTACTATTTGGCCTAAAACGAACGTCATCTGGAATGAACCATGGTCACTAGCTATTGCTTTAGTCATTACATCACAACGAAGATTCTTAGCAACTAAATCAACTTTCTTTTTGGCATCAGAGTATGTTGTATTTCCAATTAGTCGCATACGCATATTGATGTAACTACTACTACCTGTTACTGAGTTACTGTTATTGTCCCAATAACTAAAGCCTAAACTATCACTATTTTGGGCAAAGTATTTCCAGATGCTCCAAATTTTATCCGGTAAATGATTCTTATCTACATAATCCCGTTGTTGCTTTAACACTGCTGATTTTTCATCTTGAACGGCCAACTCTAAAAGTTCTGGATAAACTTTATAGTTACCACTTAACAGCATTTTATTAACTGTTTCCTTTAATGGTTGTCTTTTGATAATCGACAAAACATCTTGTTTTAAACGTTCATTGTATATGTATTGACCAGTTTTAAAGTCAGGCAAAATCCGTAACTCCTTTAGCATATAATCATCAAGGTTTACAACTTTTGCTTGTTGATATTTAAGACTAATATCTATGTTTAATACTGCTGAAAATCCAGCCTCTTGAGTTATCTTCAAATTGCTTAGCAGGATGAAATCATCAAACAGAATGCCTTGCTGAGCACCGTTCAAGCACTGATACAGCTCCAGTAAAACATCAAACTCTCTTAGCGGATATTGGTAATATCGATTCTTAGCGTTCTTATTGGATAAGTGGTCATCTAGTAATTGAACGATACAATAGGATGCGTCTCTGCAACACTTATAATGCCTGTATGTTAGAACACTGATTATTACTACTAAATCGACAAGGAACATCCATTTAAACCGTTTTGTTAATAACAGTAAAACTACTACCAGAATAATCTTCGTTATTAATCGATTTGATTTTCCGTTAATAGATTTTATTTGGGCCTGCTTGACCAATAAGTATCTATTTTCATAATATGTTCTTAACAACAATTTTTTAACTTGCTTTAAGACAACCGTTACTTGCTTATACTGGTCATCGTTTAGTCTTAATTTAAACCAATTTTCCAATCTTAACTTTAAGTAGTAACCGAACTCTTTATATTCTTGTTTCATGGCTATAGCCTTACTCGCTGGCTAGTTGTTTAGTTACTGTAGTCCGCTTATTACGTTCTAGTACTTCATCATACTCCCAGTTCAATTGATTAATAATTCCACCTGCTGGCTGAGTTGCCTGTTTGAAGTCAAGTAATACTAAAGACTGGTTATCCTCAATGCTCGTCAGCTTTGCTACGGATTTGCCATTCTGATTTTGAACGTTTAGTGCATAGCCCTGAATCGTTTCAAAGTCTTCTACTTGCCGAATACATAACATTAAACAACCATCTTCAATTGGCTTAGTGAATAGGTTACGATGCTCATTGATAGCCTCTGCCATTAATTCAAACGACGGAAAGACTGCAACTAATGTGCGACCTTGTTCCGGACTAATATTAGTCGTTAAATCATCCACAACTTTAAACTGTAATTTATTGATGGCCTTACCGTCAAAGCTGGCTACTGTTTCCAAGTCTAAACTATCTTTCATTCGACTAAACTGGCCTAGTCGTAACCCTTTCTCCCGCATGAACCAAACGGCCTTACTTAACATGAACCAATTGGTCAGCAAGCTAGTATCTAACTTATCCACATACAACCCACCAAATGACCATCGATTACCAATACCATTAGTTTGCCTAACTTTTAGTGTTTTTGACTTAATTAGTGATTTTAGTGCTCGCTGATTGCTGCCACCTGTTAGGTTGCTTAAAATCTCCCTGCTACTGCTACCTAATGAGTGACTCAGCCCAAATAATTCACTAGGTTGCATCACCCGTTTAATATGTAGCTTACCATCATATAATAATTCATTTTTAGCTAAATTATTTTGAACTTTAACTTGTCGTTCTTTTTTCGTCATTCCAATTCCTCATTTCCTTAAAAAAATTCTTAGCTGCCCCATTCCAGCTATTTTGACCTCAATTGCTCCAATTATTGCTGACTGTTGAATGTTAAAAATAGTCATTATTATCAATAAAAATTAGTCACTTTTATAATAATAATTAGTCATTTTATAATATGATTTCAGTCATCATTTATTAATCTATTTAGTCACTATTATTTAACGTTTAGACAGCATCTAATGGACAGCTAGATTAATATTGAAGCAGTATCTGAACCGGTGTACCCAAATTGATAGCATAGCCTTAGTAACTTCCAAGTTACCTTCATGGGCGCTTGCTTCTGATTAAGACGCCGGGCTAAAACTAATGAACGTTCTTGCCTGTAATCCCAATAAAACTTAGCAAATTTCACCATTCGTTGACCTCCTAACAGCCTTGTAGTTACCTTTGTTGTAACATGAGTCTGACAAGTGTGCATCTTTTGCTCGACATGTTTGGTAACTAATTTTGGTCAAAAAAATAGCCCCCTTTAAAGGGCTAATAGTTGTAATTATCTAGATTGACAATCTAACATCTTCCGGATATCTAGGTATGACGTAAACACTTCATACTCTAATTGTGCTAATACTTTGTCGCTGTTTGCATCATAATTAACGGCAGTTATTTGACTACCAACTTTTAGGAATTTATCTGCTTGTTCGTCAAATTCACGGTAAGAATATATGTGTTTGCCAATAATTAACTGCCAATTACTTGTAGGATTTTCCCGGTCAAAATTAAGCAGTTGCTCTTTAAATTCCATCAAAGTGTAACCATTCAGCCAAATAATATTAGTCATAGGTCATCTTCCATTCCAATTAGGTTACTGATGTTGTAACTCTGTGCCAACCGAATTGGTAGTCTTTCTTAGATTATAGTTTGGTGTCTATAATCTCCTGTAAGTTCTAGGATTGCCCTTAACCATTTCTAAGTAACATTAGTCTACAATCTTGGTTCCAGTCTGTCACAGGATGTTTATCAAAAACTAAAATTAATTATTAAACTGGATTTATTCCGTATCACAACTACAATAATTCGACCTAAGTAGTTTAAACCATAAATTAGCAATTATCAGTTCGATTACTACAGGTTATCATCCACGTTCAAATTAAACGTGTCCCCCTTGTCTGCCCCTGTCCGGACTCTTATATCTGGTTTGGCATAATTACACCCAAAGACCCGTCATGCCCTGTGTGGCGCTCTGTGGAAGTTTCAATTTAAGCAGTTTAAAACTGACTACTAAAAAAGGCCACCCAATTAAGAGTGACCTTACTAATTATTATTTACTTGCACCTATTTTGCCGTTTCGTTTTTTCCTTGACGATAAATTAACCCATAAACCGCAGCTAAATGCTTTACGAATTCCTTATTGTCATCATCGATTTTTACTTCTTTTTGCTTTAAGCTACCATCTTCTTGAACTTCAAATGTGAAATGAAAATTTAGAAAATCCACCAAATAATATTCGCCGGGGAATAACATGTTTTTAGATTCTTGATTAACGCCTAATTGCTTCGATAGGGACGTAGCTAGCCACATCTGTTCATAATTTTTACTTGCGACATTAATGTTGATATTCATATTTTGAATTGATGCTGAGAATGCGGCACTAAAATACTGATAGTCTTTATTATAAGTTGTGGCCTGACCATCCAACAGAATGCCTTTAAGTGGCGTGGTTAAAACTTCTTGTTTAAATTGTGGCCAAACAATTTCATTTTTGACCTGATTGACACAGTTGTCCACCGTAGACATTTGACCTTCATCCATGTTAAAAAGCTTAATTTCAGTTGCGTTTGATTTTTTGTTATTTGCCATAATTAATACACCCTTTACATTTTATATTGTTTACTATTTTGTTTGATTGAACCCATGAAATTTGAACACGTTAGCTTAATTTATTAGTTATAATACGTGACCCGTGCGTTATTCTGCGTGATGCAACATCTTGAATGTTAAAACCTAATTCTTTCGTGTAGTAATTGTATGCGATTACATCGACATAGTCCGGATTGGCTGGCCAAGCTGTTAAGACCCGACTAGCTAATTCAGCAAATTCAGTTACCGAAATTGAATAAGTAGTAACTTGGTAGTTATTAACCCGATGATGTTGCATTAATTCATCGATAAACTTTTGAATTTTGGTTGCATTACCCGTTTTTAAAACTTGGTACTGATATTCATGTGGCGTAAATTTAGCCGATGCCACAAAGATTGCTTTGTAATGACCGATAATTGTAAATTCTGACATAATTACACTCCATTCCTGTTAGTGAACATTTAAATTATTTACTTGGCAACCGGCGCCGGTGCTTTATTAATTAACAACGCAAGTGTAGTCCGCAAACGTTGATTTGGCAAGCCTGGGAGTGCTTTTCACAAAGTGCCCTCAACGTTGTTTTGGGTGTTTCTTCATCATAAACTGACATAAGAAGTTTGCTATTTTTCAAGATGAAGAAATGAATGGAATGCGGGTTGAAACCCCGATTTAAATTATTTTAAAAAAAGTTTTTCCACTATTATTAGAATGTTATATTATAAACGTTTTAAAATTGTTGTTATCACTATACATATTATCGAATTTTGTTATTAAACAGATATTTTAATCATTAGTGTTCAACTTATAAGTGATTTTTTAATCGTAAATTCATTAAAATATTACCTAAAAAAACGCTAAATTTGCTTGATTTCACAAACTTTGCTCCAATTCAGTCATAATATTTACTCAAAGCTTGCAAGTTTACCCTTGAAATAAGTCGCTAATTCTTTGGATGATTAGTCTTTGTCCAATTTATTACCCTTTTATCCCCCCTTGAGTTCGAATATTTTCTTTAATTTATCAAATAAAGAATTCGCTTCCATAAATACTGTTATAATTATGTGTGACAAACACAACTAAATACTAGGGGGAGTTTTAATGAAAACTACTTTTTTGTTTGGTAAACCCGATTCAGGAAAGACAACTATTTGTGGACAACTTCTTTTTAGACTTAAACAACATGGCTGGCACGAAATTGTAGCATTCCGTAATCACAACGGCCGTATACTACAATCCAAAAGGGAATTCCAACTTGATACTGTATCTACGGACTTTCATGAAGACTTTACTGGCGTTTTTAAGGGAATTATTGATGGCAAAGAAATCGTAGTAGCTATCAGTTCTGAAGGCGATGACAGGCATTTTATTGATAAGGGTCTTGAAAAAATTAAAGCTATTTGTGATGAACATCATCTAAAAGTTGACTACCTTTTCTTGACTTCTCATCCTTCTCAAGCACATACGTATGCGACACAAAAAGTATACGAGCTATTTCCAGAAGGAGCCGAGGCTGACTATTATTCATTTGCAACTAGTCGCGTTCAGGAAACAAATGACCCAACTGTAGTATTACAGCAAAAAAATTGGTTCTTAGATTATATTTTAACAACCATTAATCTAACCATTTAATACAGTCAAAAACAGCTCACACCTATATTTAGCTGCAGTGTGAGCTGTTTTCATTCAATAAGTTATAAATTACATTTTTTCATGTGGATTATACTAAAAATTTAAATGAATTGATTGCATAAGAAAAGACACCTCCCTTCTGGAAAGTGCCTGTTTTTGTTACTCTTACTTTATAGTGACTTGCTTACCTTGGTTGGTTACTAGATTCCTAGTTGAATGTTGCAGTATCCATTTTGGGCATTCTTTGGACTTACTACTATATTAAGAGCCTTAAAAGAATCCCATACATACCTCTAGTTATCATCTAAAATAAGTTGCCTAAAACTAAACGCATATCAGGCTTATTTGCATATACTTGTTTTTGACTAACTTTTCTATTTTCGTGCTTAGAAATTGATTTATAAAATTTCTGTTGTTGTTTATGTGAATGATATACAGCTAAAGACCAACGATATGACCCTACCATTGTCCAAATACCTGTTTCTTTTAGATACTTTTCTACATCAGCTTCTTCTATCGGAGTATCTTCTGACATCAATAAGTTTATTCTACTTTTCAAATTATTTTCATTTATTTTAGGCTTTTCTTCAGATATTCTTAATAAATTTATATTATCTAATAAACTATTGAATTCTTTTTTAGTATTCAATAATCCTTGTAGATATTCTTTAAAATCTTCATTTAATAATTTTTTATATAACTCTATTTTTCTTTTTTTACTTGTATACTGAAAAAACTCAAATTTTACGATATAATATCCCATTCTAAAGCTAGTTACCAACATGCTGGTTGCTAAATACAATGCAATTAAAAATAAAATAGCTACAATTACTATATTTATCATTGTTTGTTGTATCATCGTAATCCCTCCTTAAACCCATTTTGGAGAATAGAAATCTAAAAATAACTCTAAAATAAAAGCAGCTACAATACTCAAGTATACAAAGATATGTTTCCCTAAAAATTCAAAAATTCCCAAAGAAAATTTAGCGTTCAACACAGGAATCAAACTAAGAATTATCATTACAATAAATACTAAAATTAAAAACTCACAAGCCCCAAACAATAACTTCCAATACAGGCTAACTATTTTATTTTTAAATACCCATTTCGTGAAAAACAACTGACTTTCAACTAATTTTAATAGAGTTGGTAATGCAAAAACCAACAACGCATATTCATTTAGAACAGGGTTATTACTATTCATAGTCCCTAAAATTACAATTATATTTACAGCTATCAATAGATACTTAATTACAATAAAACTATCTTTTACATCAGTCCAATCAGATTTCTTAGCACTTATTAAATCATTATCATTCATAACCATATCATAATTCCATTCTTTAATTTATTATCTCTTTAAATTATCTTATAATTATGAATAATGTTCAACCTCTACTTTAACACTTACAATTCAACTGGCTATTTATTGTCATCCTATTATATACTCTTCCCCTAATTGATGCATGTTTTTTGTTACTAGACTTCATCATATATATACAGAAAAATACGCCTCCCTAAACGGGAAGTGTCCCTCTTGTTACTCTTGACTGGTTGGTGACTTATTTACTTGGTTGGTTATTAAATTCCTAGTTGGATGTTGCACAAACCACCTGTTTCAGACATCGTTACCCCTACACCAATGGTCTTCATACCTGGATTTACTAGGTCGTTCCAATGGGCGGCGTCGCCTTCCTTGAAACTTTGTACAATATCTTCTGCAATCTCCATATTGGTCTTATGGTACCCTACAGTAATTAGGTCTTCACCTACATAGGTGTTATATACCCCTAGCTTCTTTGCTAAGTCTACTGCTTCATAGTTACCACTTGCATCTGTATGGCTAAAGTTGGTTAATAATTGTGGATTGCGGGCCTCTGCAATTTGTTGTAACCCACTATTCATTGTCAAGGCCCCAGCCTTGGCTCCATTTGAGAACGTTGCTTGCGCACGTTCTGCATTCAATAATGATACGACATCTGCTGCTACTTCTGCTTCGTTAAAGGTACTGGTGGTAGCTGAGCTTGATGAGCTACTTGCACTTGAGCTGGCCGAACTGCTTGCTGAGCTACTTGAACTCGTTGCTTGTGAGCTTGATGAGCTGGTTGCTTGGCTAGATGAGCTTTGCGCTTGGCTAGTTGATGAACTAGTTGCTTGTGAAGATGAACTCTGTGCCTGACTAGTTGATGAACTCGTTGCTTGGCTTGAAGAATTCTGGGCTTGGCTAGTCGATGAGCTAGTAGCTTGGCTTGAAGAACTTTGTGCTTGGCTAGTTGATGAACTCGTAGCCTGACTTGAAGAACTTTGTGCCTGACTGTTTGATGAACTAGTAGCAGAACTACCTTGTGCTGAACTAGAACTCGTCGCGGGCTTAGCTGATGAACTCGTTACATTTGATGAACTAGTTGCTGGACGAGCTGATGAGCTTACTGCTGGCTGGGCTGAACTCGTTACCGTTGAACTAATTGATTGGTTATTCGTTCCAGTTGCGGCAGTATTGCTACCAGTCGTTACCTTTGAGCCAGAAACTTGGGCAGTAGTCGTGTGACTGGCTGCGGTTGTCTTGGTATCCGTGTTGGTGCTTGCTTGATTCTTAGTTGGTGCAGTCGTAACTGACCCCATTGGATGAACATGCTTAGTCGTAGTAGTTCCATTATTGGTAGAACTAGTAGTATTGCCATTTTGACTGGATGCACTATTCAAGATTGGAATTACCAATTTTTGACCGACAAAAATCAAGTCCGGATTGGTTAAGTTATTAGCCTTAACAATTGTAGAAACTGAACTACCATATTGTTGAGCAAAACCCCAGACCGTATCGCCATTTTGGGCAATAACCGTCACTTCATTTTTAGATTTGGTAGTATCAACATCTGCTGGAATTACTAATTTTTGACCAATTAGGATGAAACTTGGATTGCTTAGACTATTAGCTTGGGCAATCGCATCTACTGTGGTGTCGTATTTCTGGCTAAAACTCCAAACTGTATCGCCAGCTTGCGCCGTAACAGTAATACTATTCTTGCCAGTAGTGGCATTGCCTTCACTAGCCTGCGCTTTTTGATTCAATGTTAAACCAGTTGCCATGCCGACCCCGGCTAAAACTAATGATGACCATGTAAAAAATCTATTTTTCATAATTTGACTACCCCTATATCCCTTTATTTATCTTCTCTTTGTTTATTGTTGGTCTACCCTTGCATGTCCATTAGTCTTGTTACTTGCCTTAACAACTAGTTTTAATCATCTTGATAGTCTTCCTTGTAGCTGATATGCCTTGAATATCACCCTTCCTTAACCCTTCTTGATTAACTTCAGTGTATAATCTTAAACTCAAGTTGTGTCAGGATGCTTATCACTAATTATCTAAACTACTAACTAAATCAACGGACAGTAAGCAATACTTTTTTTACTTTAATTATCTTGTTGCTCGCTTAACTTGCTTGCTAACATCTTGGATATTTGTATCAATAATTTTTTTAACATCATACATCGCTTCAACCTCAGCAGTAGCACGTTTTACAATTTTGCTTTCTCTAAAAATGATGTCACTTTGATACGTGTTCGTATAGACTTGATGCTGGCCTAAACTATTAACAAACGTGACATTAACTTTGTAGTAGTATTGTCCAGAATCATCAGATGAAACCTGTCCTGCAGGTGTTGGATTGCTATATACAGAACTGGTATTGTCTTTACTACGACTCGTTAACCAGTGCCAGAGCGCCCAGACAACAACTAAAATAATAATTATTTTAAACAACCCAGTATCCCTCCTTTTTCTTTAAATTTGATTTTCAGGTATAGGTAATTTATCACCAAAAATTTGGATCTAAAACGCCTGAAAACCAGTGTTACCATGGCACATCACCGCTGAAGTCTAAAAAAGGAACGGTTTTTATATACTGGATTTTTAGCATAAAAAAGAACCCTGACAAAACTGCAAATGCAGTAATATCAAGGTTCCGGTAAATGCTTATTTTTATGTAATTTTTGTCTAAAAACCGTTCAATATTTAGACATGCGGTCTAGCTATTAACATTGTAATACTACCATAGTTTAAGCATCAAGTGTGCGACTTTTTGGTCTTCTTCGTAGATTATTTCGCTTGGCAATATTATATACTGTTGCTCTACTTACACCCATTTCTTTGACAATCTTTTCAACTGGGTATTCCTTAATATTAAACAAACGACAGATTTTACGCTCAACTTTTGGTTCAATGCGTTTTCGCCCAATGGGTTCACCCTTGGCTTTCTTTAATGCTAATGCAGCTTTTGTTCGTTGCCTAATTTGGTTTACTTCATATTCGCTAAATACAGATAACATTTGAGACTGCAATAAACCAACCGGCGTGCTTGTATCAATACCCTCATGTAGTGATATTACATGGATTCCTTTAACCTTTAAGTTATCAATTACTAATATTGATTTAGCTAAATGTCGGGCTAACCGGTCTAATTTGTAAACGACGAATAAAACTCTATACCCCTCATCAGCTTTAGTTTCTGCTAAAGTCAAAGCTTTTGCAAATAATGGTCTATCATCGTTAGTACCACTTTCTTTTTCAGTGATAATTTCACTACATCGTTCACGTTTCAACGCCCTGACCTGAACCTCCAGTCCTATTGCTTGTTTATCCTCTCCCGTACTTACTCGCGCATAACCAATCTTAATAGTTCGCATTGTTTTCTCTCCTATCCCTAGTTGTTATTATAATTAACTATATCGAATTTCAATTAGCAATTAATATCAATTATTCCTACACCTATTAACGATTGGGATAGTATTAAACTTAGTTTAGACAATAAAAGACCAGATACTCAGCTATTAAGTATCCAGACCTTTATTAACTCTATTTAATAAGATTATTTACAGTCGCCTGCGTTATCATTAATTTCTTTGCAATATCGGCGGTTCGCATACCTTTATCTTTAAGCGTTAAGATAGTTTGCTTTAAATATACCTTCTCGCCGGCCTTGTCTTTGATAAATATTGGCCGTACCAACTCGTTATCTTCAGTAGTCGCTAATGAATGATGTTTTTCATCAAAACCATTACCCAGACTGTATAGACTGTATGCATTAACGTCTGTCCAATGCACGTTTACCATTCTAATCACAGTCAATGGATTTAGTGCTGGTAATTCAATTATCGTCGGTCGTTTACCCTCATAATGCCGCTTAATAAACGCATCATAGTAACTAAAACCTGCCATTAGTCCCCTATACTTCAGCCGATTTCCTGTATCTTTAGTCAATAGACTTTCAAATACTGATAAATCGCCAGTTAATGCTGCCATGGCTGTTGCTTGGTGTCGGCCACCATTCAACATTCCATTTTCTGCGACAATAGCCTTTATATCACCCATTACATTAAATTCCGCAAGTGCTCCTTCATCTGAGAATTCATTTTCATCTGATAACTTTAATTTTTTTCGATAGTCTTCGATAGCATTTACAGCTAGTACTAATATGCCTACTAACCGATAATAGTTTTGAATTTCTTTACTTAAACGTTTCCCAGTTACTGGCTTTAGTTGTTCATGGCTAAGTTGATTCTGCCGATTCCTAATTTCATCTTCGAAACTAGTCAAGTCATTCATCAACTGTAATAAGTAATGCTCGTATTTATTAACTTGATTTAATTCGTTAGCTTGCTTAGCATTACCTAGTGCCACAGCATTTTCGGCCATAGTTTCTGCATAATCTTTGGTAGCTCTTTCAATTCGATACTTATTTCTAAATCGAGTCGCCAGATTCACAGCCACAGGGTCGAAAATCCGTTCTACCATTTCAATGTCTAAACTATCAAGCCCAAACAATTCCCTGAACTGATTGGTATGCCAAACTTTAGCAAACCCTAACAAACATCCTAGTTCATCATCAGTGAGTTGATTATTTTGATATTGAGCATATTCGGCATGGTTGCTAGCCGTATTAACGTTCACACCAGCTTTTATCTGCTTATCTGCATACCGCTTCCGATAAGCATCCTTAATACTAATTAATTCTTCATTAACGAGTTTTCGACGTTTGGTAACATCATTCACAGTATCCAAGTAACCCCAAAAAGTTTCATCGATTAATTCCTGTTCAGAATAATTAACGTCAAATCCTTTTAAATCACGCCATGGCTCTTCCCGTAGCACCTGCTGACCAATTGACCGTTTATAGTCTTCCAGCCTATTCGTAGCCTTAAGTTGCGTATAACGACTTAGCTCACAACTATATACTTTCCGACCCAAGGAATAACCCGCTATAGCGATTGAACCACTTCCGGCATAACTATCCAAAATTGTGTCTTGTCGCCTTGTCAGGCGTTGTATGAGCCTTATAACCATACGTGGTGGCTTAGGTGTTTGATTAATATTACCGTTATTGTTGAACGGTTTACTCAACGTGGCCGATTCATACAAATTGTTATTCAGATTAAAGCTAGCATACTTTTGACGGCCGGCTTGCGTATTACGATAAGCTACGAATACATACTCACTTCGCTGATTGTAATTTTTATCAAGTTTATGGTTAGGGTTAGTTTTGACCCATTCAAAATAGTCCATTATTTGATAATCAAAGTTTGGATAGTTCGTATCTTGACTTAGTTTAACTACCAAAGCTTCTAACAAGCTAATATTCTCTTTGACATTAAAGATTGCTATTAAGCCGTCTTCTGCTAGCAATTCATTGACTGACAGTAAATATTTTTTAAATTCATTTTCTTTGCTATTGCCCTGACCACTATCTGGTAATTCAGCATCCCAGTCTGCCATTCCAATGTAATATGGTGGGTCAGTAATAACTGCACTAATTGGTGGTTGTTCACCATTTAAGATTGACTGCTTTAATTCACCATGAAAGGTTTCATAGTCACGATTATAAATTAAATACGGTTCAATCCACTCTGATACTGATTCATCTAATTCTATATTGCTGGCTTTAGCTACTCCCTGCCGCACACTAACATTAAAGTATTCAATAATTTGAACAAACAAGGGGCTAAGCAACTCATCAACCTTATCCATAATTGCTTGCACGCTATCTAACAGTTTTAATTGCTCAACATCATCAAGCTGTACACCAACCTGTCCCTGCAAATAATCTTTTAAATTTGTATTTATTAAATGCTGCCAGCTAACTAACATTTGTTGCGTCACTTCAAAACCAAGGGGTACATCACTTGCACCTAAATTTACCTTACTACTTCCGAGCACTTGCTTGACGTTTACATTAATAATATCTAGACAGTCATCAACAAACTTAATTTTATTAACTTCAGATTTATTACCAGACCATACATCAAAAAAGCCATCCAACAACTTGATTAAGTCTTCCTGTTGACTTTTTAAGGCGATTCCATCATCTAAATTTTTAGTCATATTATTTATAATAAATTAGTCACTTTCGTAGGGATAAATTAGTCATTTTTACTAGTATACTCTGGTTTCTGCTATAACTCTAATAACAAGACACCACCAACTAATGACCTCAGATACACTATATACTTCTGCCAAAAATTTAAATTTTTTTAGTATTTCACATCATACAACCGATGATTTTTAGGATGATACAGGTTTGCACGTGGATTTTTGGGCAAGATGTTCTTTTCATCCACTAATATTTTCCGTAAATTTTTTCGGGTGCGATATCCAAAAATTAAAAAAGAATCTCTGTATATCCAACTTTTAAGACCTAATCCATAAACAGTAAACGCAAATATAAAAACAATTACTAGTGTGACCAAATAGTCTGAAAACTTTACCCCCGCGTTACCATCAGATTTGACATCTAACCAAGTATCAAAAGCATTAGTTACAAAGAATGTTATTACTACCAAAGTCACTTTCATAATATTAATAATCCATTTACGTTCCTTGACTAAATCCTCTTGGTCCTTATCGAGAAATTTAATTAGGCCCTTAATCTCGTGTCTTGAATCTAACTTATTCTCTTTTAAATAATCCACAATTTCAGTACTAATGCTTTCACGTGTTTCTTTTGCTCTTCTTGAGTTTTCAATAATATCATTCATCTCATTAACTACTTTTCTTTTATCCAACTTAAAAACATCTCCATCATTCACTTTTAATAAATTGAGCATATAGTGTTGTTATTAGCATTTGTTGTTTCAACATTTCAATTAAGAAAATTTGAACGTATTTAGTTTTTACTATTTAAAATTCTATTTGTTTTTTCGAATCTAAATAGTTCCTAGTTACCTTAAGTATATTATCATTCAAACCATTCCTCCCAGAAATTTGAGCTTTTTGTCTCCCCTTGGTCTCCATTATTACAATTTTTTGCAATAAAATTAATGACACTCGTTAAAACACTGTTACTGTCCGTTAGCTTATCGCCGATAAAAGTGTCGTCTCTCTATCGTCTCAGTTTGCATAAAAAAGTTAAATAGTCCCAATTTTTCCAAAAAAGCAAAAAGCGCTGCAACCGCAACGGCCACAACGCTTTCAAGCTTTTTTATTTTGTTAAAAGGAGCCAAAGTTCACGTTTTGAATGTCCTGACATGTGTGACTCCTTCTTTCTTAATTTAATATCGATTTATGTTTAAACATACGTGTAGTATGATAGCAAAAAAAGGGAGCGATTTCAAGGTCTAGACCCCATCACGCTCGCTTTATGTGAAAGTTTTATTTAAGGCGCTTTAATAATCAAATATATCCCAGCGGAGCTAGGCCCAAGTAGCTCATCACACTGACCCGTCACATCCGGCCCCACTTCAGCCTGAACGGTCTGCTTAATCTCCGCCAGACTAGCTAGCGTCTGCAAGTCATACCAATACATGCCCTTGTGATTCTGTCCCACTAGCCGCCAGCGTCCCAGTGATTTCAGCTTATCAAGATCCAACTCAGTGGGCATGTCTTGGAAAAAGACGTGCTGCGTTGGCATCCAAGCATCCGTATAATCCTGTGTCCGCACCCGCAGATCCACGATTATTCGATGAATCCGGTGCGCTACCCACGCTGGGCGACTAACCGCAATGATCCACAACATAACACACCAACTCGCAAAATCATCAAAGTACGTTTCATTGCCACTCTGATAGGTCACAAACGCCAAGATAACGAGCATGACTAGACCAATAACACCGGTCAAGTTCATCCGCGTAAGCAAGTGTGCGCGCATAGTCTCCGCTACTTTTAACTGCATCTGATAGTCGCCACGCGTTTGAACCCGTGTCTGTGGCACTAACTGCTGATCAATCCCCGTGTAGATAACTTGAATCTCCGGTTGCGTAATCTGAACCGTCGTTATAACTTTTAGATCAGCTTGTTCTCGAGTCAGCTCTGCCACCACGTCCGGCGTGACGTATTCACTGAATAATCGATACTTCACCGGGCTGCTGCCAAACTGATACCAATTCCCCTTGATGTCAGTTAACAGCCGTCCCTTCTCAGCTTGCTGATTCAACCACGTTAACTCCTGATCGGACCCCTTAACAAATACCCGATAGCGTTTCATTAGACCACTCCTCACCTGGCCACCTTCCCCCGAACATGGCCAGCCAATCCTTTTATTAATGCTAGTTACTCGGCAAAAAAGTAACCGCTTTCTTAAATTAGATTAATTATCCGCTAATCCAAATCATTATACAACTGCCGTCATCAGTTACTGTCATTACGATTTAGATACTTATACCACAAAACGGGTACCCAACTAATCGTTGAATACCCGCTTCATCTTTATTATTTAATTTATGGTTTGAGATACGCATAGCCCTGGTTCTGCAATTCAACGATGCGTACAACACCCGCCGGCACCACCGTCACTCCGGCAGCTAAATCTTCAACGGCTACTTGATGACTGACCATCGCGTTATGACACGCATCAACCGTTATTTGTGGCAGTTCAATCAGTAACGGTTGCCACATCCCCGTTGTTAACGTGGTGATAGCCGGACCATTCACCACCATGACCACACTTGCGGTGGGTTCTACAGCCAACAGATTGCGACAATTACCAATTGCCATCGTGACCTTAGCGATCTCATCAACGTGAATAACGACTTTAAGCACGCTTTCGCCGTCCTTCGATCTGACGGACCTCGATGCTTCGTAGATAATGGTAGCTACTCAACATGTTGGCACAGGTTGCATCCGTCTCATCCGGCACTTCATAGATCATCGTGGCTCCGGGATTAAGCACTGGCAATACGCGTTGCCAGTCGATCAATCCCTGCCCTAATGGCAGACTATCGTGTTGCTGCCCAAGTGAATCAACTATGTGATAGTGCTGAATGAGCGGTGCCAACCGTTTTAAGGCCAACATCGTTAGATCCATGTCGCCATGTAAGCCGATGAAAACGTGACTCACATCGCAGACTAGTGGCAAGTTATGCTGGATAATCAGTTCATCTAACTGCGGATCACCGTACATGAAGCTAGGTGTGATGCCATTTTCAATCATGACGTGGCCCTTAGCCTGCCGCACTACTTGATCCAACCGCTCAAAGACGGCCGTGCGAGCTTCCCCCAACGACTCATATTCATTCAGCAATTTTAAGCTGTCAGCACCACCGTAGCCACCGTGAATGAGCACTTTAACGTCAAGGTCACTCGCCAACGTTAACAGCTGTTCCGTTGACGTTTGTAAGAACTTGTAGGCGGCTGGTTCCCGTTCTTCATCCAGTAACTGATCCAAATGCCAATTCTGATAACTCATCGGGTGATGAATAATGACCCGTTCAGTCACGTTTGTTTTAACGAATTGAATTGCCTCAACTAACGCCTTAAATGCCGTTGGTTCAAAATCCGCCGCGCTGGTAAAAAACTCAAACACGTCTGGTCGATACTGCAACCGATTCATTAATTGTTCAATCTCAGCTGACGCTTTCAACCCTAGTTGTATCTTTCCAGGTCGTTGTGGTAACACTAGTTCTGCCATGGTTGATCCACCCTTTCCGTCATTCTTACCCATAATAAAAGGGTTCGGAATGATTATTCCAAACCCTAGTATAACGCTAATACCAACCTAAAGACTATCGGTCCGCACTAACGCCTATTGCGATTCTTAATCGACTGATTTAGTTGAAGCACGGCGAACGATACCATATGGTAAGGTAACCGTCTTTTCATCTAATTCTTTATCATTCATTAACTTAGTTAACATCCGCATTGCAACGGCACCAATATCATAGAGTGGTTGCGTGATCGAGGTGATTGCTGGACGCGTGATCTGAGTGATGATCGTATCATTACTAGTGATCACTTCTAAGTCGTTAGGCACGTCAATGCCTGATTCCATGCTGGCATTGATAATCCCAGCGGCCATTTCATCGTCACCAACGAAGACGGCAGTTGCGCCACTATCCGCGATAACGGGTTGTAGCTTAACACCGGCATCATATGAGTAGCCAGCTTCATAGACTAATGAATCGTCGTAGGCAATCTTAGCCTTGCTCAAGGCACGCTTGTAACCCGTTAAACGGTATTCAGCGTTGATTGATTGCGTCAATGAACCCAATGCCAAAGCAATCTGCTTGTGCCCACGCTTGATTAAGTTAGTTACCGTTTCTTCAACAGCTGCCGCGTAATCAATGTTAACACTTGGCGTTTCATTCAATGGGTCAACGGTACCAGCTAAGACAACTGGTGCCTTAGCACGCTTAAATTCGGCCCGTAACTTATCATCGATGTGGTTACCCATGAAGATAATCCCATCAACTTGTTTAGCCATCAACGTGTTCAAAACGTTAACTTCTTGTTCGCCAGCATCGTCGGAGTTCGTCAAGATGATGTTGTACTTGTACATCATGGCAATATCATCGATCCCACGTGCTAATGAAGCAAAGTAAATGTTGGTTACGTCGGGAATAATCACCCCAACAGTGGTTGAGCGCTTACTTGCCAAGCCTCGCGCAACTGCATTTGGTCGGTAGTCTAGTCGTTCGATTACGGCCAACACCTTTTTACGGGTTGCTGGTTTAACGTTAGGATTGCCGTTGACAACCCGTGAAACTGTAGCCATTGAAACCGCCGCTTCGCGTGCCACGTCATAAATTGTTACTGTTTGTTTTTCCATCTAAAATAGCCCTTTCTTACTTGGTATCATATGTTTTCATTCGTTTTCATGCAACATCAACCAATATAGCAAAATTACGGTCTCGATGCAACTTAAGATCGTTAATGAAATCGCTTTCATGAAAATAATACCTTACTTGTTTTCAAAAATCAAGATTTACCGCTCAAAGAACACCTTTTTTAGATCATTATTCTCAGCTTTTTATCATCAACAGCGCTATACTAGTACTATTAATAAGCCAATATAATTTTAAGGAGTGTTTGATGTGACAGATTATACGAAACTGCAACAAGTTCGCCAGTGGACCCAAAACAACCACGTTGACGTGACTTATATTAGTAATTTTCACACAATTTCATATTTAACCGGATTTGAGAGCAACCCTTTCGAACGGACCTTAGCTTTATTCGTCTTTGCGGACGCTGAACCATTCTTATTCGCCCCCGCACTAGAAGTTGAAGCCATCAAGAATATGGGCTGGCCTTATAAAGTGTTCGGCTACCTCGATCACGAAGATCCATACGCCTTGATTGCCAACCACATTCACGAACAGTTAACTGACCCTAAGGGGTGGGCACTTGAAAGCGGCAATTTAACGTTAGACCGTTTCCAAGCACTCCAACAACAGTTCCCTGCCGCAAGTTTTGACAAGGACCTCTCCCCTTACATCCAACAACTACGGTTAGTTAAAACTGCCGATGAATTGGAAAAGTTGAACATTGCTGGTAAGTGGGCTGACTTCGCCTTTGAACAAGGTTTTGCCGCTGTTAAAGCTGGCCGTACTGAACAACAGATCGTCGCTGAATTACAATATGCCTTGATGCAAAAAGGCATTATGGAAATGAGCTTCGGTACCTTAGTTCAAGCTGGTGAACACGCTGCTAATCCTCACGGTGCTACTAATGAAACGCAAGTTAAACCTAACGAATTAGTCTTATTCGACCTCGGTGTCATGTACGAAGGTTACGCTTCCGATGCTTCACGGACGATTGCTTACGGTCAACCTACTGATAAGCAGAAAGAAATCTTTGACGTCTGTCTTGAAGCGAACTTAACTGCCCAAGATGCCATCAAACCTGGCATGGCCGCTGAAGATGTCGACAAGATTGCTCGTGACGTTATCACCAAGGCCGGCTACGGCGAATACTTCATTCACCGCTTAGGTCATGGGATCGGTCAAACCGACCACGAATTCCCATCTATTATGGAAGGCAACCACATGCCACTTGTTGAAGGAATGTGCTTCTCCGTTGAACCAGGGATTTACATTCCTGGCGTTGCCGGTGTTCGAATCGAAGACTGTGGTGTTGTGACTAAGGAAGGCTTCAAGCCATTCACGCACACACCTAAAGAACTTAAAATTTTAGACCTATAACAAATAACCACTAACGAGCTTGGGCATCCTGCCTAAGCTCGTTTCTATTTTTACTTAGTCTATTTCAATAAAATTCGCGCGGTAAGAGAACGTATCCGTAGGGCTATCCTAATTAAGTGATTATAAAAAGCCAGTAGCTTGTATTAGACATACTTGCAACTGGCTCATTTGATCTTTATTTAGTTGTCACTTGGTCCGCTTCATAACTAGCAACCTCCTGTAAAAGCGTGGCCGTATCCTTGACGGGAATCGCATCACAATCAACGGCAGCTTCACTACCCGCTTGACTTGCTTTACGGTACAGGTCAATCTTGTAATTAACCTTCTGCAAGTTTAACAACGATTGGTGGATCTGATCCTCGACGGCTTGGCGTTGCTGTTCAAACATCGCTAACCGTTGATCAATTGTCGCGTCACCGGCATCACACCAGCTAATGAATTGCCGGATATCTTCCAGTGGCATGCCAGTCTGTTTGAGACAACGAATCAGCCCTAAGGATTCCACGTCATCATCATTGAAGACGCGGCGCCCCTGCTCATCACGTTTGACAAATGGCGTTAAACCCGCTTTTTCGTAGTAGCGTAACGTATAACTTGAAATACCAGTCTTCTTAGCAACCGCTCCAATTGAATACATGTTATTCCTCCTATCAAATAGAACTGGGACACGGAGCAATCCCCCGTGTCCCAGTCTTATCTTATTAATTATTTTTCAGGTTGTTCGTCAGTTGCATCGGTATCGGCAACTTTTTCAGTATCAGTCGCTTTATCAGCATCGTCTGCAGTAGTTGCAGCTTCAGCGTCTTTGTAAGCTTCGCCGCCATCGATCACAATGTCATCGTCGGCGTCTTCATCTTCTGAGACTTTAGCTAATTCTGAACGTAAGCTGTCCGTTGCTTGGTCCAAACTAGAACCAAAGTCGGCCGTTTCGCCCTTAGCAGCTTGGTATTGGTCTGCAAAGTCTGCTACCTTATCCTTAGCATCAGCAAATTGTTGGCTAGCTTCAACTTTGAAGTCTTCCGCAGCATCGTTTGCATAGAATGCGTAATCGATGGCACGATCCTTCAAGTCTGCAAAACCTTGTTGCGCTTTGGCCTTTAAGTCAGCCTTCTTTTCATCATCCATCTTATTGATGGCTGTCGCAATTGCGGCGCCGCCAATCATAACACCTAATAAGAATCCTTTTTTTGACATAATTAAGACTCCTCGCTATTATTTTTTGCACGTCGGTTACGGTAAACGTCGAAAGCAGCTTTACCGACCTTGCTTGCACTACTAAACTTATTACGTTTTTCGTTAGTCTTGCCGAGCTTATCCGTTAAATCACGGGTCGCTGCGTTTAAGTCAGAGACACTCTGGCCTAAATCACCCATCGCTTGAAACGCTGGGTCAATGGTTGCTACCTTACCGTTAACATCCTTTAAAAGTTCGTTAGCATTAGCCATGATTTTCTCGGTCTCGTGCGACAAAGCGTCCACGTCATCCGTGATGTTACTTAGACTCCGGTTAACTTCACCCATCGTCTTCGTAATCCGCATTAAGAAAATCCCGATAAAACAAACTAATAATAAGAACGCAATGGCGGCAATAATGCCCGCAACATGTGTAATCATTAAAATTCCTCCTTCAACTACCACTATATTAGAACTAGCATAGCATTGTCTCAATTATACCGCAATTAAAAAAGTGCTTACAACTGTACTGACGTGCTGATTCTCATCTAATAACCTTCGGCCACGCTTGGTTAGCACCGTTAAATCTGCTAAACTAGTGAACAGACAACATTTAACGAGGGTGAATTTATGTTTATAGCAAATCAGTTAGCGGCCATCGACACGCCTACTAAGCAAGTATCCGTATGGGTCAAGCTAGCGAAGAAAATCGATTGGCAGCAAATTATTATTAACATCGGTGGCAAGATTCTTGAAATCATTCTTTTCACCTTACTATTTTGGGTGATTGACCGGCTAGGGAAACGCCTGATCCACCACCTCTTCATCACTAACGCCAATACGAGCGATACCGCCAATAATCGGATTTCGACAATCTTTACGTTATCCCTGAACATTTACCATTACGTCATCATGTTCTTCGGTATTTACGCGGTGCTCTCCGTACTGGGCGTTCCAGTTGGAACATTAATTGCCAGTGCTGGGATCTTCAGTGTAGCGTTAGGATTAGGTGCCCAAGGTTTCGTAAGCGACATCGTGACCGGCTTCTTCATCCTATTGGAAGATCAGATTGACGTGGGTGACTACGTTAAGATCGAAACGATTGAAGGAACCGTCTCCGCCATCGGGTTACGAACCACCCAGGTAACTAGTCCAGACGGTGCCCTTAATTTTATTCCCAATCGTAAAATCCTGATTATCAGCAACCAGTCACGTAATGACATGCGGGTTCTGATTGATCTTTACATTCTAACGACCACCCCTATTCAAGAACTAACGACTGTGGTTCGCACAGTCAACGCGGAACTGATCCCTCAGTACCCAGATATCGTTGGCGAACCTGATATTCAGGGCGTCACGACTCAGAGTGACGGAACGTTAGTCTTTCGCGTCCAGTTCTACGTTAAAAACGGGATGCAATTTGCAATTCAGCGTGACTTTCTGGCAGGCTACCTAGCCGCTGCAAGTGAGGCCGGAACCCAGCTCCCCTCACCACGTTTAAATATTACCCCCACACGTAAATAATGACTTTCAAGCGGTGCCCACTTATTGGGCGCCGCTTTTATTTTGCTTACTTACATTCCAAAACAACTCTAACTAGTAACCCACGTTATGCTAGTGAAAAATCAAATAATAATCATGATTACAATTGCATATGTGCTTCCAATTCTCGCCTACCGGGGCAAC
>NZ_LFEE01000022.1:43532-73895 GCF_001039045.1 Lactiplantibacillus herbarum
GGATAATTTCACCACTGAACATTGTCAGGAGCCCCTCACGGCTGGATAGTAATTAAAATCAGACATGTGCGTACCTAATTTTTGACTGATCATGATTCCTAAGTTCGTCTAGAATATAATTCCGCAGTTTATGGGTGTGTACACCTACCTAAATAAAAATTACTGGAAATTGCTCACTAAATTCTTTTTGAAATAACGGTCAATCAAATTAAAGCTAGGTAAAGACTTATCAACATCTTAAATCTAAACTAGCCGTGAGGTGTGGTCTGACAACGCTCAGGCATGAAATTACACTTAGCTGAGTGGTTTGCTCAGGTTAGTGTAAGGCCGAGTTTTGAGATTGACAGCGGGTTGTGCTGGTGAGCTCAAAACCGTGCCCATGGCGTTCCAGCGTTGTCAGACCACTCCGGTAGGCGGATAAGTTCCGCAAGAACTACATCATAATAATCCAGCAGAAGATTTTGTCACTCTCTACAACAGTGGAAACAAGATTTTCACTTGGACCATAAAAAAACAGATCTAACCAAAATGGCTAGACCTGTTTAACATGAATTCAATTCTTATTTGCGTAACTCATTGCGATGCGTCAAGAAGCCAGTCATCGCATCAACGCCACTCATGATGGCATCCGTATGGGGTACCATGTTTTCTGAGTGTAGTGAGTACGGACTGTCGACACCTAGCCAGAACATCGTCCCCGGAATTTGGTGAATTAAATAACCAAAATCTTCGCCAGTCATTGCCGGTTGGGTTTCGATGAAGTTAACGTCTGGTGCTTGTTGCATGTAGTTGATAAAGTCAGCTGTAATGGCATCATTATTCTCAACTGGGTAGTAACCACCCTGATTAAGTTGCAAATCAATATTGCAATCATAAGCTAGGGCGATTCCCTCAGTAATCGTGCGCACACGTCGTTGAATGCGCAGGTTCATGTCCTGCGTCAACGCCCGAATCGTTCCATCGATCTGAGCTTCACCCGCAATGACGTTGCCGATGGTTCCAGCTGTGAAGTGACCAAGTGTCACGACACCACTCTGAATCGGATCAACATCGCGCGCCACGATCGTTTGTAACTGGGACACGAGTGCGGCCCCGGCTACAACCATGTCGTTAGCTTGATGTTGATATGCAGCATGACCACTCTTACCGCTGAGGTGCGCGTGAATTTCACACGTGCCAGCGAATAAGGTGCCCATGCGACTACCGATTGCGCCAGTTGGCAAGTTAGGATTGTCATGGAAGCCAAAGATTTCATCCGGCATCCATTCAGCATCAAGTGCACCACTGTTGTAGATTTTCATCCCACCAGAGGCATTTTCTTCCGCTGGTTGGAACATGAAGATCATATCAGTAGTGGGTTGGTGTTCTGCAAAGTAACTCAGAATCCCTAACGCCACAGACATGTGAATATCATGGCCACACGCGTGCATCACACCTGGATGTGTAGACGCGAATGGTAACCCGGTATTCTCAGTAACTGGTAACGCATCGATATCCGTCCGATAACCGATCCGGTAATCATGCGTTTTACCACTGACCTTGACTAAAATAGCGGTATCTAACGTTGGAATCAACTTAACCGTTAATAAGTCTTGGGGCATCTGCGCAATAATACTTAACAAGTAATCGTGAGTCTGATGTTCCTGTAGACCGATTTCTGGAATCTGATGTAAATGTTGATAAATTGGAATTAATTCGGTTTCCCGTAATGCCATGGTTTATCCCTCCATCATTAAAGATTCCGTAATTCAGCCATTAACTCCGTTTTACTCTTAGTCTTATCGTCAATATCTTTTAACTTACGAGCTGGTACACCACCAACAACGGTGTTTGGTGCAACGTCTTCGATAACGACCGCACCGGCTGCCACAACGGCACCCTTACCAACGTGAACGCCTTCTAGGACAACGGCGTTAGCACCGATAAGCACATCGTCGTCAATCTGAACGGGTTGGGCCGAAGGTGGCTCTACCACGCCGGCTAACACAGTACCGGCACCAATGTGACAGTTCTTACCAACGAGCGCACGGCCACCTAAAATGGCACCCATGTCGATCATTGTACCGGCACCGATTTCAGCACCGATGTTAATCGTAGCGCCCATCATGATAACGGCATTGTCACCGATCAAGACTTGGTCACGAATAACGGCACCTGGTTCGATCCGGGCATTGTATTGTTTTAAGTCAGCCATTGGTACAGCTGAGTTACGGGCATCATTTTCTAATTCATAATCTTCGATGTGTGCAGCGTTAGCCATTAAAAATGGTTCAACGTCGGCCCAGTCACCGAATAACACCCCAGCGTTACCACTGAAGAATGTTTTAATCGTTGCTGGAACATCTAATTGGTCCAGCGCACCCTTAACGTAAACTTTAACGGGTGTAGTTTTCTTGGCACTGCCAATGTAGTTAATAATTGATTGTGCATCTAATTTTGCCATCGGAGACCCTCCAAAAATTTTAATTAGTTTTTTCACTAGTGGAAAAATCCTTCTCAATCATATCATACTGCTTGCCGATTTCATGAGTTAGGAAGTTAAAACTCTTCATAAATTCACGACGCGTGACAATACCTTGAAAGATACCGTCTTGATCGACGACCGGTACAAACGGGTTATCGATCATCAAGTGCAAGGTAGCTTCAACATCGCTCACATCGTCGACCGTCTTAACGTTCGTTTCCATCACGTCACGAACGCATTTCTGCATCAAGACTTCGGTATTCAATTGGTCAAACCCCAGCATCTGTTCCGTAATCAGCGGTAAGGAAACTAAGCCTTCAAAGTGACCGCTTCGATCCAGAACCGGAATCTTAGAATATTTGATCTTGGTTAAGACTAAGAATGCGTGGTACAAATTATTATCAGTTTGGACGTTGGCAACCATGTCAGCCGCAATCAAATAATGGTCAGCATTGCGTGACAACATGTCCGTCACTGGTTGGATTAACATACGTATCGTCCCTCCCTAACTAAAACTATCGTTTGCTAAAAACTAACTTCACGTCAATCAATATTAACAGTATCGGTTATACCGTATCAAGTTAGTCCGCAAAGTGAAACTTTAGTTCAGGAACTGGCTGCATTTCACGGTCATAGTACTGGACGTCAATCGCCGTAGCACTGGTCGTCACAATCGCGTAAGTCCCACCAATACTAGTGAATTCGCCACGTGGATAACTGATACTTCCGGGATTCAAGACCAACACCCCACCCCGGCGTTCAACGCCTAATTGGTGGGTGTGACCGAAGAATGCTAGGGCTGCTTGGTGCGCCTGCGCATTAGCCACTAAGTGATCCAGTCCCATATTGACTCCCACTAAGTGTCCGTGGGTCATGTAGACTTGGACACCGTCAACACTGGGGCTAACTTCATCTGCCAACGCGCTGTCAAAATCCATATTACCCTGAACCACGTACATATCTTGAAATAACGGATCATCATGATCTAATTCCGAATCGCCACAGTGAAACATGGCGTCAACTTGATCCTTGTAGGCTGTCGTTAATCGTACTAAAATATCACGATCACCGTGACTATCACTGACAACTAAACATTTCATGCTTGTGACCACCATTCATCGAATTTGGTCATCAACTGGCGCAAAGCAGCGCCACGATGACTAATTTGGTTTTTCTGATCTGGCGTTAATTCAGCCAACGATTTTTGGAACTCTTCTGACCAAAATAACGGATCATAACCAAAGCCGTTCTCCCCCCGTGGGGTACTTAGAATCCGTCCAGGCAGTTCACCGTTGACGACTAACTTAGCACCGCTTGGTTTCAATGCAACCAAAGTGGTATGGAAAGTTGCCGTTCGTTTGTCATCTGGAACGCCACCAAGATTGGCAAGTAGCTTCGCATTATTAGCCGCATCATCATGATCACCCGCATAACGAGCTGAAATAACACCTGGATCACCGTGCAACGCGTCGACCATCAGACCAGAATCATCCGCAATAGCGGGTAAGCCAGTTGCTTCGACAACCACCGTCACCTTTTTCGTGGCATTCTCTTCGAAGGTAATTCCGTTTTCCTTAATTTCTGGAATATCAGGAAAGTCAGCTAACGTTTTAATCGTTACGCCGTAAGGTTCTAACATCGCACTAAATTCCCGTGCTTTGTTGGCGTTATTAGTCGCAATAATTAATGTTTGTGGTTTAGTCATTCGTTTCACTCCCTAAGTCGATGTGGGTAGCATGAAAATCAGGTTGGCCCAACCAATCCTTAGCAATCGCTTCAAATTGAGCTGCCGCACCGGTCGTATAATACTCGTCTGGATAACGTTTAGTCGAGCTAGTATTGGCAATGTCCAAATAATCCAGTACCGATGAAACGTCATTGATCGTTTCTGCCCCAGAATCGATCAGCGTTACGTTAGGTCCCACCACATTTTGAATCAGTGGGCGCAGCAATGGGTTATGTGTACACCCTAAAACTAACGTGTCGATATCCTGCTTTTTGAGATCCTTAAGTGATTCTGCAACCACCCGTTTAGCCACCGTTGAATGGTATTCATTGGATTCCACTAGCGGAACAAACTTAGGACAAGCTAGTGGCACAACGGTTGCCGTTGGATCCTTAGTTAAGATGGCATCCGAATAAGCATTGCTACGAATCGTGCCATCCGTGGCAATTACGCCAATCCGATTATTTCGTGAAGCTTTTAAAGCCGCTCGTGAACCGGGCTTGATGACCCCGATAACCGGAATATTTAACCGAGCCCGTAAGTCGGGCAAGGCTGCAGCTGTCGCCGTATTACAGGCGATTACGAGCATTTTAATGTGCTTTTTCATCAAGAAGTCGGCCATTTGCCAAGAAAATTCACACACTTGAGCACCGGGCCGTGGTCCGTATGGCAATCGGGCTTGATCCCCAATAAAATAGACGGTTTCGCGCGGGAGTTGTTTTAATGCCTGCTTAACGACAGTCAACCCACCAACTCCCGAATCCATGAAGCCAATTGCATGTTCATCTGACATTTTAAAATCTCCGTTCACTGAATTCTGAAACTTCATTATGGTCTTTTTTGAAAGTGATTTCAAGCCAGACAAATTACGATGAATTGGTAAAGTTTCCTTAGATAACTTGAAAAAATCCGACACTTTCCTGAAAACAAGGTATAATATCTATTATACAGTGGTCAGAAATACCACGACATTTTTGCATGGAAAGGAACGATCATGACGAACGGCTTTTATTCTCAATTTGCGGGTAATTCGATTAAAGCTTCCATCCTCAGTGTGGAAGTACTGCGGGATGCCTTGATACCAAAATTACTGGGCGATGACAGCAGCGGCATTCTTTACTGGGCTGGTAAAGACTTGGCACGCCAATTTAGAGTCGCAAACGACGATGATCTGATTACGTTTTTCGAACAAACTGGCTGGGGGCACCTGATTATCGTTGAAACTAGCGATGAGTTAATCACTTACGAATTAACCGGTGAACCCGTTGCTCGACGAAGCGCAACCCTTGATAATCCGGATTTTATGCTCGAAACTGGCTTTTTAGCAGAACAAGTCGTTCAACGACTCAGTTGCGTCTGTGAAGCTAAAATCACGTTCCAAAATCGAATGCGGCTTCGCATTTCGGTCACGATCGATCACGACCAGCCGTTAACTAATCATGACCCAGCGGCACCAATTGAAATTGTTCGCCCACTGGTTGAAGAACCAACCGATGAACAACCTAATGATATCGATTAATTTACTAAAAAAGACGACCAGTTAATTAACTGATCGTCTTTTTTTGATCCTAAAGATTATAGATACTGATCTAAGGTTTGTTTGATTTGTTCTTTGGAGTGGTAACCTACCAAAGTATCAACCACTTCGCCGTCCTTCTTGACGAGTAGTGTTGGAATACTCATGATGCCAAAACTGCTGGCCGTTTCAGGGTTTGCATCGACATCCATCTTGTTGAATGTTACTTGATCGCCCATCTCTTCATCCAATTGTTCAACAACTGGTGATTGCATCCGACAAGGACCACACCAAGTTGCCCAGAAGTCAGTTAACGTGACGCCTGAATCAGTATCAGCTGTAAAAGTTTTATCAGTAGTTGTTGCAAGCATAAAAATCAGCCTCCCTTATTAGTTAATTCCATTACTAATAGTAAGTATACCAGTTGCGATTGGGAAAACAACTGATTTACTCCAGAGTGTGACAGTAGGCGATTAGGTTGCGAGCATTAACGTGGGAATCGTGATTATTCCTGGGTTTGGAATGGTCACGATTCTCGGGTTAAGCGGAACAAGCTGCCTACTGGCGCACGTTTCAAAAGAGTGTATCAACAGGCGATTAGGGACTGAGCATAGCCTAGGTAGAGCGGTGATTGCGTTTTTTGCAATCATTGCTCTACCGTAGCTAAGCGGAGGTCGCTGCCTGTTGGTGCACGTTTCAAAACCCTACTTAAACTCCACCTCAGTCGCCCCATTGCCACCATGGTTCGGTGCGGCAAAGTGGAACGATTTGACCTGACGATTCGTCTGTAAGTAGTCCGTAATTCCTTGCCGTAACGCCCCAGTCCCCTTACCATGAACGATTGTCACGGATGGATAACCAGCGAGTAATGCCGCATCAATGTAACGATCGACTTGCATCATGGCATCTTCATAACGGACACCACGCAAGTCCAAGTTAGGTGAGACCCGGCTAGCATTAGCACTGCGCACCGTTGCACGGCCCTGTTTAGGCTCAGCTTCAGGCTTAACCTTTTCCAAGTCACCGTCACTGATCTTCATCTTCAAAATGCCAAGTTGAACTTCCCACTCGTGGTCGCCCATCTTACGCATCAAGACACCGCGTTGGCCGTATGACTTAACCAGTACGTCTTCACCTTTACGGAATTCTTGTTGTGCCTTAGCACGTCGTAAGACCCGGTTATTTTTGAGTCTTGGTTGTTGTTCAAGGGCATTCAAAGCACCCTTCGCATCAATCAGTTCATTTTCTTTAACCGCAGTACCAACAGCTAACTGCTTCTTACGTAGATCACTGATGATCGCGTCAGCCTCAGTCTTGCTCTTCGATACAATCTCGTTAGCTTGAACCTTAGCATCTTCAATCAACTGTTCCTTACGTTGTTGATAAGCGTTGAATTCACTCTTTAGTTCACGGTGCAACCGTTCTGAGTCAGTTACTTCTTGTTGCAACGCAATCTGTTCGTCTTCGACCTGCTTACGTTTAGCAACCAAGTCCGCGATCATCGCATTCAAATCTTGACTATCGCTATCAGTTAACGAGCGTGCCTCGTCCACGATGGTTTGTGGAATTCCTAAACGTTGCGCAATGTCTAGCGCGTTACTACGACCAGGAATACCAACTAATAACCGGTACGTTGGTTTCAACGTCTCTTCGTCGAATTCCATACTGGCATTGATCGTATCTGGTCGGTTGAATCCATACGCCTTAAGTTCAGGGTAATGGGTTGTTGCAACGACTTGAGTACTCTTGGCACCAATCGCGTCAAGGATGGCAATCGCTAAGGCAGCCCCCTCTTGTGGATCGGTCCCCGCACCTAATTCATCGACTAGCAAAAGGCTGTGTTCGTCGATCTGTTTCAAGAAGCTTTCGATGTTAGCCATGTGTGATGAAAAAGTACTTAAATTCTGTTCAATTGATTGTTCGTCACCAATGTCAGCAAAAATTTCATTGTAGATACCGACACGACTACCCTCATCAGCAGGAATGAATAGCCCGGACTGAGCCATTAATTGTAATAGGCCCAGCGTCTTCAAGGTAATCGTCTTCCCACCGGTATTAGGTCCCGTAATCACCATCGCTTGGTAGTCAGTCCCAAGGTTGATGTCATTGGCTACTACCTTTTTAGGATCGATTAACGGGTGACGTGCTTGCCGTAGATAGACCTGGTTTTCAGTAGAGACTTGTGGTTCGGTGGCGTGCATATCGTGAGCGTAACGCGCCTTACCGTTGATGAAATCAAAATGGCCCAAGATAGCCGCGTTGTTCATGATTTCATCCTGATAAGGGGCAATCAGATTGGATAATTCTTCCAAGATCCGTTGCTCTTCTTGCTTTTCAGCAACTTGGGATTGCCGTAAACGGTCGTTCAATGCCATTACAGCTTGTGGTTCAACGAATAACGTCTGTCCACTGGCACTCTGATCATGGACGATCCCACCAAAGCGGCCCCGATTTTCAGCTTTCACTGGAATCACATAACGGTCATTACGAATCGTGATGATTGGATCACTCAAATACTTCGCATCGCTACCACGCGTATAGTGTTCCATCTTTGCGCGAATCTCTGATTCAGTACGATGAATGTGACTACGAATGCTGCTTAATTCAGCTGAAGCGTTATCCGTAATGTGCCCATCGCCTTCAATAGCGGTTGATAACCGTTTCGTGACTTCTGGCAAGGTCACCAATTCGCCAACTTCATCAAACAATTGGCGAATCTCATTTTCGGGTGCGTCTTCTAATAGCTCCGCAAAGAAACGGGTAATCGCCTGGGTCGTCTTTAAAACCCGACCGACTTGTCCCAGTTCACTCCCGTTTAACGTGGCACCGATTTCCAAACGTTTCATGTGTGGCGTAATATCAGCTAAACGGGCAATTGGAATCCCACCCTTTAACCGGTAAACCTCGGCCCCATCGTTAGTTTCATCTAAGGCTAACTGAATTGCTTCAGCATCCTTCATAGGCTGCAGGCTGTTAAGCTCCTGTTGCCCAGCTGCCGAAGCTAAGTACGGCATTAATTGTTGTTTTACTTGTTGATACTCTAAAGTGTTCAATACTTTGGAATTCAATAACATCCCTCCGAAGTTCCAAATGAGCGGCGTTAAACCGCCAAAAAACGGATAATGCAATTACTTGTCGGCATTATCCGTTTGCATTTTTAATAGTTCTGCTTGCTTATCCACTTGATCAGAAATTGCGTTAAAAGCTAATAACGTGGCAATCTCTTGATCAGACATGTCAGGTGCAAGTTTTTTTAATTGATTAATTTGTTCATTCATCATCCGCGTCACGGTTTGCATGTGACGATCAGATGCCGTGCCGATGATCGTATAAGTGTGACCATCAATTTCCGCTTTAAAGCGACGTTTGTCTGCAGTCATCAACATCCAGCTCCCTTTCAATAACAGTTAACATTTTAGCATGGTTACGCAATTTATGCGACCGTTGGAACTGAAGCCGTTGCAACAAAAAAACTCGCAGACCATTGTCCACGAGTTCCTCGTATTGATTGGGGCCTATTGCATGCCGCCATCTTCTGCTAAGAAGGTATTCAATACTTGTTCAACCATATCCCATTCATCATCGGATTCGATTAACTTTAATTCACCGTTGTCGCCATCATCAGGATTGAAGATGTAGGCTTGGATATCCACTTCATCATCTGCAGCGGCATCTGCCGGGTACAGGAGAATGTATGAATGATCGAAGTCTTCTGAATCAAACGTGAATAAAATGTTAAATAAGGTTTCGTTGCCGTCGTCATCCACTAAGGTGATAACGTCATCTTTACCATTTTGGTCTTTGCTCATGTCAGTACTCATAATTAAGTTCCTCGCTATTCTTTTGTGAGTTTGCCATGGCGATCCAAGTAGTTTTGCAAGATTAAACTTGCGGCTAACTTATCGATCACCTTTTTGCGTTTTTTACGTGAGGTGTTGGCTTCTTCAATCAACATCCGTTCAGCTTCAACCGTTGTCAACCGTTCATCTTCAAAGTCTACTGGTAAATGAAAACGTTCCGTTAACATCTCACCATAATGTTTAGCAGCTTCGGCACGGGGCCCCAGCGTATTGTTCATATTCTTCGGTAAACCAAGCACGAAACCGCCTGCATCTAGTTCCTTGACCAATTCAGCAACCCGATCAAGACCAAACACTTCTTCGTCCTCGTTAATCCGAATGATTTCAACACCCTGCGCAGTCCAACCAAAAGCATCGCTAATTGCAATGCCCACAGTCCGAGAACCAACGTCTAACCCCATTAACTTCATGCATCAACATCCTTATCTGCCTTCAGGTACGACTTGACAAGTTCTTCGATAATCTCATCACGCTGATGCTTGCGAATCAAGTTACGCGCATCCTTTAAACGTGGAATGTACGCCGGATCACCGGATAGCAAATAACCCACGATCTGATTGATTGGATTATAGCCTTTTTCTTGTAACGCTTCATAAACCGTCGTTAACGTGTCATGAACATCCTTAACGCTGTCATTATCGAAGTCAAAGTACATTGTTTTGTCTAATGAACTCATATAAAGCACCTCCCGCTAGTTTCCGCTTCTAATCTATTTTACTAAATGCCCATATGAAGTACAATCAATCGACTTTGATGTAACACATTCGTAATAAAAGTCTGGTTACAAACTAGGATATTAAAGGCTGTTTAATTACAATTTGCACGTCTAAAGCAGTTCTACACTTTCGCCTGCGGTGGTCAGCACTAGCTTCAGCTGTGGGACCGGTTCAAGCCTGAAGAGTGGTCTTGAACCTCGCCCTGCCCCTTGGCACAGTTCGCCAATGAACAGGATCGTCCGTGGTGTAATCCCGGAAAACCACCGGCATAACGCCACCTTCACAGCATCGCTAGTACTGCCCACCTCCGGCTAGACTGATTTTGTATTTGGATATTTATCGTTAACTTTTATCCTACTAAAAAGAAGACTCACTGCCTATTAAGAGATCAATAAACAAATCGAAATTAAGCGGAGCCAGCCGGAAGAACCAGCCATGAAGTCAATCTAAAGTGGCGTTATTGGCGGCCTTAGATTGCAGGACGTCTTTCGAGACTTGAATTTTAGGCTCGAAAACGAGGTACCAGACCGCACTGTGGCTGGGACCGGTCCCCATGGCAGGTTTTTCCGGCTGGCGAAGCGGTATATTAAAGCCTACTCAAAACTGTTTTAACGACCTAAAAAAAACGGACCTAAGACAATCGTCTCAGATCCGTTCCAAGTGTCAGTCACTAATACTAAGCATTAGTTCCATAAACACCTTTAATTTCAAAATTTATTGTTCTTTAACCCAGTCGTGAGCCGCCTTTAATGCGTCAGGCAACCCAGCAGGATTCTTCCCACCAGCTTGGGCTAACGTTGGACGGCCACCACCACCGCCACCGACTTTAGGGGCAATGGCTTTGATCAAGTCGCCAGCTTTAAGACCAGCTTTGATCTTGTCATCACTGACAGCAACCAATAAGTTGACCTTATCGCCAATAACCGTTCCAAGTACTAAGACGTCAGAATAGGCTTTAGCTTTCCAAGTATCCGCAAATTGACGTAACTGGTCCATCCCAGCCACTTCAACCTGTTGGGCAATCAAGGTGGTGCCGTTAATGTCGTCCACTTGTTCAAAGACGTCGCCAGCTTGTTGCTTAGCTAAACGACTTTCCAAAGAAGCAGTCTTCTGTTGTTCAGCTTTCAAATCAGCTTGTAATTGGCTGATCTTAGCTGGGACATCAGCCAACTTAGGCGCCTTAACTTGCGCAGCCACTTGCTTCAAGTGTTGTTCTTCGCTGGCAAACAATTCAAAGGCTTCCTTAGAGGTCACGGCTTCAATCCGACGAGTCCCAGCACCGATACCAGATTCACCAACAATCTTGAAGAGTCCTAATTCGCTACTGTTCTTAACGTGGGTCCCACCATCGAATTCGATTGAGTAGTCACCAATTGAAACGACCCGAACCACTTTACCGTACTTTTCAGTAAAGACGGCAATCGCACCCATCTTGTGACCAGTTTCCTGATCCGTCTGAATGGCCGTTACGGGTAGTGCTGCCCAGATTTGGTCATTTACAATCTGTTCAACTTTTGCAAGTTCTTCATCAGTTACTTGACCGAAGTGAGTGAAGTCAAAACGCAAGTAGTTTGGTTCAACCAATGAACCAGCTTGCTTAGTGTGTTCGCCCAAGACGTCGCGTAAAGCTTGATCCAATAAATGGGTTGCCGTATGGTTCTTTTCGACCTTATTGTGGAATGCCAAATCAACATTCATGGTATAAGTTGCATCCTTACGCATTGGTTTCAAAACTTCTACCGTGTGTAAATGTTGTTTGTTAGGTGCATTCTGAACGTCGGTAACTTTAGCCACAGTTTGACCATCAGCGTCTAAAATCACCCCACGGTCAGCCACTTGACCACCCATTTCAGCGTAGAACGGTGTCTTACTGAAGATCATTTCAGCAGTGCCAGCTTTAACTTCATCAACGAGCTTTTCATCCACGATGATGTCGTTCAGCACACCCTGCACATCGGTCAATTCATCATAACCAACGTATTCGCTAGGCGTCTTAATGTCAATCAAGAGACCACGTTGCACGCCCATTGACTTAGCACCACTACGCGCGTTACGAGCACGGTCACGTTGTGCTTTCATTTCAACTTCAAAACCAGCTTCGTCAACCTTTAAGTCTTCGTCGCCAGCGTATTCCTTCGTCAATTCAACCGGGAAACCGTACGTATCGTATAGTTTGAAGGCATCCGCACCAGCTAAGGTATCTTGACCAGCTTCTTTGGTCGCTGCAATTAAGTTATTCAATAGCGTTAAGCCATCGTTCAACGTTTCACTGAAGCGGCTTTCTTCTGAAGAAACGATCTTTTCAATGTAATCACTATTCTTCAAAACGTCTGGGTAGTGAGATTCCATGATTTTACCAACGATTGGTACTAATTGATCCAAGAAAGCCTCTTTCAAGCCTAACTTCTGACCATGTAAAATGGCCCGACGAATTAAGCGACGAATAACGTAGCCGCGACCTTCATTAGAAGGCAAAGCACCGTCACTGATGGCAAACGTAATCGTCCGCGCGTGATCAGCAATCACCTTGAACGAAACGTCATCTTCAGCGTTGTCGCCGTAATGCTTGCCGTCACTGAGTTCTTCAGTCTTGTGGATAATTGGCAAGAATAAATCCGTTTCAAAATTGGTCTTCGCATTTTGGAAGACAGAGACAACTCGTTCAAGCCCCATCCCCGTATCAATGTTCTTACGTGGAAGTGGTTCGTAGGTATCTTCTGGCGTGTGGTTGAATTGTGAGAAGACAATGTTCCAGACTTCCAAGTAGCGTTCATTTTCGCCACCAGGATAGTTTTCAGGATCATCTTTTGCCAAATTATTGAAGGATTCACCACGATCGTAGAAGATTTCTGAATCGGGGCCGGATGGGCCTTGACCGATATCCCAGAAGTTATCTTCAACCTTGACGATGTGATCTGGCTTGACACCAGTTTCTTCCCAGAACTTAGCCGCATCCGTATCCTTAGGGTAGACCGTCATGTAGAGTTTTTCAGGATCCCAGCCAAACCACTTTGGTGACGTCATTAATTCCCACGCCCACGCAATGGCTTCTTTCTTGAAGTAATCCCCAACTGAGAAGTTCCCCAGCATTTCAAACAAAGTATGGTGACGAGCAGTCCGACCAACGTTTTCAATATCGTTCGTCCGAATACTCTTCTGTGAACTCGTCATCCGTGGATTATCTGGAACGACTGAGCCATCAAAATATTTCTTCATCGTGGCAACACCGGAGTTGATCCATAGTAACGTTGGGTCATCTACGGGAACAAGTGACGCACTTGGGACGATGGTATGGCCCTTTTCATGGAAAAAGTCCAAGTACATCTGACGAATTTCACTACTGCTTAATTCTTTCATTAATTCTGGCACCCTCTCTGTTAATCCTGTATTTAAGGCAAAAAAACACCGTTGCTAGCAAAGACGCTGTTAACGCGGTACCACTTTGCTTGCAACGATGTATTCGTTTACCTCTTAAGCTCATTAACGCTGAGACACGGACTAGTTGACTAGTCATTACTCACAGGTAGCATCTAAACCACACCGCACTTTTTGCAGCAACCAAAGCGTTTCTAAACTGACGTGGGGTTTAAATATGTCCTTACTGTGCAAAGTATAGAAAACTTACGTCCCAATGTCAATAGCCCTAGCGTTTAACGCGGCTATTAACACGGGCTTAACCGAGTGCTTTGCTCACTCAGCCTAAGACTTGCGATCCTTACGTTCTTGACGTGCAGAAGCGCGTTGTTCGATCCGACGATCCATTCTAGCCTTATCACTGATCTTCTTACGAATACGACGCTTGTAACCCGGTTTGATGGTCTTCTTGGACTTCTTGACGAAACCAATCAACGTTGGATCGAGCTTTTCTTGTTTTGGTCCCCGATTAGCCCGACGATTACGATCATATGAATCCACGATTTCATCATCCTGAATTGCTTTGGGTTTAAACTTAACACCTAAAGCTTCGACTTCGCTAACCTTGGCTTCTTCACCAGGGCTATAGAGTGTAATCGCAGTACCAGACATCCCATTACGGCCAGTCCGACCAACCCGGTGAATAAAGAATTCCAAATCAGTAGGAATATCGTCATTAATAACGTGTGATACCCCTTCAATATCAATCCCACGTGCAGCTAAATCAGTTGCAACGACGAATTGATACTTCAATTGTTGAACTTCACGCATCACCCGTTTACGTTCACGTGGCTTCATATCCCCATGAATCATGGCAACAGTCAAACCTTGCTTACGTAAATAATGCGTTAATTCCTGAACCCGATCTTTAGTATTGGCAAATACTAAGACCAAGTATGGTTCACCAATCGTTAAAAGGCGATAAATAATCGTGTTCTTATCCTTACTCTTAGTTGAGATCAACCAGTTATCAATCGTTGGACTGATAACCGTTTCAACTGGGATTGCTTCCATAACTGGATTGTTCATGTACTTCTTCAAGAATGGCGTTAGCTTTTGCGGCATCGTAGCTGAAAAGACTAACATTTGTAACTTAGGTGGCATCCGTCCAGCAATCTGATCAACAACATTCAAGAAACCAAGATCAAGCGTCATATCAGCTTCATCAACGACTAGCTGAGTCGCATGATGAATATCTAACGCTTGAGCACGAACCAAATCGAGGATTCGTCCTGGGGTCCCAATAATCAGTTGTGGTTGGTTACGGCCTAACTTTTCAATCTGTTCTTGCTTATCAGTCCCACCAACGTACAACCCAATGTGTAGTGCCTTAGGGCTGTGTTGAACCAACTGTTTGGCTGCTGCCTGGATCTGGTAAGCCAATTCACGACTTGGTGTCGTAATAACAGCTTGGACCCGGCGTTCATCCATGTTCAATTGATTGATCATTGGTAGCAAGAAGGTATGGGTCTTCCCACTACCAGTTGCTGACTGACCAATCACGCTGCGCCCAGCTGCAATAACTGGAATTAAACGTTCCTGAACGGTCGTTGGCTTGCGGAAATTAATATCTTGCAATGCCTGCATTAAAAACGGCTGCAATTTAAAATCTTCAAAACTTGCGGTCATATTTAAACCTCTTTCTCATCGTGACTAGCAACGGCGTCCAATTCACGGACAACCGTTTCAATTTCTTGTTGGTCGCTGGCTTTTGCGCCACTGGCCAACGCGTGGCCCCCACCATCATGCTTCTTAGCAAGTTCATTGATGGCTGGACCCTTTGAACGAAGACGAATGCGATAGTCGCCTTCCTTTTGTTGAACGAAGATCGCCCAACATTTAACGGTATCAATGCGACCAGGTAATGGGACGACACCGGCTGTGCTGGCATCGCCAATCTCAAATGAATCCATGATATCGTTGGTTAAGATAACGTAAGCTGCGCCTGAATCTAACTGAGTCAGATGCTCGTAGACGTAAGCTGATAACCGGGCAACGGGCAACGTAATCGTGTCTTCAATCCGGTTAACAGTTTCAGCATCCGCACCTGCTTCCATCAATCCAGCGGCTGCGCGCATCGTACTTGGCTTTGTAGCGGAATATAAGAAACGACCAGTATCGCCGACGATCCCCGCGTACAATAACCGGGCTGCGTTAGCCGTTAACGTTAATTCGTCACCACACTGTGCATACCAATTATAGACCATTTCGCTAGTGCTAGAAGCATCCACGTCAACCCACTGTGGATCACCAAACGCATCATCATTGGGGTGATGATCGATCTTAACGAGTGTCTTGCCTTGTTGATAGAACTCACCATCCACGCGGGGTTGGTTAGCCGTATCTAAGACTAAGACAAGCGCATCGTGATAATCTTCTTCACTCACTTCATCCATTTGGCCTAGCCAGTCAAAACCATGGTACTGTTTCCCTGGTGCTAAGACCCGTTTATCTGGAAAACTCGTTTTGATAATATCAGCTAACCCCAACTGACTCCCAATCGCATCTGGATCAGGCCGTTGATGACGGTGAATAATAATTGTTTTTGCTTGTTTAATTAATTCAAAAATCGCTGTTTGGACGGTCATAAATGAACCTTCTCACTCTCAAAATTTACTGGTGGCCAATAATCTGTCACAGTACTCCAGTATACCGAACAATTGGCCTTGCGCCAAATAAATTAATTATCATTCGGATATAGCGGTAATGTGATGTTCTCAAACGCTAGTGGCGCTAAGCCCGTCATTGTAATTCCCAACAGCCGAATACCCGAATCAAAGTGTTCATCAACCACGTCTTCAAAGATTTCTTCCGCATACTGATCAAACTGGATTGCGTCATTCGGTAAGAACTCCGTAAATGTCCGCCGCTTCGTAATCGTCACAAAGTCACCGTAACGTAATTTCAGAACAAGGGTCTTACCGTGGCGTTGATGCCCTTGCATGCTTTCAGCGACCATTTTCGCCAACGCTTTAAGGTGCGTGTTGACTTCTGTTGTTGACTGTAGAAACGGCCCAAACGTCCGCTCTTTACCAATCGACTTCCGTTCACGTAAGTATTCTACGGGTCGGTCATCGCTACCACGAACCCGCCGGTATAAGATGTAACCGAGCTTACCAAAATTCTTAATCAGATCAAGTTCCTTTTGTTCATACAACTCCTGACCGGTCATAATCCCTAAATCATGCATCTTGGGTACCGTCTTCTTGCCGACGCCCCGAAACTTTTCAATCGGTTCACGGAGCAGGAACGCTTCCGCATCCTGGGGCAACACGATGGTTACGCCAGCTGGCTTGCGATAGTCCGAGGCTAACTTCGCAATAAACTTGTTATATGAAATACCAGTTGAACAGGTTAAGTGTGTTTTCCGCCAGATTTCACGCTGTAATTCGTGAGCTAGTTGAACCGCACTGTGCAACTGTTTCTTATTATCTGTAACGTCTAAGTAGGCTTCATCAAACGCAATCGGTTCGATCATGTCGGTGTACTCGTGAAAAATCTGATGGATCTGTGCCGACACTTCACGGTATAACGGGAAGTTTGGTGTTTTAAAGACAGCTTGCGGGCACATTTCTAAAGCTTTTTGAGACGGCATTGCTGAGTGCACCCCAAATTGCCGTGCCACATAGTTAGCAGTGGTCACGACACCCCGGCCACCGGTTTGCCGCGGATCATGCGCAATCACCAGTGGCTGGGTCTTATAGGCAGGATTTTCTCGTTCTTCGATGGAAGCATAAAAGGCGTCCATATCAACGTGAATAATCTTACGACTGGTATCGATTCGAATCGGTGCTTCAACAATTGACTGGGCCATTCCGCTTCCCTCCTCTGATAATTAACATTATACATGAACGTACGTTCGAAATGGTGGTTCTGGTCTCAATTAAATTAACTCACCTGCCTCAAATCAGCTGTTAAATCAATCTGAGACGTACGCATTATGCTTGTTAAAATCCTATTTACCTCCCTGTTATACTGCTGTATGTGCGCTTTTATCCGCCTACCGGGGCAGTCTGACAACGCTGGAACGCCATGGGCACGATTTTGAGCTCACAAGCAACCCACTTGCCATCTCAAAACTCGGCCTTACACTAACCTGCAAAAACCACTCAGCTAAGTGTAATTTCATGGCTGAGCGCTGTCAGACCACCCCTCACGGCTAGTTAGGTTTCAAAACATTGAGCATATTTTACCTATCTTTAGTTGGACTGATCGTTATTTCAAAAAGAATATAGCTGGTGCTTTCCTAGTAACCGTTACTGTTTTTTTATTGAGTAGGTGTACACACCCATAAACTGAGAAATTATAATCTAGATGAATTTAGGAGTCACGACCAGTCAGGTTATCTTCGACCACTATCCAGCCGTGAGGGACGCCCTGACAATGTTCAGTGGTGAAATTATCCTTGGCTGAGTGCTTTTCTCGGCTAGGATAAGGCCAAGCTTAAAGATTGCAGCGGGGTTTTGCTGAGCTTTAAGTGTGCCCACCACGTTCCAATCATTGTCAGGGTGCCCCGGTAGGCGGAAGAGACCGTTACTTAAATGAGTTTAACTAGCATATTTTGACTGAGATCGTTCCCATGGTAGGTTCTCCCAGCTAATAAGCATTTTATTGAGTATTGATAAATAATTATAGACAAAAAAATAAGCACCAGTTATTTAATAAAATAACCAGTACTTATTTTAAATGACTTATTTTGCTTCAGAATCCGTATCTTCAGCTTCACTATCAGCAATGTGATTATCAGCTGAAACTGCAGCATCTGATTCAGGTGCTACGGTTGCATCCTTAGCTTCTTCAATTGGTGAAACTTTGGCAATTGCAGTAATGTCAAATACTAAGAAAATCCCGTCACAGTCTAAAGTAACTGTCTTTTCGGCTTCGTTGACTTCATCAACGACACCGTGCAAACGGCCGATAGTTGTTACCTTATCGCCACGTTTAACTTGTTTTAGCATGCTTTGGTGTTGTTGTTGTTGTTTACGTTGTGGACGGATCATGAAGAAGTATAAGAATCCAAACATGACCACGATAAATACGATTGACATCATTGAACTATTCATTATATATCGCTCCTAATCTAATTGAAAGTTTGACTATCTTTAACTTTAACAAATTACACTCAAAATTACTAGTATCACTAGAAGTTTTTCGGATTTTCAGCGTTAAAGCCGTACATTTCAAAGAAGTCTTGCCGAAATTCTAGTAAATTATCATCCATAATCGCTTGCCGAACATTTTTCATCAAGTTCAGTAAGAAGTATAGATTATGATAACTCGTTAACCGGATACCAAACGCCTCGTTGGCCTTTATCAAGTGGCGAATATAAGCCCGTGAGAAGTTGCGACACGTATAGCAATCACAGTTCTCATCCAGCGGTGCAAAATCACGCGCATATTTCGCATTCTTAACGACTAAGCGACCGTGTGACGTCATACAAGTCCCATTACGGGCAATCCGGGTTGGTAAGACACAGTCGAACATATCAACACCACGCATTGCCCCATCAATCAAGGCATCCGCTGATCCCACACCCATCAAGTAGCGTGGTTTATTCTCAGGCAAGAGTGGCGTCGTGAAGTCCAACACATGGTTCATCTCGGCCTTAGATTCACCAACGGATAACCCACCGATGGAATAACCAGGGAAATCGAGGCTGACCAAGTCTTTAGCACTCTGTTCACGAAGATCCTTGAAGCCAGCACCCTGAACGATTCCAAACAGTCCTTGATAGTCTGGATGTTGGTGAACTTTCAAGCCCCGTTCCGCCCAACGGCTAGTTCGAGCGACTGACTTGCTGACATAGTCATAACTTTCGAAGAATGGTGGACATTCATCGAAACTCATCATGATGTCTGGACCTAAGTCGTTTTCGATCTGAATCGCTTTTTCCGGCGATAAGAACATCTTATCCCCGTTCAGATGATTCTTGAAACGAACCCCTTCTTCACTGATATCACGATTTTTAGCCAGTGAAAAGACTTGGAAACCACCTGAATCGGTCAAGATTCCCTTATTCCAATTCATAAACTTATGCAAGCCGCCAGCTTCTTTGACGATCTGTTCACCCGGCCGTAACCAAAGGTGGTAAGTATTCGATAGAACAACACCTGCCCCCATTGATTCGAGCTCTTCAGGTGCTAGTGACTTAACACTTGCCAAGGTTCCCACGGGCATAAACATAGGCGTTGGGAATGTCCCATGTGGTGTGATCAATTCCCCAAGCCGTGCGCCCGTATGTTTTTCTTTCTTAATTAATCGGTATTTAATTGCCGGTTCCATAAAAGTTCCTCCGTATCAAAACTGTTGCTAAACTCTGCTAATCATAGCATGAAACAACCACGCAAACCAGTGACCTTGCGTGCAAAAAAGGGACTGTGACATAAGACATAGTCCCCCTCCGCATTTCAAATATTAATGATCAAAACGTGCACCAAAAGCCAGTTACCTCCGCTTAGCTACGGAAACCAACCGATCGAAAACCCCAATCATTCGGCTTCCTAGGCTATGCTCAGTAACTACCTGGCTTTTGGCCCATTCTCATATTTACTAGTGCACAAACATCGCATCGCCAAAGCTAAAGAAGCGGTACTTTTCATCAATAGCATGTTGGTATGCGTTCAAGATCATGTCACGGCCCGTAAAGGCGGCTACTAGCATCACCAACGTTGATTTTGGTAAATGGAAGTTCGTAATAAAAGCATCCACAACTTTCCACTGGTAACCAGGCTTAATGAATATATCCGTCCACCCAGAATCAGGCTTGATCTCACCATCAAACTTCGAACCAATCGTTTCTAACGTCCGAATCGAGGTCGTCCCAGTCGCAATGATGCGACCACCGTTTTGACGAACTTCATTTAAGGTCTTGGCAGCTTCTTCATCTAATTGATAAAATTCACTGTGCATCTTGTGATCCTCAATGTTATCCTCTTCAACTGGTCGAAACGTTCCTAAGCCCACGTGCAGGGTCAAATAAACCAATTTAACGCCCTTGTCCTGAACCTTTTGCAAGAGCTCCTTCGTCCAATGTAAACCGGCAGTTGGTGCGGCAGCCGAGCCATTTTCCTTAGCGTAAACCGTCTGGTAACGATCTGGATCGTCCAACTTCTCTTTGATATAAGGTGGTAGTGGTGCTTCACCTAAGCTCTCCAAGACTTCCATAAAGATACCTTCATAGTTGAACTTGATGATCCGAATGCCGTCTTCTTTTTCAGCAGTGACTGTCGCCGTTAAACGCCCATCACCAAATGAGACCACCGTACCAACTCTGATCCGCTTCCCAGGCTTCATCAGGGTTTCCCATTCGTCACCTTCCGTATTATGCAATAGCAATACTTCAGCGTGACCACCCGTTTCAGGTTTAATGCCGTACAAACGTGCTGGCATGACCCGTGAATTATTCATGACGACTGCATCACCAGGGTTCAATTGATCGATAATATCGTAGAAATGCTTGTCCTGCATCTCACCGGTCTGACGATCTAATTCCAACAAACGTGACGTATCACGCTTTTCGATAGGGGTTTGCGCAATTAATTCATGTGGGAGATCATAATCAAAATCTTCAAGTGTTAAGCTCATGTTGTAACCTCTTATTCTTTTAATTATTTTGGGGATATGGAAACCCTAAGTGTTCATAACCTTTAATCGTTACGACCCGGCCGCGTTGGGTGCGTTTCAGAAAACCAATCTGTAATAGGTATGGTTCGACCACTTCGGCAACCGTTTCAGTTTCTTCACCGATATTGGCCGCTAAGGTGGACAGTCCGACTGGTCCACCATCGTAGTACTCTAACATCGTCCGCAGTAACTTGTTGTCGGTCTCATTTAAACCAGCGTCGTCAACTCGTAAGTAAGTCAACGAACGGCTCACGATCACTTCATCGATATCATCTTGATCAGCTACCTCGGCAAAGTCACGAATCCGCTTAAACAAGCGGTTAGCAATCCGGGGCGTACCACGGGAACGTCGACCAATTTCGTGCGCGCCAGACGGTTTGATACTCGTCTGAAAAATGTCCGCAGTCCGTTTGACGATGTCTTCTAGATCACTGACTTCATAATACGCCATGTGCTCGACAATTCCAAAACGATCACGTAGCGGTGCTGAAAGCATCCCAGCCCGCGTTGTTGCCCCAATCAACGTGAATGGTGGCAACGGAAAATGAACAGGATGCGCAGTTGGTCCCTGCCCGACCACGATGTCGATATAAAAATCTTCCATCGCTGAGTACAGCATTTCTTCCACAATCTTAGGTAACCGGTGAATTTCATCGATAAATAAGATGTCGCCAGGTTCCAATTCGTTCAACAGGGCAACCAAGTCACCAGGTTTCTCAATGGCCGGGCCACTAGTGGTTCGAATGTTAACTTGCATTTCATTAGCAATAACCATCGCTAACGTTGTCTTACCAAGACCCGGTGGCCCATATAATAGCACGTGGTCTAACGACTCTTCCCGTTTGCGGGCAGCTTCGATGTAGACCCCTAATTCGTGCTTAACCCGGTCTTGACCGATGTATTGGGCCAAAAATTGCGGACGAAGCGACTTTTCTAAAGAGGCTTCGGCTGAATCCGCCTTATCACCGGATAATAATTTGTCATCGTCCATTAATGATCCTCCCTACTTGGTCAATAACCGTAATCCTTCACTCAATAGTGCGTTCGTATCAACTTTATTCGTTTGACTGAATTCTTCTAATTTCTTAGTAATCCGCTTAACTTCTCTAGCTGAGTAGCCGAGCGCTTCTAACGCTGCCAATGCATCCGCTAAGGCACCGTCAACGGCTGGTGTTGCCATGTCTAAGGTCGTTTGACCCGTTGTTTCAACGTTGAGGTCATTGAGCTTACCCTTTAAGTCTAAGACAATCTGTTGAGCCGTCTTCTTACCCACACCGGGGAAACTCGTTAAGTAAGTGGCATTTTCCTGATTGATGGCTTGAATCAATCCGGAGTGATCGCTATTAGCTAGAATTGCTAAAGCCGACTTAGGACCGATACCGGAAACACCGAGTAATTTTTCAAACAGGGCCTTTTCATCCGCATCATAGAATCCAAAGAGGCTCATACCATTTTCACTCACAGCCTGATGAATATATAATTTAACGGCCGTTTCCCCTACTTGGTAACGGTACGGATTCGCTGCCAGCACTTTGTAGCCAATCCCCGCTACCTCCATGACAATAAAAATTGGTGTTACATCGGTTATCTGACCGAGAAAGTATTCATACACTGAAAAAAACTCCTTTAGCTTGAGACAAGTCTGCTGGGTCTTAATGAGGCCCACCTTGATTGCTGTAAAATCCAATTTTTTAGTTATTCCCAACACGAGGGCCGAACCGCTCGTATAAGTCGCTGATACTGTCTTTATAAAACGTATGTTTGCTTGCTAAATTGTACCACATTTTACCAGTCGCTTAATACTACCGCGTTCACAAAAAATTCGCCGGAACTTAGTCTCAACCGCAAACTACAGCAGCCGAATACTTGCCGGCAACCAAACATTCATGCTATGCTCAGAACCTCAGGAGGCGTCTACCCTATGGAAATAAACCCTTTTACTGCCAGTCTGCCAAATGCAGCTGGGCAAACTAAACTTCAAACTGATAACCCTAACTTAACGGCTGATGATACGGCGACTCAAACTGGTAATAGCTATTACTGGTACGAACTGACCAAAAACGGCATCCACCAGTGGCGACTCATCGCTAGCTGGCCCGTGGATCAAACCGTCACCACGATGATTCCGGGGATGATCGATACGGTACTCTATCCTCAGCAACCAGTCATGGAAATGCTGATTGATGACTGGGTTGGTCATTTTGACCCCGTCTTAACGCTAACCGATCAAGATCAGGTGACCCATCGACTCTGGCAGATTACGGAACAAGAAGTCAACGAGGACATCACGGCAACCATGGCGTCCGTCACTCCTCGTAAGACGTGGCTAACCACGACAAGTAAGGCGTTGGTCATGTTATTGACTGCTGAGGAATGGCAAAAATTAACGCCACCACCGACTGTTCCAGATCAACTCATTCAGATGGTACAGGCAGAATAAATAAAACGCGCTGGAAAGTTATTTTCCAACGCGTTTTATTTTATGCTTAATTAATAACAGCCTCTAGCTTAGCCATTACTTAATGTATTTTTTAAAATAACCTTCACGAGGCTCTGTTCGATAGATGTAGGGACTGTGAGGATCTTTCAGCGTCAATGTTAGTACCGCCATTACAACAACCATAAACGCTAGAATCATGCCAATTGCTTGTAACCAGCCGGTCGCCGATAATAAGTGATTGCCAACTAGCTCGTTAACTAATGCGAGTGCAAGTGGCGTAAACAGAAACCAGGCGGTAGCATTGCCTGGAAAATAAATTGTATCTTTGCCTAACTGATGAAATTTTACTAACATGGAAAAACCAAAGTAAGTGTGCAATACCGCTTCAATTAAGGCGAAAATGGCAAAGATAGCGGCTAAGCGTGGTGAACAGCCCATTAGTAGTGGTGGAATCGTCAAAATAAAAGAAATAATATCCACCGTAGATGCTGATAGCCGATTCCCCGGATAACGAATAGGATCCTTGGCACCAAGTATCTTATTGAATCCCCAGAGAAAGCCGCCCGGAAAGCGATACTCTTCCAATTGATGTAAACACATCACACTCATTAAGGCGTATGCCAAGCGAGCATAGTTAGTCAAGGTAGACCAGCGTATTAACAGCAACGTAGTAACCAAAATAAAGCTAATGATATCGATATAGACATGTAATTGCGTAAACTTATCTAAGAATTTTTTCATTAAGCGACCTCCATTATTTTTTGTGTCACAATTGTGACACCTAACCAAAAGCATTATAATCATTGGTATAAATCAACGTCAATGGTATTCAGATAAGTGCTACAAAAGGAGGCTGACTGTGACACGTACACGCAAAGAAAACCCACAAAAGGCGCAATCAAAACAATGGCTAGCTGAAGCATTACTGGTTTTAATGGCCAAAACACCCTACCAAGAAATCACAATTACTGCATTAACTCAGCAAGCAGACTTAGCACGCCGAACTTTTTATCGTCACTTTACAACGGTTGATGATGTTATGACGTATTATTTAGAACAGATTTGTGATGAATTCATTGCACAATTAGCAGACTTAACTCAGTTGGACTTTCAAACTTTGATGTTACGGTTCTTTGATTTTTGGCAAGGTTTCCGTGACTTTTTACACTCTTTAGCCGTAAATCAACGTTTATTTCTACTACTACAAGTCTTTATGCCTAAGTTACGTGATCGTTTGATTGGGGAAGTTGTTGATCCTGAAGTCTATTACTTCATTGCGGGTGGTTTATGGAATCTACTCATCAATTCGCTGGATTCAGCAGATGACTGGTCCACTGATGAATTCAAGGCGCTCGCAGCTCGGATTCTCGTACATTTAGAATCAGCGCCTAAAATTGACCAAGCTAAACATCTTAAGTCTGACGCTACGCTTGAAATAAACTCTAATAATCCTAACTAAGTATAAACACCAACACAAAAACAGGTAGTAGCTTCTCAAAAGCGAGAAGTTACTACCTGTTTATTTTCAATCTAAGCTATCTTTCAAGCCTATTTTTAAACTGATAGCTTAATGTTTACGTAAACCGATCCAAGCTAAACCAGCAACAGCTAATAACGCACCGCCGATTAAAGCAGCCCGCCCAGAACGTTGTTCGCCAGTTTGTGGCAACGTCTTAGCAGTATTTTGTGCTTGAGCCTTAGTTGCGACCTGCTTCGTGTGTGCAACCGTCTTAGCAGTTGCTGTCAAAGCCGCACACTGTGCTAATTGTTTTGCCTGGTCAGCAGAGATTTGCGTCGTCGTTGTCGTGTTAGTTTGGAAGTTACGTTGCCATACTTGCCATTGTCCGTTAGTAGGACGGCTACTTACATAAGCATTCAAGATTTCGCCAGTTGTAGCGTCAACTTCATAACCCATGACTTGACCATTAGCCAGTTGACGATAAACTGTAACGATCTTTGAACCCCATGATAACTTGTAAGTTTCGCCACCAATGGTAATCGTGTTGACACCAGAATTCAACCAACCAATTTCAGTTTCGCCATTTGCTGCCGTAACATCATAAGTTTGTTGGTCCTCGCCTGGGAACCAAGCGATAATCACAGCAGAACCATCAGCATGATTGTTACCAACTAAAAATAGTTTGTTGTCAACATTAACTGTTCCAATAGTTAAATCTTTGAAATCTTCAAGGATCGTGCTTGACTCAACGTTATCCATGTTGTCAAAGTCGTCAACATCTTGTTCGATATCTTCATAATCTTCAATGTTGTCGTATTCATCATATTCAGTCGTATCATCATAGTAAAATTCAACGACGTTATCCTTAGCCTTCAACGTAATCGTTTGCGTTGATGCATCATCGTCTAATGCCAACTCATCATCTGAGTAATCAGCAGCTTTGACCGTAATGGTATCACCAACGTAACCCGTTACGTCATAGCTATCCCACCATGCGGCAGCATCAGGATCATTTTCATCATTATACCAGTATGCATCAACCGTTACAGTAACCTTCTTAGGTGCGTACACCCAAGTTAAAGTTGTGTCTGCACTGTAAGTCCCCGTTAAGTTAGTAGGTTGTTGTGATAACGTGTAACCATCGACCGTTACCGCAGTCTTACTAGCATCGTAAGTTTGACCAACTGTTCCAGTAAGCACTTTAGCTGCATGAATGGTTTTGCCGGTCCGTTTATTCACATAATTTACAGTCACGTTCGCAGTTTTCTTAGCAGTTGCGCTTGAACTTGCACTACTTGATGTCGCACTGGCTGCTGAATTAGCGGTTGTAGCCGCACTCGTTGCAGCACTGGCCGCTGTCTTGGTAGCAATTGCCTGGCTAGTTGTTGCTGACTTTGCACTCGACTGCGTGCTAGCGCTGGTAGCTGAGCTAGTTGATTGGCTGCTAGCAGATGCAGCCGTACTACTACTGCTAGTAGCTGCTGCGCTGGTCGTATCAGTAGTTGATTTTAGCGTTACTGCTGACTGTGTACTAGCACTTGTTGCCTTAACAGCTGATGTTTGATCAGTTGTTTGCCCCGTTGTGTCTGCCTGTGCGATCGGTGTCTTAGCTAGTAATGCCACACTAAATAATGCAACCGTTGCCCCGACATAACGCCCTTTGATTGAATGTTGCTGTCTCATCTGATGATGCCCCCTATTAATTAATAACTTTAAACATTAAAGTCACTTCTCAAATATAATAGCATATTATTAATTTTTTTATAATAATTATTTAATGAGAATCGTTAAATCGCTTACTAACTTCTGATAGATTACACTAAAAAGGGCCTAATCACTTAGACTAGGCCCTTCAATCACTGCTTTATAAAAATAGTTATTTTCCTACAGTTACTCGTCGAAAATGCCACCAAGCAGCCGTTATAATGGCGACCAGTACACCAATTGCACTTAAGACAGCACCGAGTTTCAGTCCCGGTGTCTGATAAGTTAGCTTAATCCGGTGGTGACCAGCTGTCAATTTGGCACCAACGAAACCACGATTAACAACCTGCGTTGCGACTTGATGACCGTCAACTTGTAATCGCCAGCCACTTGAATATGGAATCGAAGTCGTCAGGACACTTGCTTGCGTCGTCGTAGTCTCACCCGTTACTTGATTATCAGTCACCTGCTGATTTTTCAGTCCAGCCTTTTGTAATTGACTCGTCTGCTTTTGATACGATTTGCCAAACGGCACCGCCACTAATTTAGCTGACTTAAAGTTCAAATCACGAATACTCGTAAAGTTCAGCGTGATCAATTCACGAGCATGCTTGCTATAGCCGAGATTAATGACCGCCGTCTTACGCTGTTCATAATCCGACATGTTAATTGTTCCCAACTGGCTAAAGCTCGTTAAGTTATCAGTTGTTTGAGCAGTCAAGGTGTAGCCACTGGCACCGAGATTGCCCTTCAAGTTATCACGTACATCATCCAAATAGTCGACCTTAGTATATGGTCGTGACGTAAAGACATTCGTGTTCTGGCTGGTTGTCAGCTCGTGCTTGAAGGATGACTGACTGTAACTAATGCCGTCTAAGACCAGGTACAGCTCCGTATTACGGTAACGCTTCGGATTCTTTATCGTCAGCTGATAAGGCACTTGGTGGCCCTGCACGTCGCTGACCATTGTCTTGAGTCCCGATGCATTCTGCTGTTGATTCTTCTGTATAAGTTGCTGATTAGCCGCAATCAGATTCAACAAACGGTTCGACGGCTTCGTCAAACCAGCCGCTGGTATCAAGCTTTCCCGTTGTTCCGGTGTTAGCGTGATCGTATCAGCCGGCAGCTTCGTCAACGCATTGTTGGACGTCCCGGTTGCGTGCTGGTTGCGATAAATAGCAACCTTATCCAAACTGTCGAGCACGTTGGTCGTGTCCGCTTGCGTAGTATACGCGACATTTTTGCCCACCTTAGTTGGCGTAATCGTCTTAACACCACTAACTTTACTGGTTGTAACTGCCCCTTGCAGCAACGCTCGTTCACGTTCCACCGCCGTTAAACGGTTAAACTGACGCGTACTAATCTGCTGTGTCTGCGTATAAACTAATGGCAAGGCGTTCTTAGACTTCAGCAACACCGTTCCAGTATGATTACTCATCCCATAAATAAATTTATCGGCGAAGATCTTCGACTGGCCATTCTTCATCTTAATCACTTCGTATCCAGCTGGTAACGCCTGTTTCTTCAGCTGATCCTCACGTGCAAAGAGGTATTTCACGCCTAATAGATTATTCATCGTGGTTCGCCCATCTAAGGAACCTAACGGTGAATTCATCGCGTACTCAGAATTACCCAAGGCCTGACTAAAGTCCCCGACATAACCGCTCTGAACGGAGAAATACGATCCCACGGTATGTGTGCCCAATGCCATCGGAACATCACTTTCAGCCGAACGCATCGTATAATAATTTGGTAGCAATGCGGTGCGGTAGAATTGTCCGCCAGTCGGTAAGCTCGTTTCGGCACCATCAAAATAGTCTTTGACCCATTTCATTGCCGTGCCCCGTCGAATCTGTTCCGTGCTGTTCGAGTTCGTATTAATACTGAGCCAGCCCAACCCATTATTTGCTAGGTTCAGGGTAACTACACCCAGTAGTAGCACGTAAAACTGTCGTGACGTCAACTTCAAGCTCTGTTTGGCTAACAGAACGCCGATCAACGCTAATAAAATCAGATAAGTCGCAATATCATGCTTGCGAATATTGAGGTAGAAGCCGTTGATCAACCAAATCACTACTAGTAGCCCAACACTGATTCCGGAAATCCACTTCAAGTCTCCCACCGTTAACTCAGTAATATGATCGATAAAGATCATCGTAGCAAAGGCAAAGACTAGCGTTGCCATCAGCAGCCACCGGTTAGATGGCGTCGAAAAGACGTTAAATACGGCTGCAAAACTTGGTAAAAGAATTCCGATCATCATCACAATCAAGACCCAATTAAGGACCCAATAGCGTTTGAAATGTCGGAACGTATAGATAACTGCCAGAAAACTGATACTGCTCAATCCTAAGGTCACCCAATATTGCACACTACCACCGTCTGTCAGTAAGCGGTTAGGTAAATTGACATAGTAATTAATTGGGTAGCTGGTCAGCCCGTTAGCAAAATTAAAACTTGCCCGAGTCGCATGTAGCATAGCGATTAGCGTCGGAATAAAGACGACACTCGCCAGTAAAACGCCCAGTCCCACAGCAACGGCTAAACGCCATAACAACTGCAAAAACGATCGCATCGGTACGTTTTCTCGGCGTCGCGCCCAAAACCGGACTAACGCGTAGATCAAGCTCCCCAGTGCTAGCAAGTACGCGAAGTAAAAGTTACTAATAATCACAACGGCCGTAATCAGGCTCAACGGTAACCAATGCCGGCCACGTAAGACCCGCTCGATCGCCCAACACATCAGTGGGAACCAGATCATCGGTAACAGGAAGAATGGGTGGTGCATCCCCACGTAGAACGTATAGCCCGTAAACGTGTACGTTAACGCACCAACCAGTTGGCTAAACCGCTTGAATTTGAACTGCTGACTGAATCCTAAGAAGGCCAGCCCCACGCAGTACAAACGCAACAGGATCAACGCTTGATAAGCCCACTCCAATTTTGCTTGTGGGACCAACGCCACCAAGTAATTAAACGGATCACCCACCACGTAGTACGCAAAAGTGGTCAGCTGATCGGCCCCTAACCCGAGATTCCACGACCAACTAATCAGTTGTTGTGGGTGGTGTTGCAAGATGCGTTGAAATTCTAATAGAATCGGAAAATGTTGCGCGATTCCGTCCACTTCCCAAATCAGTGTCCGGCCGGCTAAAAATAAACCACTGTATGCAATCGTGGCAACCACTATGAACATAATGGTATACCAGACGACCAATGGCATTCTGCGTGCTCTAATCAAATTCTGTTCCCCTATCTTGTCATTACGTTTAAACGTAATCCCCATATTTTGCCGTCATAAAACAATGCTTCTATTTTACCATGAACCTCGAACTTGCCACCTCGAACCTGCCGAATCTTAAGAAATTTTGTTGGAATAACAAAAACCATCTTAATAATGACCCGTTGAATACTAAATCTAAAAAGTTAAAAACGATCAT
>NZ_LFEE01000022.1:74061-90580 GCF_001039045.1 Lactiplantibacillus herbarum
CCGCTAGTACTGCCCACCTCCGGCTAGATTAAATAAAACTGGTTAATATCAGTTCCAATTAAGTAAACAACCAAAATATCAGCCCTGAAATCAGTATTTGAGTTGAATCTGAGCGAAGCGGAAAATTAAGCATTGCGAATAACTCATGATTACAAAAATAAGGCACCTCAGAAGTATAAAATCTCTGAGATGCCTTATTTGTAAGCTAATGATGTAACAACCTAATCGCGTGCTTCGTGGCTATCCTGAATTCGTTTGAACATCCGCTCCATATCTGAATTCGTAAAGTGCACCGTCACCGGCCGACCGTGTGGACAATTGAACGGATTCTCACAGTCAGGTAGCTTCGTTAACAACGCGCGGGCCTGCTGATCATCTAAATGATGGTTCGCTTTGATCGCCCGTTTACATGACATCATGATGGCTGACTTCTCCCGGAACTGAGCCACCGTCAACTTATCATCCTGCAAAAGCCAATCCACCATCTCACGAATCGTATCCTCTTCTTGCCCCGCTTTAAACCAGGTCGGATGCGCGTGAATAATGAAGCTGTTGCCGCCAAACGACTCTAAGTGCAATCCTAATTCCGCAAGTACGGGTAATTTTTCTTTTATTTTCAACACGTCACTCGTCGGATAATCCAGAATAATCGGCACCAACAGATTCTGCTGGTCCGTGCTGACCTCACCGATTTCCCGCCGATAATACTCATAGTTGATTCGTTCTTGGGCCGCATGTTGATCCAAGATATACATGCCGTCATCCGCTTCTGCTAATAAGTAGGTGCCGTGCATCTGGCCTAAATATCGAAGCTGTGGAAAACGTTCACCAGCAGCCTCCTCACTATCACTAGTGACAGCAAGTTCTTCCTGCGTTTCCGCCTGCGCCCCAAATGGTAATTCAGGTGCTTCATCCTGATACCGTTGATCAAAGTCATTCACTGAGGTTGCAGCCAATTCACGTCGATCACTGATCATGATTGGCTCCGCACTGTCAGCACTCGTTTGCGTGTCCATTTCAGGCACAGCCGCTGAGCTAACCGGTTCAACCGCCATACTGGCAGGCGTTTCAGCAACTTCTGATGATTCCGAGACTGCAGTTGGACTTGCAGCGGCAGCCAGTGACGCCGCAAAACGTTCCGTTGCCACCGGATCCTTGCTAGCCACATGGTATTGCGACGACGCCGCGTTGAGGTTCATCGCCAATTGATCGGTGTTAAGAGCCTCACGACGATGACTTCCCAGGTTAGTTAATGCTGATGGAATCAAGTTAACGTCCACTAATCGTGCTGTAATCGTCGTACTAATCAACTTAGCTAACGCGGGCTCACGGCTTAACCGAACTTCCTGTTTAGTGGGATGAACATTGACGTCAACTAACAACGGATCCATCTGTAAGTCAATCACCGCAATCGGATAACGCCCCACCATTAATTTGGAGCCATAACCCTTGATAACTGCCTTAGTCAATTGTTGATTTTTGATAGCACGGCCATTGATCAGCACCGTCACGTACTGCCGACTAGCTCGTGTGAGTTCAGGTAATGCAACGAATCCGGTTAACTTAAAATCATCGTCCGCACCCTGAATTTCCACCATCTTACGTGCGTTCTGTACGCCATAGATGCCCGCAATCACTTGTTGAAGGTCACCACGACCAGCCGTCTTCAGCAATTCCTTGGCATTATGCACAAGTCGAAATGCCACTCCCGGATAGCTCAACGCAATCCGATTAACGACGTCTAAGATATTCGCCAATTCAGTCTGGGGTGATTTCAAATATTTCAGCCGTGCTGGCGTATTAAAGAACAGGTCAGTTACCGTAATATCCGTTCCCTGCCGTAATGGTGCCGGCGCTTGTTGCAGCAACTTGCCACCCCGGTAATGGATCCGCGTGCCGGTCGTCCCCGTACTGGTACTCATGACCACGTCAGCGACTGACGCAATACTAGGTAACGCTTCACCACGGAAACCGAGTGAATGGACCTTAAATAAGTCCTCACGCGAGGTAATCTTACTGGTGGCGTGCCGTTTAAACGCCGTTAAGACATCCGTATCGTCAATCCCATCACCGTCATCAATGATCCGAATCGAACGCACACCTGATTCTTGAACTAAAATATCAATCTGAGTAGCGTGCGCATCCACCGCATTTTCGACTAATTCTTTGACGACCGAGGCGGGCCGTTCCACAACTTCCCCCGCAGCAATTTGATCCGCTAACACGGAATCTAATTCATGAATTTTTCCCATTACCATCGGCCCTTTCATTTTTAGAATATAACTAATTTACCCGTTATTAACGTAAATGGGCACTCGTCACTGAGCACCCATTTAATCACATTATTAATATAGTTTAACATCATTTAGCTAATTTAGTCCGCAATGTCGTTCCATACTAAACCACACAGTCGTTACTTGCCCAGCTTTTGTTGCCACTTATAGAGCTGGTTCATAACATCCATTGGCGTCATGGCCATTAAGTTCAACGTCTTCAATTGCTGCAAGACTTTATCACTCTTAGCGTCGAGTGCGCTAGGTTCAGCAAATAGCGACAACTGTTCTTCGCCACTGTCAGCACTGGTAGCGACTGGTTCTGATAAGGCTTCAGCAACTGGCGCTTTCGCTTGAACGGCTGTGGGTGCTGGTGTTGCTGCTTCATCAGTACTACTTACGTCGCTAGCTGCCAGTGAAGCAGCCGTGGTTGAAACAGTACTGGTCTGACTCTCAAGGCTCGTCAAAATCGTATTTGCACGATTTAACAGACTATTAGGCATCCCTGCCAACTTGGCAACGTGAACCCCATACGACTTATCGGCCGCACCACGTTCAACCTTGTGTAGGAAGACCAACTCACCGTTTTGCTCAGTTGCGCCCACGTGAACGTTACGCAATCCGGCCAGCTCTTGATCCAATACCGTTAATTCGTGGTAGTGGGTTGAGAACAACGTCTTGGCGTGAATATGGTCGTGGACAAACTCAATAATCGCTTGGGCCAACGCCATCCCATCATAGGTGGCGGTTCCCCGACCAATCTCATCAAACAAGACTAGGCTATTTGCCGTAGCGTGTTGTAAGGCGTTATTAGCTTCCTGCATTTCAACCATGAACGTACTCTGACCAGAGATCAAATCATCGGTGGCACCGATACGCGTGAAAATCTGATCAAAAATAGGTAACTGCGCTGATTTGGCCGGAACAAAACAACCAATCTGCCCCATAATGACGGTCAAAGCTAGTTGTCGCATGTAGGTACTCTTACCAGACATATTAGGCCCAGTAATCAGTAACACGGTCTCATCCGGCGTCATCTTAACGTCATTTGGCACGTAACTTTGGTTGCCCATCACCTTTTCGACAACTGGATGACGACCTTCGACGATCTCCAAGTCATGCGTTTTGGTCAGTGTTGGCCGTACAAAGTGGTAATCTTCACTGACGACGGCAAAACTCTGAAGCACATCAATGGCAGCCACTGCCTTAGCTAACGTCTGTAGGCGCTGAATAGCCCCTTTAACCGTTTCTCTGACCTTGGTGAATAGTTGGTACTCCAGATCAGTAGAATGGCTCTCAGCTTCTAAAATCAAGCTTTCATGAGTCTTCAGTTCAGGCGTGCTGAAACGTTCGGCATTCGTCAACGTCTGTTTACGTTCATAGCGATCACTTGGTAACTGGGCTAAGTTAGCTTTAGTGACTTCGATGTAATAACCGAACACGCGGTTAAAGCCAATCTTAAGCGTCTTAATCCCGGTTATTTCCCGCTCACGAGCTTCCAATTCAGCAATCCACTTCTTACCATTATTCATGGCATCACGATACTGATCGAGTTGTTCGTTATAGCCATCGCGGATAATCCCGCCATCCGTCACGGAAAGTGGTGCTTCTTCGACAATCGCTTGTTCAATCAAATCAGCCACATCTTCAACTGGATCCAACTGATTGACTTCATCATTGAAAACTTGGTTGTCTAATTCAGATAAGATATAGCGAATCTTGGGAATCTGTCGTAATGACGTTTTCAATTGAATCAGGTCACGGCCATTGACACTCCCAAAAGCGACTCGCCCTGCTAGCCGCTCTAAGTCATACACTTTGACGAGTTCTTCTTGTAAGTTGCTACGTTCAAAATAGTGGTCTAAAAGCGTGGCGACCTTATTCTGACGGGTCTCGATGTCGGCCTTAACGATCAATGGTCGATCCAACCACTGTTTGAGCAAGCGACCACCCATGGCCGTCTTGGTTTCGTCGAGCATCCACAGCAAGGTCCCCTGCTTCTTACCCGTTCGGATTGACTTCATTAGTTCCAAATTATATTTGGAATTGTGATCAAGCTTTAAGAAGTACGAAGGCTCATAAGCAACTGCTTTTTGTAAATGCGCCAAACTCCGCTTTTGGGTCACCGTGATGTACATCAATAAATGTTCGACCACTTGTTTTTCTAGCTCAATTGTCAGATCCTGCGTCAAATAACTCAGCTCTGCTTGTGAATCGACGTTATTCTGTTCTGACACTAAAATGCCTAATGTTTTAATCTGATCTCTTTGCTCAGACGTTACCGACTCGTCAACAACGATTTCTTTCGTCTGCAAGCTCGTTAACTCATTGATCAAGGCTTCGTTGGTCGTCAACAGACTCGTCTTCAATTCACCGGTGGATAAGTCGGCGTAAGCAAACCCATACTGATCACCAGATTGAATCAATGCGGTTAAGTAGTTATTGGTCTTGGCTTGATCAGCGCCACGCTCCAAGGTTGTCCCGGGAGTCACTAATTGAATGACTTCACGTTTGACCATTCCTTGCGCTTGTTTAGGATCTTCCATCTGTTCACAGATTGCAACTTTATAGCCCTTATCAACCAAAATATCGATATAATTCTGAACCGCACGGTGTGGTACGCCACACATTGGAATCGGATTGTCAGCCGAATGGTTACGCGTTGTTAACGTTAGTTCTAATAACTGTGCCCCTTTAATGGCATCATCAAAAAACATTTCATAAAAATCCCCAAGACGGTAAAACAAAAACGCATCGGGGTATTGTTCCTTCACAGCAAAATATTGACGCATCATCGGGGTATCTTTTGTCTTTTGTGGCACGTTTAATCCTACTTTCTATCTTAAATCCTAATCTTCAAAGTATGGGTGATCTGGATTGATCAAGATTCGCTTAATCTTCTTGGCATGTCCAGTCTTGTCATCAATATCGATCACACAACCTGATAAGACGGCCGGACTATCTTCTTGAACATTGAACCGGGTTGGCATCTGTTCGAGGAAACGTTGGATGACATTTTCGCGCGTCATCCCCAAAATACCGTTATAGGGGCCAGTAAAACCAACATCACTTAAAAAGGCCGTCCCGTTTGGCAAGACACGTTCATCACTTGTCTGAACGTGCGTATGGGTTCCAACGACTGCACTGACTTGACCATCTAAATACCAAGCCATCGCTTCTTTTTCACTAGTCGTTTCCGCATGGAAGTCAACAAAAATATTAGGCGTCTGTTCCCGCAATTCTTCAATTAACGGTTGGACCGTAGTGAATGGATCAGCTAAATTCTGGCCCATAAAGACGTTCCCTTGCAAATTAATCACGGCCAATTTAACCGCGTTAACGTTCACCATAATGTACCCAACACCTGGCGTCGTAGCTGGTGGAAAGTTCAATGGGCGAATCAGTTTCTTGGCATCACCAATAAAATCAAAGATCTCATTGTTATCCCAAGTATGATTTCCCATCGTAACGACATCAGCGCCAGCCGTCAGGAGTGCCTTGTAGACTTCCTGGTTGATTCCTCGACCACGCGTGGAATTTTCACCATTGACGATCGTAACTTGTGGTTTGTAGCTTCGCTTTAATTTAGGTAAGTACGTGTCAATTGCCGTTTGACCGACATCGCCCATGACATCCCCAACAAATAATATTCGCATAATTGCTCCCTCGTTTAACGTTATATCAACTATTTTAGCATTTTTTGACCCTAAAAACGTTACTGAATTATTTTGCCAAATAAAAATGAGCTTAGGTTATTCACCTAAACTCACTTCCTGATTATTTTGCGTAATCAACTGCCCGAATTTCACGAATAACGGTCACTTTAATATGACCCGGATATTCAAGCTCATTTTCAATTTGCTTTTTAACGTCATGTGCCAAAACAGTGGCTTGTAAGTCAGAAACTTCATTAGGCTTAACAATCACTCGAATTTCACGACCTGCTTGGATCGCGTAACTCTTTTGAACACCCTTTTCGCCGTTTGCAATTGCTTCTAGTTTTTCAAGTCGGTGAATATAATTCTCCAACGACTCGCTACGAGCACCAGGTCGTGCAGCTGATATTGAATCAGACGTTGCGACCAGTACAGCAATAATCGACTTAGCTTCAACATCACCATGATGAGAAGCAATCGTATTAATTACTACCGGGTTCTCTTTGTACTTCGTTGTCAATTCCACGCCAATTTCAACGTGTGAGCCCTCGACCTCATGATCGACGGCCTTACCAATATCGTGTAATAATCCTGCGCGTTTCGCAAGTGTAACATCTTCACCAAGCTCGCCAGCTAAAACGCCAGCCAACTTCGCAACTTCAATTGAGTGACTCAAAACATTTTGACCATAACTAGTCCGGTAATTCAACCGACCAACTAACTTAATCAAATCTGGGTGCATGCCATGAAGTCCAAGATCAAAGACGGCTTGTTCACCAGTCTCACGAATCTTTTCGTCCATTTCTTTGCGTGCTTTTTCAACCATTTCTTCAATTCGAGCTGGATGAATCCGCCCGTCCTGAATCAATTTTTCCAACGCAAGTTTCGCAATTTCACGACGAATTGGGTCGTAACCGCTTAAAACAACCGCTTCTGGTGTATCATCAATAATTAAATCAATACCAGTCAACGTTTCAAGCGTTCGAATGTTACGACCTTCCCGACCAATAATCCGGCCCTTCATATCGTCATTTGGTAACGATACAACTGAGACCGTGGTTTCAGAAACCATATCAGCCGCACTCTGTTGAATTGCTTGAACAATTAAGTTCTTAGCTTCTTTTTCAGATTGCGCTTTCGCTTCGTCCGTGCTTTCTTTAATCATTACAGCACGTTCATGCGTTAATTGTTCCTGCGTTTGGGCTAAAATTTGTTCCCGTGCTTGGTCTTGAGACAATGCCGCGACCCGTTCTAACTCAGCTTGACGTTGCGTGATTAGTGAAGCTGCACTTTGTTGCTGTTGTTCAACGTGTTTTTGCTCGCTAGCAATTTTGTCTTCCTTATTGCTTAAAGCATCCTCGCGCTTTTCAAAAGTATTCTCTTTGTGATCCAAAGTTTCTTCGCGTTGCAACAAACGATCCTCTTGCTTTTGCACTTCGTTCCGTCGTTGTTTAAGCTCAGTTTCCACTTCAGTCCGATAACGGTGACTCTCCTCTTTAGCTTCGAGGACTTTTTCTTTCTTTTGAGTCTCCGCAGACCGCTGTGCTTCAGAAATAATACCTTCGGCTGTATTCTTGGCAACGTTCAATTCTTTCTCATGGACGTTCTTACGTACATAGTAACCAATCCCATAACCGACAACAATTGCGATGACTGCGAGGATTATACCGAAAACATTCATGTTTCCACCTCCGCATCACCAAAATCCAGTTAACATAAAATCAACTACAAATTTTTCAGATGTTATATTTTGATTATTTACACACTTGTTATTCTAATGTTAGAAACGGGTAGTGTCAACTTAAAGTCTTATGGCAAACCGTTGTAATTCACTGAATCAGACCTTGCCAACACTTTATTATGTATACAAAACGTTCAAAGCAGGCGCTTTGAACGTTTTTAAATAAGCTATTGATTATTTTGATCATCACCAAGATCCAACGCTGTATCATCCGCATTTTTCTTAGCAGACTTTGCTGAATCTTTTGTATCAGTGCCCTTAGTTGCTTCGGCAGTGTCTTCATCTGCTTGTTCAGATGGATCCATGCCGTAAACATTACGCACCTTCTGACGAATTTCAACCATCACGTCAGGATGTTCTTCCAAGTACTTCTTCGCATTCTCACGACCTTGACCAATACGATCCTCGCCGTATGAATACCAAGAACCACTCTTCTTAACAATATCCTTTTCAGCAGCCATATCCACGATTTCACCGGTCTGAGAAATTCCTTGACCGTACATGATATCAACTTCTGCACGCTTAAATGGTGGGGCTACCTTGTTCTTGACAACCTTGATTCGTACTCGGTTACCAATAATATCAGTACCCTCTTTGATTTGTTCCGCCCGACGAACCTCCAAACGAATCGTTGAGTAGAATTTCAAAGCACGACCACCTGGAGTCGTTTCGGGGTTACCGAACATGACACCAATTTTTTCACGAATTTGATTAATGAATAACGCAATCGTCTTGGTCTTATTCAAAGTACCGGATAATTTCCGCAACGCTTGTGACATCAAACGAGCTTGTAACCCAACATGGGCGTCACCCATTTCGCCTTCGATTTCTGCTCGAGGTACTAAGGCCGCAACTGAGTCAACGACTAAAATGTCAACGGCACCACTGGAAACTAAGGCATCCGCAATCTCAAGTCCCTGTTCACCAGTATCAGGTTGTGATAATAGTAAATCATCGATATTAACCCCTAGATGTTCCGCGTAAACGGGATCTAGCGCATTTTCAGCATCGATATAAGCTGCTGTCCCACCCTGCTTCTGAACTTCAGCAACCGCGTGCAAAGCAACGGTTGTCTTACCAGAACTTTCAGGACCATAAATTTCCACGATACGACCGCGGGGGTACCCACCAACTCCTAACGCGTCATCCAAGGCCAATGAGCCACTGGAAATGGTTGAAATTGAAGTCTGGGCAGCGTCACCCATTCGCATAATGGCACCCTTACCAAAGTTTTTTTCAATCTTTTTAAGGGCGTTATCTAGTGCTGTTTTCCGTGCATCAGCCAAATTATTTCCTCCTTTGGTGCTCGTTTCTAACTTCTAATATCATAGCTGTTCAAAGTTAGAATTGCAAGCAAAAAGCGAACAAAAGTTCGTATTATTTTTATAAGCGTTGATCAGCCGCCAAAGCTCGGCGTAATAGATCGAGTCCAGCCATCACGCTGTGCTCACGAATCTGTTGCCGATCACCCGTAAAGTGGTACAGCTTCGCCACCACTGGTTGATCACGATAGGCTAAGCCAATCCACACCGTGCCAGCCGGCTGTCCCTCTAAGGCATCTGGTCCCGCTGCACCAGTAAAGCTCAACGCTGTCTCCGTTGTTAACTGCCGCTTAGCTCCTGTAGCCATTGCCTTAGCCGTTGCTTCTGATACGACCCCAGCCGTATCGATAATCGTCTGGGGGACATTCACCAATTGATGTTTAGCCGCGTTCGCATAGGTGACAAAGCCACCCGGGAAGATTGCAGAGACTCCAGGCACCCCACCAATCGTACTTTGAAATAGTCCGGCCGTTAAACTTTCAGCTGCCGTAATGCTCAAGTGTGCCGCAATCATCTGTTCAATAACAACTTTCACTAGTGAATTGTCATCACCGTAACCATAACAATACTCGCCAACCCGTGCTCTAATCTGTTTCTCCACGGCATCGAGCGAATCAGTCGCAACTGCTTGGGTCTCTGCTTGCACGCTCAAGCGTAGCGTAACTTCATGAGTCTTTGCATAAGGGGCAATCGTCACCGTCTTTTGATGCTCAATTAACGATTGAAGTTCCGTTGCAAGCATTGATTCAGTAATCCCATAAAATCGCAATACCCGTGAGTAAATATGCGACTGCTGGCCATATACCGCCTGCAGTCGTGGTTGAACCTCAGTATCAAACATTCGCTGCATCTCACGTGGTGGTCCTGGCAACAGAACAAAGTCTGCTGAATCTGCAGACTGATAAAAAGCCCCAATTGCTAAGCCATTGTGATTCGTTAATGGTGCAGCTCCCTGCGGATATAACGCCTGCAACCGATTATTAACGGTCATGGGTTGCTTCGTCTGTTCAAAATGATGAGTAATCACCTGCATAGCAGTCGGTTCTTCCACCAAAGGCACGTTTAAATAACTAGCTAACGTCTGCTTAGTGAGATCATCCTTGGTTGGTCCTAAACCACCCACTAAGATAACTAAATCACTGCGTTGCGCTGCAATACCGATCGCCATCATCAACCGTTGTTGGTTGTCGCCCACGACAGTTTGATAATAGCTATCAATCCCTAGCGCTGCCAATCCCCGCGCGATATAGGTACTATTAGTATTCGTGATCTGGCCGAGTAAAATCTCAGTTCCGACCGCAATAATTTCTGCTTGCATCAAGAAAAGCCCCCTTATAACCACCGCATAGAATCCAGTGTCGGCGTTACGCCTTACATTAAGTATATACGAAAATCTGCTGACGCCCCATCAAAAAGGTGCCTCACAAACAAAAAAAGAGCCATGACTTTTGTCACAGCTCCATTCATTACAATTTATTTAAAGCCATCCGCAAAGACATCGCGATTCTGGACGAAATAATCGATTCCAGAATAGATGACGAAGAATAAGCAGATGTATAACATGATCAAGGCAAACGGAATATTGATGGCTGCAAAGAGCACGTTATTCAATAATAAGAAGATAATTGCAATCATTTGTGTGGTTGTTTTGATCTTCCCTGGCATGGCTGCTGCCATAACCTTACCGTTATTCTCAACAATCAACAGGCGTAACCCGGTGACTGCTAATTCCCGGCACATGATAATGGCTACGACCCAGTCTGGTGCAGCGTTCATCCGTACTAAAACGATAAAGGCTGTCATAACTAACATCTTATCTGCCAATGGATCAGCAAACTTACCAAAATTAGTAACAAGATGTTGGCGACGAGCAATTTTACCATCCGCTAAGTCGGTCAATGAAGCTCCCGCAAAGATCACGGTCGCAATCAATTGGGTTACTGGAATGGTTGTTCCTGCCCACACGACTTGGCCCCAGCTAAGTGGCAATACCATAATCAACAAGAATACGGGAATTAAAATAATACGAAAAACAGTTAACTTATTAGGTAAATTCAAGGTGTTCTTCCTCCGTAACGTTATTTAATGGTCAACGTAATATTCCGAACTAACGTCGTACTGTTGTTCGGATTAAAGTTAAACTTCTTCCCATTAATGGTTATCGTAGTTGCTACCGCATTACCCAGTTGGAACTTAACTGTTGAAGCGTTACTTGTCAAGGTCACCGTGTGTGAACCGTTAGCCGTTAACGTTCCTTGCCAAGTCTGAGTACCATCCGTCGTAACAGACGTCCAAGCTGACTTAGTCGAAGTAACGACCACTTTGTTCTTATCCGCACCGTTCGTTAACGTATAGGCAGTATCACTACTACCATCCGCTTTAATCGTCTGCTTCTTACTCTTAGCAGCCGTCTTCGAACTAGATTTAGCTGAAGAACTACTGGCCTTTGAGCTAGCTTTTGAACTTGACGAGGTCTTCGAGCTAGAAACTTCAACTGACGAACTAGTCGTATTGGTGCTAGATCCAGAACCAGCGTGCGTCCGAACTGCCATGAACCAAATAAACAACAGGATTAAGACAACGATTGCCGTTACAATAATCGTTGGTAAATAGTTGCGAACCCGGTTAGCAGGTGACGTTGGTTGTTCCCTACTAGCTACCCGTGTTGGCTGAACTTCATCCACATTTTGAACTAATTTTTCAGTCTGCATGCTTGGCAACTGATCACGATATTCTTCTAGTAAGGCGTTGCCATCCAGATCAACCGTATCCGCGTACTGCTTAACGAAAGCTCGCACGTAAAAATCACCTGGTAGTTTGTCAAACTGTTCGTCTTCAATCGCAATCAAGTAGCGCTTTTGAATTTTAGTAATCTGTTGCAAGTCATCAATCGTCAAACCTTTATCGATTCGAGCCGATTTTAAACGCGCTCCAATGGTACTTTTTTCTTCGTTGTTTTCATTTTCACTCATTTGACTTTTTCTCCACCCTAAGTCTATTTTCAAAATCTTACGGTTAACAGTATAGCACAGCAACTTATTTTAACAGCCCTGTGACCAATAATTTTCAGATTTCTTTAATTTTTTGCTTGTGGTCGAATTTGATATTCACTGATTGCCTGTGACGTTAATAACTGTTCAGCTACAGCCTGTAGATCCGCCAACGTTAAATCAGCAATAACAGCTGGTTCGTCAAAGATTGTTGCCGCTCCAAACAAACGTTGATCATAACGATTGGCAATTGCTTCGAGTGAATTAGCCATGAACACGACCCGACCAATCATCTCTTTTTTGACGAGCGCTAACGTGTCATCCTGATCATTCACAACATCACGCCAGTTTTCCAAAACATCAATAATCGCCGCGTCAAACTTAGCTGGATCATCGGTTTCACCACTGAGGGTCAAGAAGTTAAAATCATTTTGTAACTCAAAGTCATAACCAAAGGTGTCATCAATGATGCCTTGGTCATATAAGTGTAGATAGTTTTTAGACGTATCACCAAATAGTAATTCTAGTAAGACGTTAACGGTCGCACGGTACTTTAAGGCCGTAGCCCCTGCTTCAATCGGTACGAGTCCTTTGACCCCTACAATCGATTTAGCGCGGTTAACGGGCATGTCAATCGTCCGGTAAGGAATAATATCATGTCCATCCGCTACGGTCGCTGGTAACTTACGTTCAATCGGCGTAAATGGTTCAAAAGTCTTCGCAGCCTGATTAGCCGTAATCCAAGTTAAGACTTCATCTGGATTAAGATTACCAACGATAAATAACGTCATATTCTCTGGATGATAGAACGTCCGGTACGCAGCGTAGAGGTCCTCTGACGTAATCTGAGCAATGGACTCCGTCGTCCCCGCAATATCGTACTGCAACGGGTGGTTCGGGTATAAGTTACCAATCATACCGAAGTATAACCGCCAGCTAGGATCATCATCGTACATTTCAATTTCCTGCCCGATAATGCCCTTTTCCTTTTCAACGGTAGCCTTTGAGAAGTATGGATCTTGAACAAAGTCTAGCAATGTGGTCAGATTTTCTCGTAGATTACGACTTGCAGAGAATAAGTAGCTCGTCTTAGTGAAGCTGGTAAATGCATTAGCACTAGCTCCATATTGACCAAACGTCTGGAACGCATCGTGATCTTCTTTTTCAAACATCTTATGTTCCAAAAAATGGGCAATGCCATCGGGGAAGCGGTGCATTTCATCACTACCCGCTGGAACAAACGTATTATCGATCGAACCATAATTAGTCGTCAACGTTGCGTACGTTTTATGAAACCCGTCCTTAGGTAATAAGGTTACCGTTAGCCCATTATCCAGCTTAGTTTGGTAACTTTTCTCATTAAATTGATCATATTCAGTTACTTTCATTCGGTTACCCCACTTAAAAAGAACCCGTTATTGAGGGTTGCCAATTTGGATACTTCAATAATCTGGTCACGCGTCACGCTTTGAATTCGCGCTAACCACTCCGCATCCGTCACTTGTTCCTGCGTTAAGTCATTGATCAGTGCCTGGATTGCAAACGTCCGTTGGCTATCCAAACTTGATTCAAAATCATTGACCAAGCCTAATTTTAATTGAGCGACCAAGTCATCCGTAAAATCGCTGTTTTGAATCGCCGTCAATTGAGCTGCAATAATCTGCAAGACCTGATCGTGGTTATCGCCATCAATTCCGGCCTGCACCTTCATCACCCCACGGAACGTGTCAATTGAGCTACTAGCATAGTAGGCCAAACTAGCTTTTTCCCGGACGTTCGTGAAGAGCTTCGATAATGGTGACCCACCAAAGAGTTCATTAAAGATCAAGGCAGCGTAGTAGTGGTCTCCACGATAGAAGACGGGAAAATCATAACCCAAGTTAAGCTTAGCTTGGCTAATAGGCTGTTGCTCTTGTTGTTCAACGTACTTTTGCGTGTTGTGGTGTTGATAGAATGGCCGTGGCCGTCCCGTCAAGCGGTCCTCAAAATGAGCCTGCTGCCATTGTTGCAACACGGCGTCTTCATCGATATCCCCGACAACAATAATATCAATCTGATCATCTTGTAAGAGTGTCTGGTAATAATCATACAAGCCCGTAGCCGTAATCGCCTGTAAATCCGCAATCGTTCCATAACTAGGCATCTGTTGTGCAGGTTCTTCTGCAAACAACGCTGCATTGAGTTGTTGTGAAGCATAGTATTGCTTGTCATCAGCCACTGAGTTGATAGCTGCTTCTAAATTAGTCTTTTGACGATCAAACGTGACCTGATCAAACTGGCCTGCACTTGCAAGTGGCTTGAGCATGACCCGCTGCAGAAAATCAATGGCTTGGTTAGTTAATGGTTGATCCGTCGCCAAAAACCGTTCATTAGCGACCGTAATCGCTAACTGTAAATTATGCGTTGGCCCCTTACGACTAACACCGGCACCAAACGCTGCCCCGTACATGCGTGCTAACGCATTGGCGAGCGTCCGTTGATCTGGATAGTCGGCCGAACTGGTTTCTAATAGATTCGCTAATAATGACCGTTGCGTGATAGTTGCACGCGTTAACGGTGCTCTGAAATTCACAATAATTTGGTTGGTTTTGAATTGATGACTAATAACAGTCGTCAATTGAACCCCTTTTGCTAACTGAGTTTGCAAACTGTTTCCTCCTTGCATATGTACTAAATAATAAGCGAAAGGTTGGGTTGACGCAACTTTCCGTCCTAATGATCGTTAAATTTAAATTTTACACCTCAATTATCGTTACTTTCAATGATAAAATTAAATTCTCGTGAGTGACGATTAACATTGCCAATCAGGGATTTGTCTGCTATTCTTTTCATTATTGATAAAATTGAGGAGCGATTAATGTGAAAGTAATTAAATTTGGTGGTAGTTCGTTAGCCAGCAGTCAACAACTGCAAAAAGTCTTAACGATCGTTGAAAGTGATGACCAACGTAAATACGTCATCGTTTCAGCGCCCGGTAAACGGTTTGACGGCGATACCAAAGTCACCGATCTGCTGATTCAATACGCACGGCAAACCATTCATCATCAGGATACTCAAGCCGTCATGAATACGATCATCGACCGCTACGCTGAGATCGGCCACGGCTTTAACGTTCCCGAGGCTCAACTGGCCCCCATCTTTGAAACCATTAGCAACTTACCTAACCAAACCTATGCCGACAATACTTACTTGATGGCTGCATTCAAGGCTCACGGTGAACGTCTGAACGCCCAACTAGTTGCGGCAGTCTTTCAACAAGCTGGTCTCAACGCCCGCTATTTGGATCCTAAGGACGCTGGCATGGTCGTCACTGACGTTCCCGACGATGCCCAAATCATCAAAAGTAGTTACCAACAACTGGCTAAGTGGGCCCACAGTGAACAGATTCTAGTTATTCCTGGTTTCTTCGCCTACAACCGTAACGACCAAATCTGTACTTTCTCACGGGGCGGTTCCGACATCACCGGTGCGATTGTTGCGCGTGGTGTCAAAGCCGACCTCTACGAGAACTTTACGGACGTTGATGCCATCTATGCGGTCAACCCTAAACTCGTCACCCATCCAGCCGCCATCAGTGAAATGACCTTTACCGAAATGCGTGAATTATCCTACGCTGGTTTCTCAGTCTTTCATGATGAAGCACTGATTCCGGCCATTGAAGGTAACATTACGGTCAACGTTAAGAACACGAATCATCCGGAAGCACCCGGAACATTGATCAAGTCCACGCGTGAACCTGACTCACAGGCCCCTGTCACTGGGATTGCAAGTTCCTCAAGCTTTTGTTCACTATACTTACGCAAATACTTACTGAACAAAGAAGTCGGCTTAGGCCGCAAGATTTTGACCATCTTAGAGAACCACCACATCAGTTATGAACACATGCCGTCTGGGATCGATGATTTAACCATCATCTTTGACGAACACCAACTCACACCTGAATTGGAAAAAGCCTTAGTCGCTGAAATCTCAGCAGCCATTCAACCTGATGAAATCTATTTCACCCACGACTACTCGATTCTGATGCTCGTTGGCGAAAGCATGCGTAACCGCGTCGGCATCATGTCACGCGCCGCTACAGCCCTAGCGAACCATAACATAAAATTAATCATGGTCAACCAGGGTGCGTCTGAAATTTCAATCATGTTCGGTATCCATGACCGTGATGCGGATCAAGCAGTGATTGCTTTGTATGATGAATTTTTTAATCATTAATCACGAACTAAGCGTTTGGAACTTGCCAAACGCTTTTTTTGTCTCAAAAATTATTACAACACTCATGATAAAGGATGACCATTACGAGAAGCCGTACACGTTAAGTACATGCCTAGGATGCCACTTTGGTGCTCCCTATACCGCCTACCGGGTCATCCTGACAATGGTTGGAACGTGGTGGGCACAACTGAACATTGTCAGGACGCCCCTCACGTCTGGATAGTATTCAATAACAGACATGTGCGCACCTAACTTTAAACCGGCTATACAGCCACCATGCTTGCACCAATTCAGAATCATCAACAATTCTCTGAAAGATAAC
>NZ_LFEE01000022.1:90646-127406 GCF_001039045.1 Lactiplantibacillus herbarum
TCCGCTGAGCTTACACCACGGACGACCTTGGTCATTGGCGAATTGTGACAAGGTCCAAGTCGAGGTGCAAGACCGCTTCTCAGGCTTGCACCGATCCCCACAGCTGAGCTAGTGCTGACCACCGGAGACGAAAATAGTGAACTATACCAACACTTTTATTAAGTAATTAGTTTTTCACTTAAAAAGGCACGGCCCAACACTGTTAACGACCAGTGCTGAGCGGTGCCTTTTTAATGATTCAATCAGTGGTTACGAACTAATTTTCAACCTTCTGATTACCAAACCATTTCTTATTGATCTTAGCTAAGGTTCCGTTCGCTTTAAGCGTCTTCAACCCAGCGTTGACCTTACGGCGCATGGTCTTATCACCCTTACGCATCCCAACGGCAAAGTCTTCTGACTCAAAGGTTCCTTGCGTTTCGTGATAATCCGCTGAATTAGATTCGTGTTTAATGTAGTAATTGGCGTAGACGCTATCAATCAAGAGACCCTGAATCCGGCCTGCATTAAGGTCTAAGAAGGCGTTGTTGAAAGTATCGTACTGAACTGGCGTCTTCTTAGCAATCTTGTTCTTTAACAACGTGGGGTTATTTTCTAATGATTCGTAACCCGATGAACCAGATTGAACACCCAATGTCTTACCAGTCATATCGTTAAATGAATTGATGTTATTCTTCTTTAAAGATACTAAAACCTGTTTGTTCTTAAGGTAAGTGTTACTGAATGCAACGACTTTTTCACGTTCTGGATTCTTGGTATAACCATTCCAGATCAAGTCAATCGTCCCGTTACGTAATTCAGTTGCATTCATCGACCAGTCAATCGTTTGGAAGCTGACTTTGATCCCATACAGCTTGAAAACAGCGCGGGCTAAATCAATATCATAACCGACTAACTTACCGGATTTTTCACGGAAGCCCATTGGGACAAAACTGTCGTCTAAACCAACGACAACGGTTCCGCGCTTCTTCATCTTAGCCCACGTATCCTGCGTGTCAGCTTTTTTTGTCACACTCTGACCACAACCACTCAAGGTGCTGGCTAAGCCTAGTAGCATGATCATAATCATGCTCAGTGAAATCAGCCTCTTCTTCATCTCAGCACCCCCTACTTCGTCTTATTCGTTTCAACTTTGAACATGTCATCCGCAATATTTTCAGCAAACGTCAAATCATGGGTAACCACGATCTGTGTCATCCCATCCGCCTTCAAGCCGAGAATCAACTTTTCAACTTCTTCACGTAAATTAGGATCTAACGCAGAAGTTGGTTCGTCATAGCAGAGAACGTTTGGTTTCATAGCAAGCGCGCGGGCAATTGCGACCCGTTGCTTTTGACCACCAGAGAGTTGGAATGGATATTGATCTGCCTGGTCGGTCAAATCAAGGCGGTCTAACAATACTTGAGCTTGTTCCTGAGCTTCATTGGCACTCTGCTTTAAGACCATCGTTGGAGCCAACGTAATATTTTGCATCACCGTTAAGTTTGGGAACAATTCAAAATTTTGAAAGACAACCCCGATAACACTGTCATTACTGCGATTCGTATAAGGATCAAAAGCCTTGCCATCTACCAGAAACTCACCGGCATTGACCTTTTCAAGTCCCGTGATACAACGAAGTAACGTCGTCTTACCAGCACCGGATGGGCCAACAATACTTAAGATTTCGCCATCTTTAACCGTCAAATTCAGATCTTTAATGATGGTTCGTGATCCAAACTGTTTAGTAATATTTTTAAGTTCTAACATATTGTTGCCTCCCTATTTCCAGCTGCTGTAGTGCTTTTCGATGCGTCCAAGGATAAACGTCGTTACGGCTGTTAGTAGCAAGTAGATCACTGCAACTAACACTAATGGTACCAACGTTACATCACGAGCCGTAGCCACGTTCCCCGCACGTAAGAGGTCGCCTAAACCGATAACGTATACTAACGAAGAATCTTTAACTAAGTTGATGACTTCATTACCGACGGATGGTAACACGATTTTGATCACTTGTGGAATCACGATCTTACGAATCGTTTGAACATAACTTAAACGTAGTACGCGGGCACTTTCATACTGACCACTGTCGATTGACTGTAAACCACCACGGAAGATTTCTGCAAAGTAAGCGGCGTAGTTAAGAATAAAGGCAAACAGTGCGGCGTAGTAACGTGGGAAGACAATCCCAATCAGTGGTAAACCGTAAAAGACAAAGATCAATTGAAGTAATAACGGTGTTCCACGCATCAACCAAACGTAAAAGTTCAGTAACCACTGTAATGGTTTAATGTTTGACATTAATCCTAGTCCAACCACTAACCCTAAAGGTAATGATCCGATCAACGTCCAAATAAAGATTTTTAGTGTCATACCGGCACCAGATAATAATGATGGCAAAATTTCTAAAATATAGTGCATGTGCTTTCCCTCCCGAATTTAACAGTTCACAATCAGTGTCGTTAATAACGATCACCGTTTTCAGCCACAAAAAAAGTCCCCTTGAGACTAATCTCAAGAGGACGGTTTACCCGTGGTTCCACCTCACTTCGTAATAACCTCACAGTCATTACCTCAGGGAGTTTTGTGATAATAAAAAAATCGTCCTTAAGCCAGTAGCTTAAGAGGACGATTTAATCGCGGTTCCACCTCATGTTCATCAATTGCTCGCGCAATCAATCTCAACGAGTTTATCACTAAACTCCGCCGCTAACGAGGCCAACCGGAACAACTTACTAACTTCAGTCGTCCAACTCACAGATGTGGTTCATTATTGCGCTTGATCGTCTTTCCATCACCGACGACTCGCTAGGCAAGCTTACAACAACTACTCTTCTGTTCTCTGTTTTTTAATGTTGCACTCATAATAAGCGTTAATTAACACAACGTCAAGTCTTTTTTACTTGTTTCGGTGAAAAATCCCAGCAATTCGTGACCAAACGCCTGCTTTAGGTGCATCGATATTCATCAATGGTACCGTTTCACCTTCGATTCGGCGCGCAATGTTACGGTAGCCTTGCGACGCTGAATTCTTAGGATCTAAGACGATCGGTTCCCCATTGTTCGACGTCCGAATAACGGCGTCATCATCGAAGACAATCCCTAATAGATCAATCGATAGATGGTGAGTGATTTCATCAATATCCATTGTTTCACCATCTTGCATCATTCGACGACGAATTCGGTTAATGACTAGCTTAGGTGATTCGGCTAATGGATATTGTTCCAATAACCCAACAACCCGGTCAGCATCACGAATAGCTGAAATTTCAGGTGTTGAGACAATAATCGCTGCATCGGCACCCGCAATGGCATTCATAAAGCCACGTTCGATCCCAGCAGGACAATCCAATAAGACGTAGTCAAAGTCTGGTTTCAATTCTTCCACCAATGCTCGTACTTGATCAGGATTCAGTGAATCCTTATCTGCGTTCTGAGCAGCTGGTAAGAGGAACAGTAGGTCATCGAAACGCTTGTCCTTAACTAAGGCTTGCCGTAACTGTGCCCGTCCCGCAACGACATCGACAATATCATATAAAATACGGTTGTCTAGTCCTAAAATCACGTCTAAGTTACGTAGACCGATATCAAGATCGACTAAACAAACTTTTTTGCCCATCAATGCAAGGGCCGTCCCTAGATTGGCTGTTGTAGTCGTTTTACCGACCCCGCCCTTACCAGAGGTGATGACAATTGCTTTTCCCATCAAATATGTCCTCCATTTCGAGTAAATAACTTCGGTCGTACCCGTTTCAATTGGTTCAGCGGTTGATAGTCCAACGTTTGAATATCATTAATATAAACCACGTTAGTACCTTCAACAATCTTTTCAAGGTCAACTAATTCTAACATCTCACCGACCCGCACACGCGGAACGGTGGCTAGCGAACTAACAATGACCGCATCATTATGATCAGGATAACCGGCTTCAAGCGCCCCGTTAATCTCTCCCATCACAAAGATACTCCCAGTTGCCCGCAAGACGCCCCCCTCGTGAACCTTACCGAAGAATAAGACATCCCCCGCAACCTCTACGACTTGACCATTGCGAATAATCTGGTTAACCAAATGAACCGTATCACGGTCAATCATAGCCAACGCATCGGACGTTAAAATAACGTCCGCCGTTAACTTGTGAATATTAAATAGCGGGTAGCGTTGCACCAATTGAGTGACTTCTTGATTCTGCTCTGGAGTTAACAAGCGACTCGCGGTATCCAGATCAAAAGCAATCTGTTTATCTGCCGTATTATCTGCTTGTAACCGATCCAATAAGACCTTTAGATCAAGCATAATGTCATCAAAGCTAGCCTCTTGCCGCAAGATTAATTCATAACCATCACTACTGGCTTTTAAAACCACATTTTGCTGCATGTTAGAATTCCTTTCTGCCGACTAATTAACACTGAGGTACAATCGCCGCATTGGATAATATAGAATCACAAAAATCGCTAAGTTCGTGGCGATGGTTGGTCCCAGCGTATAGACTGTGAAGTCCGCCACCGTACTAGAAGCGACGTGACTCATCGAATACCAGATAAACGTAAAGGTTTCGAGAATCGTGAGGTTAATGATGTAAACCATCAGTAACGTCAAGAAATTCTGATCCAACCACGGTTTAATCTGCCGACAGATATAGACAATCAATGGCAAGCCAATCATGTAGACCCCGAAGATACCGGTATAGTACCAATCAAACACGAGTCCTACAAAAAACGACCACATCCCAATTGATAAGTCATCACGATCATCTAAAAAGACAGCAAATATAATCCACATTAATACCAAGTGTAAAACACTCGAGTACGGATAGCTAAATAGCTTACCCGCAAACACATTGGACAACGCACCGTCCAAAAAAAGTGCAACAAACAACCCAATTGGGAAGAGTATTTTTAATCTTGAGTAACGCATCGTTGCACCTCCCCTATTGTTCAGCAACCGTCACGACCGTTAAGTCGCTCAAGTCCGCTGCGGGTGTGATTTCAACTTCAGAAGCCAAACCATAATCATCCTGCTTAACAGTGGCAACCGTCCCCACGTAGAGGCCCTTAGGTGTATTACCACCTAAACCACTCGTGACAACCTTGTCACCCTTCTTGATCTTAACGTTGGACGTTACTGAACCCATCGTCAACAAATTACTACTCTTGTCATAGCCTGATACGATCCCATTGACCGTCTTACCAGCACTGTTCGTGATTTGAATGGCAAACTTATCTGAAGTTGAACTGGTATTAGAAATCAATTCAACCTTAGAATTCGTTTGGTTCACTTCAACGACCCGGCCAATCAGCCCAGATTGAGACATCACTGGCGCATTCTTCTTCACACCAGCCGTGGCACCCTTAGAAATCACCAACTGGTTCATCCATGAAGAAGGTGTCCGCGTCAAAACATTAGCCGTTACGGCAGTGTAATCAGATAACGATTCATTCAACTTCAATTGTTTGCGCAACTGCTTGTTTTCCGCACTCGTTGTCTGTGCAGTAACCTTAGCTTGTGCTAATTGATCAACTTGTTTCTTTAATTTTTGATTTTCTTGATAAGTGTTCAATAAATCAGAAACTGAATTCGTGGCACTTTGTAAGCCATTGACAGGCAATGCAATCACCCGATCGACCGCCCCAGCCACATCATTCCCAAATTGCTGAATCAGTGGTGGCGTCGACTTCTTGTCACGAATTGCTACTGAGACACTCATCAAGCCGACACTAATAATCAAGACAATGATGACGATCACTAGTTTACGGTTAGAGAAAAACTTTTGCATAATGAACCCCCGGTCGAAAATTCAATGTTATAACAATAAATAAGCGGGAAGAGATCTTCCCGCTCACCTGTTATCGCTTTTTCATAACGTCGATGCTCTTAAGTGATTCGCCCGTCCCAACTGCAACACAGTCAAGGGGTTCGTTAGCGATGAAAACTGGTACTTTCGTTTCATCCGCAATCACTTCAGAAAGATTCTTCAGTAAGGCACCACCACCGGTTAAGACGATCCCGTGGTCAATAACATCAGAAGCAATTTCTGGAGAAGTTTCTTCCAAAGTTTCCTTAATGGCAGAAATCATTTCTGAAACAATTTCTTGAATCGCTTCAGCAACATCAACTGCTGAAATATCAACCGTTTTTGGTAACCCGGATAAGAGGTCACGTCCACGAATGGTCGAGCCTTCAAGTTCTTCAGCAGCTTCTAAGGAAGCAGAGCCACAATCAATTTTTAATTGTTCCGCCGTACGTTCACCAATTAAAAGGTTAAACTTCTGACGAACGTGATAAATAATCGAATCATCAATCTTATCACCGGCCATTCGAATCGAACGGCTTGAAACGATCCCACCGAGTGAAATCGTCGCAACATCGGTAGTACCACCACCAATATCAACGACCATACTCCCAGTTGGATCCATGACTGGTAACCCAGCACCAATTGCAGCAGCAAATGGTTCTTCGATTACGTAAGCATCACGTGCACCAGCAACCCGCGTTGCATCGATCACAGCACGCTTCTCAACTTCAGTAACACCACTTGGCACACAAACCATAACGTAAGGTTTGCCATTTGAGCGTCCTAAGGTCTTTTGAATAAAATATTTCATCATGGCTACAGTGGTATCGTAGTCAGCAATTACACCGTCTTTCATTGGTCGAATTGCCACAATACTTGCTGGAGTTCTCCCAATCATATCCCGTGCTTCAGAACCGACGGAAACAATCTCCCCGGTCTTCGTGTTCTTCGCAACTACGGATGGTTCCCGCAATACGATGCCCTTGCCGTCAACGTATACAATTGTGTTGGCCGTACCGAGATCAATCCCGATATTCTTTGTCCCAAATCCGAACACTACATTCATCCCTTCATCAATTACAAATTTAATTTTTTATTAGTCATAATAGTAAGTATTATAGCATAATCGCACAGTCCTTAAAAAGTACTGCCTGAATTCTAGCATACCGTAATTTAGCGAAAAATACTGTCCCACTATCTAACTTAGATAAAATTTAACAAAAATAACGCGATCAGGCTGATTGATTTATCAGTCCTAACCCCGTTATTTTACCACATTCTATTACGAATCCGTATTACAATTTAGCAATCCATGCTCTGCAAAACTGAAGTAATCGTTTACACCCACGACAAAACTGTCCAACAACGGAATTCCAATCACTTCACCAGCTAACTGAAGGCGTTTAGTAAACTCAATGTCCTTTTCTGACGGTTTCACATCGCCACTAGGATGATTATGTGCAATCACGATTCGAGCAGTCGCCGTGGTGAGCGCTACTTGAAAGATTTCCCGCGGATGTGCGGGACAACTATTGAGCGTCCCCTGAAACACAATCTGCCGCTTAATGATCTGGTTCTTCGTGTCCAAGCAGAGTAATTGCAGCTGTTCCTGTTCCAAATCAGCAAAATCCTGCGCTAAAACCGCGCCAATCTGCTGGCTACCATAAACCTGTCCTAAGACAAGTCGACTTGGATGTGGAAGCAGTTGACCACATTGCAACGCAATCAGTAACCCATTCCACAACGGGTCACTCGTCGTCTGTTTAAGCCAGCTTACTGCTTGCCCTGGTGGAAACTGTTGCTCAAATTTATGAACAGTCTGAGTTACCGCTGATGCGGATAAGAACGTTGCAAAGTACTGTTCAATCAAATCATGAATTTGCGTCACTGGTAGATTTCGTTCACTCAACGTTGTCATTAAAACCACCCCTTCTACAGGATAGTTTCGCAAGCAACGCAGGCTACCATTTTTTACTTGCTACTAAAATTAGTTTCGTTACAAACGTGGACACTTAATTCGCCGCTCCGCCAGCCGAGGAAATATGCCATGCGGCACGGTTCCAGCCATAATACGGTCTGGAACCTCGCTTTTGAGCCTAAAGGTCAAGCCTCAAAAGACGTCCCGCAATCTAAGACGGCAAAGGACGCCATCTAAGATTGCCTTCATGGCATATTCCCTCGGCCGGCTCCGCTCAAACTCAACTTCAATGTTAGCTTCTTAGTTCACTCACGTTTTCCTAATTAAGAACTCAATTAACAATTACTGAGTCAACCAATCTAGCCGGAGATAGTCAATGCTAGCGGTGCTGTGAAGGTGGCGTTATTCCGGTGCATTTTGCCGGGATTACACCACGGACGTCTTTGATCATTGACGACCTTTGTCGATGACCAAAGCGAGGGTTAGACCGCTTCTCAGGCTTAACCCGGTCCCACAGCTGATTTAGCATTGACCACCGGAGGCGAAAACAACGGCTCGTTTTAGAATGCCGCCTTAATCGTCAGTTTCACCTTTGAAATAAGCGCGCACATCCGAGATAAAGTACAGTGAACCGGTCAATAGTAGGACGTCTTCATCTGACATCTCCTGAGTCGCCTGCATTAATGCCGCCTGCCAGTTATCAAAAACTTCGGCGTCACGACCATTTGGCATTTCAGCGGCCAACATTTCTGGATCAGTCGCCTGACGCTGAGTACTAGGCCCAGCAAACTGGGTGAGTAACAAGCGCACGTTGGGCAAGGCCCCTAACGTCTGAATCATCTGTTGGTGTTGTTTGTCCGCTAGCACCGCAAAGATAACGTAAACCATCTGCTGACCAAAACGCTCTTTCAAAGTCGTTGCTAATTCTAGCATCGCTGGCTCATTGTGGGCCCCGTCAATCATAATCAATGGTTCTTGGTTCACACGCTCTAGTCTGCCCGGCCAGCGCACGTTGGCTAACGCCTTTTTGACGTCCTTAGCAAGTACCGGTGCCTCCGTTTGTTGATGGTACGTCAGATAGGCCGTCAGTGCTACTGCCGCGTTAGCTACTTGATAATCTCCCAATAATGGGGTCGTCAAGTCCTTAAAGTGGGCCTCACCATCATAGTTAAAACGTTCTTCCCAGCCTTGAGGTGGTAGGAGTTTAGTCGTAAAGTCGACGCCTAATGTCTGTAACCGCGCGTGCTGTTCTGTCGCAGTTGCTACCATCACCGCCTGAGCCTCTGCTGGTAACTCACCGACGACTACTGGAACATCTGGCTTGATGATACCAGCCTTTTGCGTGGCAATCGCCGTCAACGTGTCGCCCAAGATATGCATGTGATCATAACCAATCGTCGTAATTGCACTGACTTTTGGCGTCCACACGTTGGTTGAGTCATACAAACCACCCAACCCAACCTCGATAATCGCAATATCAATGGATTGGCTCGCAAAGTACAAGAACATCATCGCCGTAATGATTTCAAACTCGGTCGGTCCACCAGTTGGCAAAGTTGCATCCAACTCGGCGACAACTGGTTGAACCTGCTTCACTAACGCAACGAGATTTTCATCACTGATGGGTTCGCCATCGACACTGATACGCTCGTTGAACCGGACAATGAACGGTGACGTGTAGGTTCCCACAGTCATGCCGTCCGCCATGAATAGGTCCCGTAAATTAGCGACGGTAGAACCTTTTCCGTTAGTACCCGCAACGTGAATGCCCTGCACCTTTAGCTGAGGATCACCTAAATCACTTAAGAATCGCCGCATCCGCGTTAATGTGGGTGCTTTTTTGAACTTAGTCCGGCCGTGAATAAAGGCCAAAGCTGCTTCATAGTCTGTCATCGCTGTGTCCCTCTTTCAATCAATTAAATAAAAAGGTCTACGCGCCCACAGAATCGTGACGCGTAGACCAGTCAAACTTAAGCTTGGGCTTTCTTAATATCGATCAACCGTTGCTTAGTTGCTGCTAACTTCGTTTCGTTATCAGCTAATTTTTCTTTTTCGCTAGCAACTACGGCTTCAGGGGCACTGGCAACAAATCGTTCGTTACCAAGCTTCTTAGTGGCCCGCGTTACTTCGCTTTCAAACTTAGCTTGTTCTTTTTCAAGCTTCTTGATTTCTTCGTTTAAGTCGACTAATTCAGCCAACGGAACGTAAACTTCAGCGTCACTAATCATTTGCGTCATAGCCAAGGTAGGTGCCGTAACATCTGCCCCGATTGATAACGTCTTTGGATGTGCAAAACGTTGAATGTAATCTTCATTCGCTTTGAACACTGATTGTAAACGTTGGTTGTCCGTCTTGATCAAGAGATCAACTGTCGACGTCATCTTAGCGTTAGCTTCTGCCCGAATGCTCCGAACGGCCGTAATCAATTCGATTAACGATGCCATATCGCTTTCTGCAGTCTGATCATCAAATTCTGGGTGATCAACTGGATAAGCAGCAACTACTAATGATTCGCCAACGTGAGGCATTGATAACCAGATCTTTTCAGTAACGAATGGCATGATTGGGTGAAGTAACCGTAAAATCTGATCAAGCACGTAAGCTAAGACGTTTTGCGTATTCTCTTTGGCCCGTTCGTCATCACCAGTTAAGACTTCCTTACTCATTTCAATATACCAGTCACAGAAATCGTTCCAGATAAAGTTATAGAGCGAGCGACCAGCTTCACCGAAGTCAAACTTGTCGAAGGTCGTTGTCACTTGTTTAACCGTTTCGTTTAAGCGACTCAGGATCCACTTGTCAGCTAATGTCCATTCAGACTGCGCTGGTAAAGTTGGTTCTGACATCTCACCTAAGTTCATAATCACGTAACGGCTAGCATTCCAAATCTTGTTGATAAAGTTCCAGGCAGCGTCCATCTTCGTGTAACTGAAACGAACGTCTTGTCCAGCTGTTGAACCGTTTGATAAGAACCAACGTAAGGCATCGGCACCATACTTACTAATGACGTCCATTGGATCAATCCCGTTACCGAGTGACTTACTCATCTTAATACCGTGTTCATCACGAATCAAACCGTGTAATAAGACATTCTTAAACGGACGGCGACCCGTAAATTCAAGACTTTGGAAGATCATCCGTGATACCCAGAATGGGAGGATGTCGTAACCCGTTACTAAAGTACTAGTTGGGAAGTAACGTTGGAAATCTTCTGAATTTTCATCAGGCCAACCCATCGTTGAAAATGGCCATAAGGCACTCGAGAACCAAGTATCCAAAACATCTTCATCTTGTTCCCAATTTTCAAGGTCTTTAGGTTCATCAACACCGACATAAGTTTCACCGGTCGTCTTGCTGTACCAGGCTGGAATTCGGTGTCCCCACCAGAGTTGACGTGAGATAACCCAGTCATGAATGTTTTCCATCCATTGTTGGAAGGCATCTTCAAAACGCTTAGGAATAAAGTTAACAGCGTCATCGCTAGTTTGGTTCTTCAACGCTTGTTCAGCGAGTGGCTTCATCTTAACGAACCACTGTGTTGATAAGCGGGCTTCTACTTGAACATCTGTCCGTTCCGAATGCCCAACACTGTGGACGATTGGATCGATCTTGATCATTAAGTCCAAGTCTTCCAAATCTTTGACCATGGCTTTACGAGCGTCAAAACGGTCCATACCTTCGTACTTACCGGCATTGGCATTCATTGAAGCGTCTTCGTTCATCGTGTTGATTCGTTCCAAGTCATGACGATTACCAACTTGGAAGTCATTAGGGTCATGGGCAGGGGTAATCTTAACCATCCCAGTCCCAAATTCAGGGTCAACGTATTGATCGGCAATAATTGGAATTTCGCGATCAGCTAAAGGCAAGATGACCTTTTGACCAACTAATTCCTTGTAACGTTCGTCACTTGGGTGAACGGCAACTGCTGTATCACCCATCATGGTTTCAGGACGAGTCGTTGCAATTTCGATGTAGTGTTTGCCTTCAAAGGTCACGTTCTTATCTGCAAATGGGTATTTGACGTGGTAGAACGCACCCTTGTCATCCTTATGAATCACTTCAATATCGGATAAGGCCGTCCGTGCCTGTGGATCCCAGTTAATGATGTATTCGCCACGGTAGATCAAGCCCTTGTTGTATAAATCAACGAAGACCTTCTTAACAGCGTCTGATAGACCGTCATCCATCGTGAAACGTTCACGTGAATAGTCCATTGAAAGGCCCATCTTAGCCCACTGTTGTTTGATGATTGAAGCGTATTCGTCTTTCCAATCCCAAACTTGTTGAATAAACTTATCACGGCCGAGGTCGTAACGACTCACGCCTTGTTCACGTAACTTAGCTTCAACTTTAGCTTGAGTTGCGATCCCAGCATGGTCCATCCCGGGAACCCAGAGCGTATCAAACCCTTGCATCCGCTTCTGACGAATAATAATATCTTGAAGCGTTGTATCCCAAGCATGGCCTAAGTGCAACTTACCCGTTACATTTGGTGGAGGTAATACGATTGAATAAGGCTTTGCTTTTTTGTCGCCCGAAGGCTTGAATAGATCTTGGTCTAACCAAGTTTGGTAACGCCCAGCTTCAACAGCGGTGGGGTCATATTTGGTTGGCATATCAGTCGTTAGTTCTTCTGTCATTGGGGCACGTCCTCTCGTTTTTAGGCACTAAAAAAGCCGTTTCATCCTGATTACTAGGACGAAGCGACTTCGCGGTACCACCTAATTTTAAGGTAACCATCACGATTACCTTACAACTTAAACATCGTTGTTAACGAACGGTGTATCCCGTCCGGTTATTCCTACCTAAAACCCAGTTCAGAATAACAGCTCACAAGTTACTTTCATCACCCGCGCGTCGAAAACTTCTCAGTCCCGTTTTCTTCCTGTAAACGCTAGCGAATGCTTACTCGCTTGTTCATTGCTAATTGACACTATTGTAATGAATTTTTAGTCTATCGTCAATCTTTATTCAAATTGTTTTAACGCGTCAAGCGCTGCCACGTAGTTAGGTTCATGACTAACATCTGGCACGATTTCATGATAAACGATCTTGCCTTCAGCATCCGCCACGTAGATTGCACGCGTCAAAGTCCCGTTATTTGGTAAGTACAAGTTAGTTGCGTAACCAAAGGACAGTTCTTCGTCTGAAACAACCGTTAAGTTCTTAACGCCTTCCTTAGCACACCAGCCGGCTTGGTCCGCTGCTGAGTTGTTAGAAACGGCTAAGAATTGAATATGAGGATATTTATCAGCCTGTTGATTAAACTTCTTGGTCTGAATTGAGCAAACCCGGGTATCAATATCCGGCATTACACTGAATAGTACCGGTTTGCCCAGCAAGTCCTTAGTCTTAATCTTCTTATCATGGGTGGTAAAAAACTTAAATTTTGGTAACTGTGCACCATCTTCTAATGGTTCGCCAACTAAATCTAACACTTGGTCATGAAATAATACTTGCACATCAAACACCCCTTCGATAACTGATTGTCATCCTCAATTTTGGATAGAACTAGTATGCTTCAAATTTACCGCAAATTCCGGTGACTCGCAAATGATATTACCGCAATTTTGAAGTTTTTTATTTACTGGCGCCTAAACTAGCGACCGCTATCATACTTAGACTCAGAAATAACTATTAACCAAAGTCGTAAGTGACAGAACAGTTACGAACAACTGCATTTTCTAAATCATTATCCGTACTTAATTCACCGCTTCGCCAGCCAGGAAAACATGCCATGGGGACCGGTCCCAGCCAAAGTGCGGTCTGGGTCCTCGCTTTTGAGCCTAAAATGCAAGTCTCAAAAGACGTCCCGCAATCTCAGGCGGCCAAAAACACCACCTGAGATTGCCTTCATGGTACGTTTCCCCGGCTGACTCCGCTTAAATCCAACTCAAACACTGATACTACTTTCCTATTTTTTGCTTAATAAAGATCGAAATTAGCTAGAATCATCATAGTATCGATCAATCTAGTCAGAGGTGGTCCGTACTAGCGGTGCTGTGAAGGTGACGTTAGTACGGTGGTTTGCCGGAGTTAGGCCACGGACGATCTTGATTATTAGCGAACTGTGCTAAGAATCAAGTCGAGGTCCAAGACCGCTTCTCAGGCTTGGGCCGGTCCCCACAGCTGAGCTAGTACGGACCACCGGAGGCGAAAGTAGTGATTAATTTCAACTCAACAAAAAAACTCACCCTAGTTTCAAACTAGAGTGAGTTTAGACTGTTTATTTAACTAAAATTAGTACCAACGCGAATTACAGTAATTCAGCAAAAACATCTTCTTGTTGGTTCATGTAGTTTTCGCCAGGCTTGATTTCACTGATTTCAACTCCAGCTAAAGCCCGAGCCATTAAGCCTTCAACGTCGATCCGTTCTTCGTAAGCCTGTGAACGGTCCAATCGAGGATGAGTCTTTGGTGCGGGTGGTGCAAAGATTGTACAGCAATCTTCGAATGGCATGATCGATAAGTTGTACGTATCAATATCTTCCGCAACCTTGATAATTTCGGTCTTATCCATCGAAATAACTGGCCGTAAGACAGGTAAAGTCGTTACGTCATTGATAGCAATCATACTGTCCATCGTCTGTGACGCAACTTGCCCTAATGATTCACCATTAAAGATAGCTTTACCATGACGTTCGCGGGTGATAGCATCCATTAAACGCATCATCAAGCGCCGTTGAACAGTCATCAGATAACCTTCTGGCACTTTTTCTTTGATTTCTTCTTGGATTTCGGTGAATGGAATCTGAATGAACTTAACACTACCCGAATAACTAGCTAACGTTGAAGCAAGTTGTTTGGCTTTGGCTAAGGCTTGTTCACTCGTATATGGTGGACTGAAGAAGTGCACCATTTCCATGTTAACGCCACGCTTCATGCCGAGGTAACCGGCAACTGGTGAGTCGATCCCACCAGAAAGCATCAGCATCCCTTTACCGGCCGTACCAACTGGTAAACCACCGGCACCCTGAATCGTTTCTGATGATAGGAAGATACCGTTCGTACGTACTTCTACACGGAGCACAACATCGGGGTTCTTCATCTGAACCTTGATGCCCTCAACGTTATCAAAAATCTGACCCCCAACCATCTGATTGAGCTGGTTCGTGTCGTAGACAAATTGGTGATCTGAGCGGCGCGTATAAACCTTAAAAGTCATTCCAGGTTTGAACTGCGCTTTGATCATAGCAATCGCTGTTTCGTAGACTGCATCCATATCTGGTTCCACGCGAATACTTGGGGAGAAGTTTTGAATCCCAAAGACTAGCTTCAAACGAGCCATCACCTTGTCGGCATCCTCACCATTCAACATGATGTGTAACCGATCTCGGTTAGCGTGAGTTTCTAGTTTTGGGAAATCGTGCAAAGCTTTGCGGACGTTGCGGCCTAAACTATCGATAAAGTTACGCTTGTTCTTTCCCTTGGTCGATAATTCACCGTAACGCACCATAATTTCAGTGTATTGCATGACTAAATTCCTTTCTATTTATGAATCTGCGTTGATCTTCGAGAATTTTTTATAGAGTTGATCGAAGACTTTGATAAACTGGTCAGCTTCCGCCAACGTGTTATTTTCATCTAAACTGATTCGAATAGCACTGGTTGCCACCTTTTCAGGCACATGCATAGCCATTAACGTGCTCGATGCCATGTGCTTCTTCGATGAGCAAGCACTAGTTGTCGAGATATAAACATCCTGATCTTCAAATGCGTGCACGATCGTCTCGCCACGGACACCATTGATCGTAAAACAGAGGATGTGCGGTGCAAAACCATCCGTTGGTTGACTAAAGATCGTCACCTTAGGGAAAGTCTTGATGTGCTCATAGATTCGTTGCTTAATCGCACGTTCACGAGCCACTTTTTGATCTTCATCCGTTAACAATAACCGTAATGCTTTGGCCAATCCAGCAATAGCGGGGACATTTTCAGTCCCTGAACGCCAGTTACTCTCTTGACCACCACCATTCATCAACGGTGCCAATTTACGATTATGACGCGCATAAATGAAGCCGACACCGCGGGGCGCATGGAATTTGTGCCCAGAGAAGGTTACAAAATCGACCCGGTCATTCATGATCATGTCCTGAATACCTTTGCCAATACCTTGGACTGCATCAATATGGAAGTGAATCTTCGGATAATCCTTGAGGACGTCCGCCACTTCTAATAACGGCTGAACCGTACCAATTTCGTTATTAACGGCCATCGTTGACACCAGAATCGTATCTGGTCGAATGGCTGCCTTGAGGTCTTCAACGTTGATCCGCCCCTCTTTATCGACGGGTAAGTAAGTCACTTCATAACCCAATTCTTTTAACTGTTCCATTGAGTTATGGATGGCTGGATGTTCAACAGCCGTGGTAATCAGATGCTTACCAAAGGCTCGTTTTTCAATGGCCGTGCCCTTTAGCACCCAGTTATCCCCTTCCGTACCACCGGAAGTAAAGAAGATTTCGCTTGCTTGTGCGCCAATTAAACTCGCAATCTGTTGTCGCGACTGTTCCAATAGATGAAAAGCCGTTTCACCAAAATTATGCAAACTAGATGGGTTACCCCAGATCTGTTGTGAAACCTTCGTATACGTCTCCAGTACGGCGGGTGCCGCTTGGGTCGTTGCACTATTATCAAAATAAATCATTTTTAAGCCTTCACTTTCTAACAAAGTCGTGCTGAGCACTTACTTTCGATAAGAATTCTTTGCAATTATACCAAATATTCATGTTGAAACAAGGGTCCAGGTTTCAAAGCCAGGATTTCAACACTCTTTTTACGAACTGATTCACTAAGTTTATTCACAGCATATAAAAAGCTTGGATCAAAAATCCAAGCTTGGGTTTATCTTGTTATAGTCGGTGAGATGTCGAGGGTCGAAACGTGCGCCAGCAGGTAGAAACCTCCACTCTGTTGCATAAAGAAACGATTGAAAGTTCACAATCATTAAGGATTGCTAGGCTATGCTCGGTTCCTAACCGCCTGCTGTCCCACTCTTACTTTTCTTCCGTCTCCGTCCGTTCCGACTGCTTATTCGCATAATAACTGTCTTCAATCCGTTTATAAGCTCCCGCGTCAACCTTATCGATTGCCGTGGCAATGACCTCTAAACTCTGAGCATAATTATGAGCTTCGTTGAACAAGCGCTGTGCTTCCACACTAGCTTCCTGTACTTCCTCATGATTAGTCTTATAACGGTTAGCATATTGCAATAATTGCTCAGCCATCGTTGCCGCATCCGTTAAGTCATCAGTCTTTTCACGCAAGGTTGCCATGTCAGCCTGAATCACGATCAGTTGCTTCGTGATATCGTCCATGTTGATCACTAACTTGTTGATGTCATGATCCAACCGTTCGATTTCTTTAGAAACCACTTTGAAGTAGTCCAAGTAATCCTTAGGTAACCCAGGCAAATTCAAGTTTTCAACCTGCCGCTTAATGGCATGGATTTCAAAGTCAAACCGTTGCAACGTATCGTGTGCTTTAGATTCTTCCGCCGTTAACTCTGCAACGCCGTCATTAATGGCAACCTGTTCTTCTTCAATGCCTTTTAGCTGCTCATCCTGTTCTTTAAAGTGAGCTGCAATTTGACTGTAAACAGCTTGCTTAGTCGTAATCGCCGTGGTGTCCGCTTGATAAATGGCTTCAATATTTTTCAATTGTTCATTTAATTCGCGCGTCCGTTCAACTTCTTGGTTATTCAGCGTGTAACTCTGAGCTAACCGATCTAATTCAATCTGTAAGTGATGGTTTTGATTCATCGCGTGCGTCAAGAACTTGCTGATGGCATCTTGTTGTTCATCGACAACTGCCTTGGCATCAATTTCAACCTGCATCACATCGTATAAGTGGTCAATTCGTTTTGCGATTGCATGATTACCATTCTCAGCATCTGAAACTTTCAACTCACCGAGTAATGCCGTGTTGTCAGCAATTGCTTGCTTCAACGCCGTTAGCTCTGGGTCAATCGAATCAATTTCAAAGTGATAGTTCTGTGCCACTAATTGCCGGTAGCCACTGGCTAGTTCAGCAATCTGATCTGGAAAGCCACTGACAAGATCCTTGTAAATTGGTGGGATCCGGTCAATATCCATCTCCAACGCACTGGTATCATGACGCAACTTGTCTAAGACTTGTTCAGCGGCATCGTGATCCCCTGCTTTTGCCAATTCCGAAAAACGATCGAAGTCATTTTCCAGGTTAGCCAAGCGATCTTCTAACGGATCAATACTAGGTCCAAAGGAGAAGTTTTGTGACAACAACGTCTTCCGTAGATCCTGATATTTCTTTTCCAAGCTAGCAACGGCTTGTCGGTGAGCTTCATCGGCATCATCCAATGCTTGCAACCCTTCACGAATGTCAGCTTGTTGCTGTTCAATCGCATCCAAGGCTGCTGCTGCTTTTTTTAAATTTTGTTGAGCATCCAAGAACTTAACGCTCCGGGCTTGCGCATTGATCGCCGTTAACTGTTCATCAATGGCTGGTAGCTGGTCGTCTTGAATGGCCTGATCAGCTTCTTGTAGCGCCGCCAACTTAACCTGCGAGCCACCCGTTAATCCCAGTTGTTCAATTTTTTCAAAATCTGTTGTCTGTGATTGTTTCGTTAACGCTTGCTGGCGCACTGTCAGTTGGCGGACTTGCTTATCAATGTACATTTGAAAGCCTTTGACCGCCGCGTAAATGATAATCGCAACCACCACAATGCCGATTGCTACTTGCATACGAATACCCCTTACATTAATTTTATTCCGTTTTAATTGCCGTTGCGCCTCACCCTGATGAACCGTAACCTTGCTTTTTTCTGAAAATCCAATTAAAATCTATCTTAAATTATAACATACACATAACTATCAGACAGTATGAATTTGTTAACTTTCAAGGAGGATTTTCTATGGCAAACACCGCAACTTCACTCATGAACCAGCAGCTTGACGCGTTACTTTTCGAAGAAACTAACCTAGTCGCTAATCTCTCAAATGCTAGCGCCCTACTCAACAGTACTTATACCGATCTAAATTGGGCCGGCTTCTACTTATATAATGATACAACTGGTGAACTTGATCTTGGACCCTTTCAAGGTAAAGTCGCCTGCATGCACATCAAGATTGGCGCCGGCGTCGTTGGGACGGCCTTTGAAACCCAAAGTAATCAGCGAATCGCTGACGTTCACCAATTTCCAGGCCACATCGCCTGCGACAGTGCCAGCAACGCTGAAGTTGTAATTCCGATTACTAAGAATGGTCATCAAATTGGTGTCCTCGACGTCGACTCCCCCGTTCTCGACCGTTTTAGCGCGGAAGAGGAAGCGGAATTAGCAGAATTTGTTGCAATTCTCACCACTCATATTGACTAATAACGGGTAAACGTGCTATATTACTCTTTGTGTAAAATAATGCAGCAGTGAGTGGGTAAGCTCGTCAACAGATTGGTGCCATATTTTGGTCAGTTAGTAACCTGCGGCTGCAATGGTGAAACCTGCAGTTCAATCTGAACGAATATCGAACTTACATCGGATTATTTTACTCCAACTAAAATTATTGGAGGAATTTATTTATGTCACGTTATACAGGCCCTAGCTGGAAAATTTCCCGTCGTTTAGGAATGTCACTTTCCGGTACTGGTAAAGAATTAGCTCGTCGTCCTTATGCTCCTGGTGATCATGGTCAAGGTCGTCGCGGTAAGGTTTCAGAATACGGTACCCAATTACGCGAAAAGCAAAAGTTACGGATGATGTACGGTTTAACTGAACGTCAATTCTCTAACTTATTCCTTAAAGCTGGTAAGATCCGCGAAGGTAAGCATGGTGTTAACTTCATGATCTTACTCGAACGTCGTTTAGACAACATGGTTTACCGTTTAGGTTTAGCTACGACTCGTCGTCAAGCTCGCCAATTAGTAAACCATGGTCACATCACTGTTGATGGCAAACGCGTTGATATTCCTTCATACGAAGTTGCTGTCGGCCAAGTTATCTCCGTTCGTGAAAAATCTCAAAAGTTAGTTATCATCACTGGTGCTGTTGAAGCAGTAGTTGCACGTCCTAACTTTGTTCAATTCGATGCTGACAAGCTCGAAGGTTCATTGATTCGTTTACCACAACGTGAAGAACTTGAAGCAGATATCGACGAATCACTTATCGTTGAATACTACAACAAACTATAATTTCTGGTTTACAAAAAACGTCGCGTTTGCGGCGTTTTTTTGTGTCCTGATTTTACTGGTCTTGCTTCCCTAACCCGATTTCAACGCAAGCTATTTTTTAGCAATGACGAAATAGTTACCTTCTGGGTCAGCGAAGTTAAATGTCAACGTACCGTTATTATCCACAATTGCTCCGGCACCCGGAATCTGCTGATGTAATGTCTTGAACGCGTCGCTAAATAGCATCAGTGACGGTGTCCCGTGTAAGACTTCTGGTGAAAACTTGCGAATAAATGCTTTAGGAAATAACGCTAGCTCAATTTCATCCGTAACCGCTAGTACGATTCCCTGGTATTGTTCAGGTAAAGCCAACGTTTCTACCACCGTTGCACCGATTGCTTGTTGCCAAAAATCGTTGATGACGCTGACATCATCAACGTACAACATCACACGCATTTTACTAATCATTACAGTCACCCCTATTTTTTAGTCTCACTTACACTAAGTCGATTAGTTATCCACAGCTTCTGACTGGGCGGCTACTGCGGCCATAATCGGTTGATAAATTGGTAATAACTCGGTAAAAGTCGCGATGATGTATCGGACTAAGGCATCAGCATCTCCAAACAGTTCATCGCCCACTGGCACACTGCGCCCAACGACTAATTCCTTGTGCTTGTACTGATCAAACTTCTGAAGCGCTTGAGCCACATTAGCAGCTGTCGCCGGTTGCGTTTCCGCTACACCGTGGTTATTACTGACCACAAAGACTGCCGGCAAGGTTTTTAACAAGTCAGCCAATTGCGACGTACTTATGCCAGCTTGAACAGCCGCTTTACCTTCATCCAGAATATCAAAGTAAATAAACAACCGATCCGGCCACAAGCCTAATTCAAAGTGAGGCCACGCTTTATAGCTCCGCTTATTCTGACTGAAGGCAACCCACGTATCCACCGGTGGATTCTTAAAGCGGCGCAAGTGTTTAGCCACATGTGCATAAAATGGCTGTGACTTAGTAGTTTGTAAACTCGTTATGATCTGCGGTGCTACTTGTTCAAATTTGGGATCAATCACCGTTTTGATCAGGTGCATCCGTCCTGGCAAGGTTGGCTCATTAAAAATATCAAAATCATCGTTTGTGAACATGACTTTCCATCGCTCCCTACGCTATACTCTAGCCCTTCGTCATTTTCATTCGCCAGACTATCTGTCGTGACTCTGAGCTAAGTAGCTGATATACCATTACCATAGCGTATTTTAATCCGAACTGCAAAATTAAGTCCACACCAAATTTATCTGCCAAAACAACCTACTAAAAGCTCCCATTTTGGTTCGTCATCGGGTTAAGATCGCCATTCCCGGGGGAACATGCTACAATTGGTACTATCATCTAGGAAAGGATGTTAGACAATGGCTGAAACAGACCAACAACCGGTTGACCGGATTGAAACTGCCATGCACGGGACGCCAAAGTTGCATCCCGACGAACAACGAAAGTACCTCGGGACTTTTCGTGAACGCGTCGAAGTTGCGGTCACCGTGTATCAATTAAAACGGACTCATTACGTCACTGAACTGACACAAGCATTCGTAGCTCACCCAGACTACCAACTCTACATCAACGGTAACTTAGATCAGGACTTTATCGGCCCCTATATCAAGGCTGCCAGTCAGGCAAACATTAAATTCACTGTTAAAACGGACGATATGTATCGCACTACGGATACGGATTATGCGCTAGTCTTCACGGCGGCAACTGCCATCAATGAAGACGTCATCGATATCGATCAGCGCTACCAATCAACTAAGCCAACTACCCCCTGCACTAAGCAAGGCGGCCTATTCAATAAATTCAAAAAATTTCTATAACTAAAAACGGTTTACCAATTGAAATTCGGTATGCAAATAAGCGTCTGGGCTTTTATAGCCCGGACGCTTATTTTAGTTGCCTGAAATTACTAGCAAAAAACATCAGTATTTAATTCACCGCTCCGCCAGCTAGGAAAACGTGCCATGGGGACCGGCCCCAGCCAAACTGCGGTCTGGTTCCTCACTTTTGAGCCTAAAATGCAAGTCTCAAAAGTCGTCCCGCAATCTAAGACGGCCAACAACGCCATCTTAGATTGCCTACATGGCACAATTTCCCGGCTGGCTCCGCTTAAACTTGATCACTAATTGATTGACTGGCAGCCATCTCTAGTTAATCAAGCTAATGCTACTAACAATATTCAGAAGTATAAGTCAATCTAGCTGAAGGTGGGCAGTACTAGCGATGCAGTGAAGGTGGCGTTAGTTCGGTGTTTTTTTACCGGACTTACGCCACGGACGATCTTGGTCATTGGCGAAATGTGCCAAGGATCAAGTCGAAGATTAAGACCGCTTCTCAAGCTTAACCCGTTCCCCACAGCTGAGCTAGTACTGCCCACCGGAAGCGAAAGTTATGCCTAGTATGAGGCCTCAATCTTCAACTATTTAAATAAGGCGTCTAGCAAAGCCCCCGTCACCGGCTGGGCCTCCCCGAACATTGGGAAACAGTGCGGATATAAGAATGGTGCGGCGTGGATACCCACATACACGGCCATCTCGGGATGTTCTGGCACTAATTCAGCGTAGAGATTCGGAATCATCACATCGACACCAGCTACGGATAATCCTAACTCCGAGACTAGTTTTTCGACTGCTTGTACGTACGACGTATCCATATCATCCGTCGCATCCAAGACATCCGAACCGTTACCAAAGGTCGCATCTTCACGTAATAAGATCTGCGTCCCCCGCCCAACAACGGAATCCAGCGTTAAGTTATAAGATTCTAACCGGTAACGTTCGATCGTACCTAATCTAAGACTGGATTGTGGGTATTTGAAGGCCGTTCCGCGCAGTACCCGTTCATTCTTACGATCCAATAAGGTCTGCACCGTTGAACGCCCGTCACCAACGATATTGGCTGGGAGTCGTTCAACGATCGCCTGCACGTGCCCATCGATCACTAAGAAGCGGTAACTCGAAGCTACGACAACTTCTTCCGCCATGACACTGTGATTCTGTTCAAATAACTGGTGGACCACCTGTTCAAACAATTGTCGTTCCGGCATAATTCGGAAAACAGCAACTTGATGAGCATGGTCAGCGGCCTTCAATACGATACCACCTGCTTGAACGTAGCGGTCGTAATCGTCAATCAACTGGTTAGCTGAATGGTAAGTCTGTGATGCGGGCACTTGGACGCCATGTTCAGTGAGAACTTGTTTCGCAGCTGCTTTATGCGGCAATATCGAAGTTAGCGCTTGTGGATTCAAGTCAGTTCCACTACCAGCCACCACTAATTGTGACTGTCCCTGCTGCGTCAAGCGCAAAATATTCGCGTCAGCATCAATCACACTGGTTTTAATGCCTCTTGTTAAGGCTTGTTGTACCAATAGTTGACTTGAAATATCTAACGAAGTGAATCCTGGTAATTCAAATGGCCGTTCCAAGGCAGCCGCTTGATAAGTCTGCGCTTGTGACATCGCCCACGTTAACGCTGACTCCTGCATTGCGACCTGGGCACTCACCGTCTTTTTCGGATCTGTCACTCGTTGTTTGAGTTGTTCCAGCAATACGATATCTTCATTTGGCAACCCGTACGTCTTCGCAAAATCAGCTAGGGCATCCAATACTTGTGCAGCCGGTTCTGCTTGAACACTGGCAGTCGTTGGATTCTCCGCAGTCACTTGCCGACTCAACTGGCCAGCCTGCTCATTTACTTTAGTGACCATCGCAGTTGGCAGTGCTGGCATCATCACAAAGTAGCTGGCCAGCAACCGCATAAAGGCCACCGCATTTTGATCAACACCCACGGGACTCGTTGGATCAAGATCTAGTCCCCGGTATTCAAGATAGTAAACACCTTGGCGTGTCAACGTCGTCAATTGTCCCGTACTCCGTAAGCGAACGGGACCGTCAAAATCATTGACACTTAACAATTGCCCGTCATGAACCGCTGCCTCTAGCTTAGTCACGTAACGGTCAATGGCCGTGTAGTCGCCTGCAACTTGACTATAACGAGCTGCCCGATTGTGCACGCTACTGCGTTGTGGCCGTTCAGTATCCGTCACACTTAGATTAGGCGTTGCTCCGAATAAGTACTGAATCAACCAATCCATACGAACAAACCCCTGTGCGACTTTCAAATAAACGGCATTTCGGAACTCAACGTAACTGTGATACTGTTGGTGGAATGTTTCTGCATATAAACGAGTGAAAATCTGTTCATTAAAACTCAGATTGACGTGCGCCCCAGTAGTCATTAATTTCTGAACATCGTATTTTTTAGCCTGTTGTTGCCGACGTTTAAAGCTAACCGCATCAACATCCGCTAGTGGAATCGTCGTTAAATCGGCTGGCAAGACTGGCGTACTCGACAGTGGCCAGAGATAGTCATCTGGTTTCAAAGCTCGCCGTGCCGCCGTATTTAGTCCATTTAAATACGCCATTAAAGCTGATAAGTCACGCATTGCCGGCGTACTGAATTTGAGTTGTGTCGCTGAAAACCCTTGACGCAGCTGACGATTACGTTGATTATCGCCAAACACTTGTGGATGCGCATTTACTGACAAGTTTCCCTGCCCGTTGACCCGTTGCATCGTCACTTCCAGCCCCATGTTCGCTTGGTGAACCAATGGGACTAAGTGATATTGCATGATTGCTTTACCAATTGCATCTAATTCCATAAAATCAATCCTCATCTATTTTAAATTCATTATAAACCGATTGTTCGGTGACCTTCACCCTAAATGCTATAATAGTTAGGACTAGTTTTGCAAGGGAGGATTTCAAACAATGCAACAACCTTTAGCCTATCGGATGCGTCCTAGGACATTAGAAGACGTTGTCGGGCAGCAACAGTTGGTTGGTCCGGGTAAGATCATTGCGCGGATGGTAACGGCCAAACGCCTGTCCTCAATGATTCTCTACGGTCCCCCAGGCACGGGTAAGACTAGTATCGCTAGTGCGATTGCTGGTTCTACCAAGTACGCCTTTCGGATGCTGAACGCCGCTACCGATAGTAAAAAACAATTACAAATTGTCGCCGAAGAAGCCAAGATGAGTGGCACGGTCATCTTACTGTTAGATGAAATTCATCGACTAGATAAGACTAAGCAAGACTTCCTACTTCCGCACCTCGAAAGTGGCCGTATTATTTTAATCGGCGCAACCACTGAAAATCCATATATCAGTATTAACCCCGCTATTCGTAGCCGGACACAAATCTTTCAGGTCTTTCCATTAAATGATGATGATATTCAGGTCGCCGTTGAACGCGCCCTTAAAGATGAGCGTGACGGTCTCGGGAAATACCAAGTTGACCTAGCACCAGCCGCACTACATCATCTGTGCACGGCCACAAACGGTGATCTCCGCAGTGCCCTTAATGGCTTAGAGTTAGCCGTATTGTCAACGACACCGGCTGAAGATGGTACCATCACGATTACCCAAGCGACCATTGAAGAATGTTTGCAGAAAAAAGCGTTGTCTGCGGACAAGGACGGTGACGCCCACTACGACGTTATCTCGGCTTTCCAAAAATCAATTCGTGGTTCCGACGTCAACGCTGCCTTACATTACTTAGCACGGTTAGTCGAAGCCGGTGACCTCAAAAGTATCATGCGGCGCTTAATGGTGATCGCCTATGAAGACATCGGTCTCGCCAATCCAACTGCTTGCGCCCACACCGTTACGGCTGTGCAGGCAGCGGATCAGCTTGGCTTTCCGGAAGCTCGGATTCCACTGGCTAATGCCGTGATTGAACTGGCCCTATCGCCCAAATCAAACTCCGGTATTGATGCCATGGACGCTGCTTTAGCAACGGTGCGCAACGGCCATTTTGGCGATATTCCGGCTGATCTGAAGGATGCCCACTACCAAGGAGCTGCTAAGTTAGGTCACGGTGTTGGCTATGACTTTCCACACGACCACCCTGGCGATTGGGTTGCGCAACAATACCTCCCGGATGCCATCAAGGACGCTGAGTATTACCAGCCCAAAACCAACGGGCGCTACGAAACTGCCCTAGCAGAACAGTATCAAAAATTATTAAAAGCTAACTCAAGAAACCGCTAACATATATTGCCGTAGAATAATTGCAACTTTTATTTTAATATGCTAGACTAAGAGTCGAAATTACTAAGGTGTACGCATTGCTCTAATAAAAGTGTTGCCGAACAATTAATACTACTTTGGGACGTACCTTAGCCAATCCAATAACACGCCTTTTCACTTGGTAGTTAGCGGATCAGCCATTTCGTCCCACCTGCCTTAAAGCGGGTCAATACTGAAGGGCTTTTAACGGCACCACTAGTTTTTCCGGAAGGTGACTTCCGTGGTCAGGACTTGTCCTGGCCTTTTTTATTTACTGCTAAACGATTGAAATGGTACTAGACTCATTGCCCGTTTCAGCCATTGTAATTTCAGTTTATTTTTTAACCACCAATTGTTTAACGCAATCATCAAATTTATCTGGAGGATTAACCCGTGATTACCCTATTACTCATTATCTACACCTTAATTGCTGCTTGGCTAGGTTACTATTTGTTCAGTCACCAAGCACGTCCCTTCCTATTCTTTGATCCTAACAAGGCGCCTACGATCAAGAACGTGGCCCGCTATGGCGGTGGTCTGATGCTCCTCGTCGCCGTCGCCTGTATCGTAACGATTTTTATTCAGACGACCATGTTGATTGCGATTGTCCTTGCCAGTGGTTCCTTAATCATGATGGCAATTGCGCTAATTCTTGTTAGTTTTATGCAAATCTAAGGGAAAACGCTTTTTATTTTTTACGAAAACCTTTACAATATAGTTATCAAGTAATGAGGGGTGAGAATGATGTTACAACAATACCAACACATCTTAGTTCCCGTTGACGGTTCTTACGAGGCGGAATTAGCATTTAAAAAGGCGGTCGCAGTTGCCAAGCGGAACGGACCTAAAGCATCCGTTCACATGGTCCACGTGGTAGATACCCGCGCGTTCCAAAATATTTCAAGCTTTGATACCACGATGGTTGAACAAGTAACAGACACTGCTCAAAAGACTTTGGACAAGTATGTTGCTGAAGCTAAGGCTGATGGTTTAGATAATGTCGATTATTCAATCGAATACGGCGCACCTAAGACCATCATTGCTCGCGATGTTCCACGTGATATGGATATCGACTTAATCATGATCGGTGCAACTGGTTTAAACGCCGTTGAACGACTATTGATTGGTTCCGTAACGGAATACGTGACGCGAATGGCTGTCTGCGACGTGCTCGTTGTTCGGACTGATCTGGATAACAAGCCGGCACCAAAACCTAAGAAAAAATAAGTTTTAATCAAAAAGATCGCCGAGTTGGCGATCTTTTTGATTTAACTTAAAATTTATTTGTCTGAAGTATGAAACAGATAGTAATAGCTAGCTTTGATAGTCTCCCGTGGATATCGGTTCAAGCCCCTGTAGCCCACCACTTCATTGGAATTATTTACTGAATTATCATCATCAATTATTGTTTTTTTGAGAATCCTTCCACAGTAAGGGCAATAATTTACATCACACTCTACTTCTTTACCGCATTTCTGGCATATCACTTTTATAAATTTCTCTTTATCATTCAGCCAAACTTGTCTCAATAAAAATAATAGTAACCTTGCTGCTCAAACAACATAAAAATCAGCATGAAGATTAATGAGTCAATAACATAGTATTTAGCTTTAGACCAGCCGTGTTGATCAGCATAAGGCTTTAAAAACACATCACTTAAAATCGCCCAAATCACGCCAAATAACAAAAAATGCATAAACATAACTATTCCCCTCAATATCCCATATTAAATTAAGAACTCATCTTCACTCGAACTTACTATTTGTCTCCAGGTCCTTTTACTACTCCGTCCGGTGAAACAAACCAACTTAAACCATCCGGATTAACAAAACTCCAACCACCAGTTGAGCCTTTAATTGTTGATAATTCATCAATCGTATAACCACCAAAACTATCTGCATCTTCAAAGGCTTTTGCTAACAGCACTTTGGCTTGTTCTTCAGTTAGCCTTGATGTACTACTTGCTTCAACCTCAGATGAGCTGGTTGAGTCAGTCTCAGAATCAACACTTGAACTTTCACTCGATTCTGAATCAGTACTTTGATCTGAATTACTACCAGTTACTGATTTATTCATCGCAATTAATTTGGTACTATTTAAGCTGTCAGAACTAACTTTACTATTTTTAAAATCAGCATAAGCTAATTTATTGTCTTTATTAAGATACTCAATAATGCCAGTACCAACCGTTGCCTGTTCCGGTACTTGTTCAAAAAGTTGATTAACTTTTTGTGTCTGATTAGGCTTAATACTTAGTGATCCATTACGTTTAGACAAAGCCTTATCTGTTTCAAATAAATAAACAAATTTGGACTGCTCAAATTTGATTATCTTTTGGGTATGATTAGTAATCTTCATTGATACCACGTAAACTGGATCAGCAACATTATCCTGCGTATCATCCGCATCAATCGTAAAATCAAACCTGATTTTTTCTTTATCGGCTTTGCTAAGATTTTGATAGTAGACCGATTTTACCGACGTTACTTTATTACTAGTTATCTGCTTGTTAGCCGTTTCTGATTGCTTTGACTTTTGAGTACAACCAGCTAATAGCCCTACACACACGAGTACAATAATCCCCATTAATCGCTTATACACGTTATTCTCCCCCTATTTAAAATTATTATTAGATGCTTCATCTAAATCAGAGACATGGTCACTGTAATATTGAATTGACATTTTTTCTGTCCATGAATATGGATTATTTCCAGTTACTTTTGCTACTTTGTCGTTAATAAAGCGAGACCACTTAACGTTTTTTATATCAACAGCTAGTGTACTTGCATCACTACCATTGCCGACAGTAACTAAATAACAATAGTGTGTACGCCAGTCATGCATACCTTTAACAGGAAATACGAGTTTCCCTGTTCTCTGATTCTTATTCAAGTAGATAACATAATCATTATTAAAAAACTCATCTTCGTGGCCGCTTCCATACGCCATAATAAAAACATCTGTTCTTTTAGCCGTATAAGCTAGCACAGTGAATGGGTCCGTTTGTCCAGTTGGTAAATACGTCATATATTTATGTAATCCCCAAATTCCAAAAAGTAAGATACAAATTCCCAGTATCCACTGTGAACTGCGTTTTTTGGGTTTTTCAGTTTTACTAGTTTTAGTAGTCGTTGCTCCCTCTATCTGATTGTCTATTGTTGTATCAACTTTTACTTCATCCATTTCTGTCTTCTCAACTTTATCATCAACTTTTTTTTGCTCAGCACCACAGAACACACAAAACTTAGTATTTCGTTTAATCTCTTTACCACAATTTGAACATGTCTTCATCACTATTCCTACCTCCAAAGTACTTACATTACTCAAACAACCATCTAATCAGTCTTGTGACCTCATTACTATAATCATCACCAATTGTTTCACTTTAGTAAAATGATACATACCAACCTGAGCACTACAAAAATCCAATGTTAAAGGCATAAAATCACTAATAACGTTTACAAACGAGTATCACAACATAATGAATTATAAGTTTTACGTTTCACTTTAGCAAGCACTTTTGAGTTGTACATCACTTATATCGTTATTAGATAGCACGTTACCTTGATATACTAATGTGATATAGAGGTGTTTTTATGGTTAAAGTAACATTTGGCGAACAATTAAAACGTATCCGAACACAGAAGCGCTATTCAGTTCGCAAAGTTGCACTTTTTAGTGGTATTTCTTCTTCTTACTACTCACAAGTTGAAAACAATAAACGACAAATTCCCAAACCAGAAACCTTACGAAAAATCGCTAAAGGTTTAAATATTACGACTAATGAAATTTTTACATTAGCTGGCCTGATACCCAATAATTCCGATACATTTGATTCTAATGATAATCTGACAACTGATAAAGCTACTGTTCACGAACTACAATTACTTAATAGTTCCATTAGATTGCAGATTCCTGCTAGCCGTCGTGTCTATTCACGACTACCACATCTCGATTTTGCTGCAGCCCAACCACAATATTTTTGGTTAAAAGTCGCTGACAACGCGCTTATTACTGAGGGAATTACAATGGATTCCCTCGTCGTTATTAGTACTGATACAGCTATTTGCAATTTTTCTGATCAGCACCGTAGTAAACTGGTTGCGCTAAACCTCGATTCGCGTGGCGACACTGTTATTCGGCGAGTAATCTGGGGTAGTGATCATCAGTATTTCATTTTAAACGGACCTGCTGATCCCGAACCCGTTATTCTTGAAAAAACAGCCTTTGACAAATTATTTGCTGGGGTTGTTGTAAATCTACATCGAGAAATTGATGTCTAAAAAAGCACTGTCTGAATTGATTAGTCCAATTCAAACAGTGCTTTTTACTATACTTCTTTAATTAGTTTTGGGTAGCGTACTAAGCTTCGTTCGCCACTTGCAACGGCGTGATATGATACTCAGCCATTTCCTTAGTGATCTTTTCAGTCAAACGACTGTTATGCGTCACCAAGCTCAAGGCATAGGCCACGTAATAGTGATCATGAGCAGCTTGAATGTTATTCAAAACGACTTCATTAGCAGCCTTTTGTGCGTACAGCCGGTCTAACAAGGAGAGTGACTGGCTTGCTTGCGCCTTCTGCAAGGCTAAATCAATCAGTTCCAACGCTTCTTCTGGGAAATTGATCTTAGCGTATAATTGCGCCGCCGAAGCATAGATCAAAATCTCATTTTGCAAGTAGTCGTCGTCACCGATTGGCAACGCCTGCACGTCCATCGTGTGTAACGTGGCCACGGCCTGCTTAACGAAGATTTCAGCCTTGTCATAGGCTTGTTTACGTTCATATGCCAACCCGGTTCCTAATGTGGCCAAGATGGCAAACATGTCATGACTCGACTTCACAAATTGGTTCAATAGCATCCCAAAGTTAAAGATGGCTTCATCCGCATTGTCATTAAGCACTAACTGTAAATAACCTTCGTAGTAGTAATACTGTTTCTTGTCCGCATTACTACGCAACTGCTTTGGTCGAATACTTTCAAAGACTTCTTGCGCTTCTTCTAACTTAGTCTGACGAATCAATAAATCAATTTTTTTGAATGTCCGATATAACTGGTCGTCATTTTCAATAATGACTTCTGACAAACGAATTCCTAATCGATTACAGATTTTCATCATAATCTTCATACTTGGAATCTTACTCTTTTTTTCAATTAAACTAATTGTTGCCTGGGTACAGATACCCTCTGCCAATTCTTTTTGCGACATTCCCTTACGCTTGCGGAACTGCCGAACTTTGTCTCCCAATATTCTCATACTAAACCCCTCTTTATCTAAATTGCCTTAACACTAATTAATCCTTGGTACTAGCAACTTACTTGACCCCACTTGTAAGTAAATCACTATTGGAACACTAATCAATTCTCTTACTTAGTCGAACATACTCAAAAAATTGGACACTACCAAATTGGGCAATAACAATCACGCATATAATTATATTCAGATAATACGATTGACGCAAGAAATACGCGTAATTCTTATTCAATATTAAGTTTATACCATGATTAACAACTAGGGTCATTTATTAATTATCTAGATACCCAGTTCGTTAATCACACTAATTAAATATCGGTTCATTAAAGTGGATTACTATGGAAAGCGATTTATTAACTTTAGGTATCACCTTTCACTTAAACCAGCTCTATCACTGGTACAGCACTAATATCGCCCTCAATAGCTTCCTTAATAATTAAGTCTTGCTCTCATTTGATTTTTAGTTGATTATAACCCACTTACCAGCCAATTTATCAATTGATTAAAAAAATAATGGCTCTGCTGGCTTTGAATTTGCCGTAATCTTCCAGGGTAATTCGTTATCAGTCCATCCGCCCCCATGGCCGTTAGACGCCTCATCGCTAGCGAACGGTCGACCGTCCAGAAATACACCTTCCGATGTTCCCGATGAGCCGCATTGACCTGCTCCTGAGTGGCGGTTAGCGCTTGTAACGAGTAGAAATTCGCCACACTCAATTTAAAGTCCGTTAGGTAAAAAGGTGTAATAAAACCTACCCTCAACTGTGGATCACGCTGATGCAACCTTGCCACTACCCGATAATCTAAGGAATGAACGGCCCCTTGGTGTTGTTGTAACTGCTTGGCATAGCGATCAGCGAACGGTCCCATTAATTGATCCGCTACGCCAACCGCTTTGATTTCAACTAACAACGGCTGCCGTATCCGTTGCGCGACCTGAAAGTATTGGGAAAAAGTACTTAACTGCCCTCGTTGACCATGCTCTTGTAAAGGTAAGCCAGCTAACTGGGACAATGAATAGTCGCGCACAGGACCCGGACGATCTGCCAAATTTTGTAACGTTGGATCATGCATGACGACCCAGCGATGATCCGCAGTGGCTTGAATATCCATTTCAACCATGTTCGGGTGGACACGCCCAGCAGTGCGTTTAAGCGTCTTGGTCGTGTTTTGAACCCCATTATCACCATTGACACCCCGATGTGCGATAACGGCTGGTAACGCTGCTGTTGACGGTTGTAGCCACCAACCAGCATAGGTTAGCAGACCAATCAAAAGCAGACTACTTGACCAATAATTATGATGATTAGTGCGGCTACTCGTTACATTCGGCCACCACTCACGCCACAAACCCATTAGCGCCAGCCAAATCAGCAGTTGTAACCCAGTCAAACTTAGTACGGCTAACCCGTAGCCCAGCATGGGTGCAACCAATTCAGCCATCCATACTACGCCGAGTGCCACACTCGCAATTACTGCCCAACCTGCCAACACAACTAGCCAGTTACCACCACGTTTGACAACTGACCACCAAGACGTGTGCCAACCAGTACGCCAATACGTCGACCAGTTAGTCGGTTGCTGGAGCTGTTGCCGTAACGCCGGCAGCCACTTGAGACTCACTAGCCAGCTTAACCCCCAGAGCGGTACCACAATTGGTAGCCAATCATAGCGCGTATTAAAAATAATATTTTGCAACGTAGCCGGTAACTTAATGCTGACTTGTAAGGTTGCAAGATAGCCACCCCAGCCCAACGGTAACCACCAAATTCCGGTCCCCATCATCAATGTCCAGACTAAGCCAAATTGTCGCCACGTCCAGCGCTGGCGATTACTCTTAGCGGCTACTAAAGGCAACCAACAACTCAGTAATAGTAGTCCCATCAGGCTAAGCCAGCCACCAACTTGTAATCCTAGTACTTTGACCACTAACGCTAATATAAAGCCCAGCAGCCACCATCGTGCTAACGGACCATGTAGTTGTTGCCAACCGTTTTTTATTAACTGCCATCCCCGTTGGATCATGATCCGCCTCCTCGCAAAAAAATGGTTGGCATGAATTGCTTCATCCCAACCACCACACTATCATTTATTCAAATTGGTTTAAACCTATTCAGCGTCTAACGCCACGAAGTCATAGTGGATTTCTGATTGACGTTTGAATTCATCAAAACCTAATTGGATTAACTGATCGATTAAATCAGTGTAGCCAATCCCAGAAACTTCCCACAACTTAGGATATAAGCTGATGTTAGTGAAACCAGGTAACGTGTTGATTTCACCCAAGTATGGTTCACCGTCTTCAGAAACTAAGAAGTCAACCCGGGCCATGCCCTTCAAGCCCAATGCGACGAACGCATCAAGAGACATCTGTTGAATCCGTTTAGTTAAATCTGCTGGTAATTCTACGGGTAACTCGAAGTTGACCCCACTAGCATCGACAAACTTATTGTTATAGTCGTAGAATGTATCCGTCTTAGGTACGTCAACGGCACCTAATTTAGAAGCCTTAGGTGCTTCATTACCCAAGATTGAGCATTCAACTTCACGCGGATTGTCGATTGATTCTTCAACTAAGATCTTGTAATCGTACTTGAAGGCATCTGCCAATCCATCAAGGTAATCCTGTTCATTTTCAGCCTTGTGAATCCCAACTGAAGACCCCTGGTTAGCGGGCTTGATGAACAAATGACTCCCAACGTGTTCTTGTAAATAAGCATAGGTCATCTGATCACGATTTTCAGGTGTCACCACAACGTACTTGGTATTTTGAATGTGATTGTGCGTCAAGATCTGCTTCGTGATATCCTTATCAAAACTAGCAGCTGAAGCTAAGACACCACTACCGACATAAGGCTTCTTCAACAGTTTGAATAACCCTTGTAAAGTACCATCTTCGCCCAAGTTACCGTGAACCACTGGGTAAAAGATATCAATATCCTTAGCCAAGGCTAAGTTCTTGATTGGTGCCAACGGATCACTCATATCCAGCTTTGGCATTTCTTCAGCTACGACAGCGTCTTCCGCTTCACCAGCAAAAATCCGTTGAGTCGCAGCGTTACTTAATACAATTCCATCTTTTGTTAGTAAGAATAAATCAACTTCGTATTTATCCTTGTCCATGGCATCGTAAATGTTGTGCGCTGAACGCTTCGAAACATCATGTTCCGAAGAATTACCGCCAAATAACAAGCCAACGTGAATCTTTTTTTGTGTCTCCATATTTTGTTCATCCTATCAAGGTTTATTTCATACTACGGCTTAGTTAATTCTACAATATCTAAGCACAATTGGAAACATTTTTGCAATAAAACTAGTCTTTTTTAACTATTTAAACGGTGCCGTCAAGACAACTTTGCCCAACATCTGCCCCGTTTCCACAACTTCGTGGGCTGCACGTAAGTTAGCCGCATTAATCCCATCAAAGATACGCTTGGTCGTTGGTACTAGTTCACCCGCATCCGCCAACTGAGCTACCCGCGCTAAGATACAGCCTTGCATCGCCATAGCTGGTAACTGATAGTCCGACTTGGTGAACATAAACTCCCAAGCAAAGTTCAAGCTCTTAGCTTTGAGTAATTCCATTGGTAATGGCTCCTGATTCGTCACCACCGCAACAATCGTTCCCAACGGCCGTACTAACGGTGCCACGATTGGTAAGTAGCGATCCGTTGAATGCAGAATAATCGCATGTTCCACCCCATCCGGCATCCCGGCATTCGCTAACTGAGTCGCCAAATCGTCATGGTAATCTAGCACAACGTCCGCGCCGAGTTCTTCGACCCACGCTTTAGTCGCAATCTTACCGGCCGTCGTCACAACGGTTAGGCCAGCCCACTTAGCTAACTGAATCGCCATTGAACCAACACCACCGGCACCATTGATAATTAGGACACTGTGACCCTGATTAGCTTGAGGTGCTGCAACAAATGGCAACTTCTCAAACAGTGCTTCCCACGCCGTCAAAGTTGTCAGTGGTAACCCAGCAGATTGAGCAGGCGTCCAGCTCTTCGGGGCCTGGGCGACTAACCGTTCATCGACTAATTGATACTGCGCGTCACTCCCGGGGCGATTGACCGCGCCAGCATAGTACACAATATCATCCGGCATAATCGTCGTAACCGTCTCGCCCACAGCTAGCACCTTGCCGACCGCGTCAAAACCCAAGATGCGTGGTTCAGTAACGGTCGCTTGTCCTTGACGCTGCTTCGTGTCGATTGGATTGACTGCCGTTGCCATCACAGCGACTAAGATCTCACGACCTTGTGGTTCACCTACTTCAATGGTAACATCTTGCAAACTCGCCGGATCACTGATTGGTAATCCTTGATATAGTCCCACTGCTGATGCTTGCATCTAATGGCCTTCTTTCAAAATCATCCTAAAAATTCAAGTTCATCATCTAAATAATCCACAACGGCCGTTGGAAAATCATCGTGCAACGCCATTGCTTCTAGCAACCGATTACGGTTAAAAATCCGCGTCCAGTCCCCTTCACTAGCGGGAGCATCTTGTGACACCATGTGCCGATGCCAGTCTTTGAAGGCCGCCAACAAGTAGTCACAGTATAACTCATCTTTATTAGTGATCAATGCGAAATAAGACGATAACCGTTCAGGTTCACCAAAAATCAACGGTGTCGACAGGCGTTGATACCGGCCAATCAACACGGCTAACATCAATAATTTATCAGCCCGAGCTAATTCATTCTCATCCGCTAACTCATCTAGTAGATTACCAATATGAGTATAAGCATGCGCCCAGCCAGTCGTTCCCACAAAACCGCGGGTATCCGTCTCAAGTACCATATAGGTGGTGAACTGGGTGACGACTTGCTCCAACCGCGCACTGGTCATAAATTTTAATCCCGCATGATCAGCGTAGAGTAACACCGAAATTAACAGAATCGCAAATGACCGTTGGTAGATAGCATCATTGGTCGGTTCATCAATGTGTGCAAATAAAACATCATCTACAATCAATTGATCAAAAATCAACCCTAATTGATCAGGTGTCAGAACTTGTTGTTGTAACGCTTCGTTCAATAAATAGTAACAGCCCCGATCACGAATCTGTGGATCAAGTGAACCCAAGTGTGCCAATAATTGTTGTAATTGCTCATCCGTTATCGCTACGAGTGAGCCGTCATCTAAACCTTGATGTAATTCTTGAACCAGTGACCATACTTCATCATCGTTAGGTGTGATGACCGTGGTTGCCGGTGTCATTGGCACCTGTTCAATTAACTGACCAACACGTTGGGGCAACGACTGATAGACCTCTCCGGCTCGCAGTTGCTGTCTTAGCTTCAATACCGCTGCTTTTACCTGTCTTAGTTTTTCTACTTGCATAATAACCTCGTTATATCTAATTTAACTTCTATTTTATCATGCTTAGCTAATACTGCCCTAAAAATGCGACTATTTATTCATAATTATACGTAGAATCAGCTAACTTTTGGCGCACGTTTCGGACATTAATATTCAGAATCTAAAGATTGAAAGTTAATTATTCACTGCAAGTGTTGGTATGCTTGTGATCTGAAAATT
>NZ_LFEE01000002.1 GCF_001039045.1 Lactiplantibacillus herbarum
ACTGTTAAATCAATGGTTTAAGCTGTTTTGAGACATTCAACCTTTAGTTAGGTTAAGTGTTAGCGCCACGGAATAACGAAGACGCCAACCTGTAATAGGATAATGCCACCAATGACGATGGCCCAATCAATCGTGGTTAATGGGACTTTTCGATAATGTGTCCGTGCTGCATCTTCCACAAAACCGTGTGACTGCATCGCTTCAGCGAGATTCTGCGACCAGTTGATTGAGACGAGAATCGCCTTAAAGTACAACTGTGGTGACCAGAAAGATAAGTTCTGACCCCGCATTAGTCCGGCAGTTCGAATGATCTGGACCTCATGCTTAATGCGCGGAACGAGGTTATAGGCTGCTAGGACTCCGTACGCAAATTTAGCCGGTAGATGCCAGTTTTGCTCCAACGAATCAGCTAATTGAAGAATATCCGTCGTCAGTGTGAAGGTGGCCCCAGTGAAGACGAACGCGTAGATTCGCGTAAAGAGCACCCACGCCATCAAAGTACGGTTACCGGTACCATTGATGTACTGAGTACTCCATAACCCAATGGCGGGTAACAGTGGGACGACTAACAACCAGGCTAATGTCCGTAAGCGAACGTGGTGGGCTAATAGGTAGGCAATCGCTAGAATAATCAGCGCGACGTTAAGGCTAACGATTGTTGTGAATGATAATTCGAAGGCGATCACTACTAATAACGCGAGTTTCATACTAGGATTCATCAGCGCACCACCCATTCAAGCTGTTGTTGGTCAAAATGTAGGTGATAATCGATCAACGGTGTCAGTCCAGTTAATTGGTGGCTGATGATAATTAACGTCTGCTGCGTGACGGCGATAGTCGTCTGCAATAAATCCACGAGAGCAGTTACGGATGCCAAATCGAGTCCCTTTAATGGTTCATCCATCAGTAGGACGGGTGACTGTATGATCAGCATCAAGAGAATCTGCAATTTCTTTTTCTGCCCCTCACTTAAAGTGTAGATGACCTGTTCATCGTGATCAGCGAGGTTCAACTGGGTCAATGCAGCCTGAATTCGTGCAGATGTGAAATAGTCACCATAAGCATAGCGTTGGCTCTGGGCTAGTTCCTCGGCAACCGTGATATTCAAGAATTGCGTTTCTGCATCTTGAAAAAGTAATGCAACGTGACGGGCATAGCGTTTGCGATTGAGCTTCGTTATGATGGTGCCATCGTAGGAAATGGCGCCATCATAAGGATGTAGGCGAACGAGCGCTTCAAATAAAGTCGACTTACCACTGCCGTTTGGCCCCGTGATGAGTGTCGTGTGGTGAGCCAATAGTTGGCAGGTAGTCGGTTTTAGAAGCTGCCGGGTACCCGCTTTTAAGGTCGTATTAGTTAATTGGAAAAGGGGCTGATCAACGAGCTGTGGCGCTGACAATGGTGGTAATGCGGGTTCATCAAAAGCTGAAAACAGCGTTGACCATTGTGATTTAGCGAGTACCTCCAGTTGGTGATCCGTTGTAATCTTGACGACTTGATCAACAATTGACTGATAACCAGTCAGGTCGTGGTCGGCGAGAATAATCGTTTTGCCGGTGTTGCGTAAGTCGACGAGTCGTTCTAATAGGATTTTTCGGGCGGCCGGATCGACACTGGCAAACGGTTCATCAAGTAAAATGACATCGCTATCCATGGCAACGATGACCGCCAGTGCAACTTTCTGTTTTTCACCACCAGACAGGTGATTGAGCAGTCGTTTTTGTAATGAGCGAATACCGACAAAATCGAGGGCATACTCCAAGCGTGTTAGAATCTGGTCCGGTGTGACGCGTAAGTTTTCTAGCGCAAAAATCAGTTCGTTTTCCACCGTATCCATTGCAAACTGTTGATTAGGATTTTGAAAGAGCATTGCGACTCGTTGGGCGGAAGAATTAGTGCGTTCAGCTTTTACAGGTACGTCGTCGAAATTGATAGTTCCCTGATTATCCGGTAATGGTAATAGGCCCGCAATTAACCGAAGTAGTGTTGATTTTCCTGTTCCTGAAGGCCCGGTCAGCAGTGTGAACTGGTTAGCAGGAAACGTTAAGCTGACGTGATCCAAAATGGGCGTTTGCGCCTGCGGGTACGTGTAAGTTAAATTGTTAAGCGCAATGGTTGCCATGTGTGCGGACCTCCCGTCATTATTTGTTAAGATGTGCGGATTTCATCACGTGGCTTCGGTCGAGTAAATCCGTAATGGCTCTAGTCAAAATACCACCGAAGACTAGCATTGAGATGAAACGCACGACAAAGTAGAGTACTAGCAACCAGAGTTGTAGCTTGGCGTAACCGCTACGGGCGAGGTCCCAGCCGAACGTGACTAGGGTTGTGGTGAATGCCGCTGAAGTTAATCCAATCCAGTCGTAGTGCTTATAGCGAGTGACAATGTAGCCGAGTTCGGAGCCAAAACCTTGAACGACTCCAGAAATCAGGGTAGTGATGCCCCATTGACCGCCGAAGAACATTTCAACGATGGAAGCCAGGAGTTCGCCTAGTACAGAGGCTCCCCTGAGTCGTAATAAGTAACCTGCCAGCATCCCTGGCATACACCAGAGTCCGAGTAGCAGCTCATTGGCAAGACCGCTGAGTCCAAACGGCGTTAATGCTGCGGTTAAAAGGTCATAAACATAGTTAGTCCCCATAAAGATAGCACCGAAAAAGATGCCAACTAGTGCAAGTAAGATGATGTCGCTTAAGTACCATGATTTAACCCATTTCATGAGTAAATCCTCCTAAGAATAGTGTTTCATTCACGCATCTAAGCAGAAAAAAACGCCTACCACTAGTAATACGGTGGCAGGCGGCTAAGTCTGAATTGATGGTTCCCCAAAAAGCATTGCTCCCTGCGCTGGCATTATCCAGATTCAGGTTCAATGGGTATTATCTCAGCCGTGATTGGCACCCCAGTTGCTATGAATGATAAGTTCAGTGTACCCAATATTAGATGTAAGCGCAATTAATTGTGCTGAATAAGAGCAAAGTGTATGGGAAAATCACATTTTTGTGGTTTACTAAAGATAATTAACGTTTAGATTAGGTTGAATTCTTAAGGAGGAATGTTGATGCCTACTTCAGTATATGATTATTCAGAAACGGAAATGAGTGGTGCAGCGCTCGACTTAGCCCAATATCGTGGTAAAGTCTTGTTGATTGTGAATACTGCTAGCAATTGTGGTTTAGCACCCCAGTTCAAAGGGTTAGAGGAACTTCATCAGAAATATCAGGATGAAGGATTGGTGATCTTGGGATTACCATCTAATCAATTCCATCAAGAAAAAGCTGATGACGAGGAAACCCAGGATTACTGTCAACGTCATTATGGGGTCACTTTCCCAATGACTAAGCGCGTGATGGTCAACGGTGATGAGGCTGATCCCTTATTTACCTATTTGAAACAAGCTGCGGGTCACGGTCGCATTAAGTGGAACTTTACTAAGTTCTTAATTGGTCGCGATGGCCGCGTCTTAGAACGTTATGCGCCAACCACACGGCCAGCAACGTTTGAAGCAGTGATTCGTGATGCCTTAGCTGATCGTTCATAAAGCAAGTATTTTACTGAGGGAGTTGAAGCGTGTTGGAAACTTATACATTACGTGATGGGTTAACAATTCCGAAAATCGGTTTTGGAACCTATCAATTGAATGGCGCACACGGCGTCCAAGTAATCGATTCCGCAATTGATCGGGGTTACCGGTTGCTTGACACAGCGTTTAATTATGAAAATGAAGGTGCTGTGGGTGAAGCAGTTCGCCGGTCATCAGTGCCACGTTCGGAATTAGTGATTTCATCCAAGTTACCTGGACGTCATCATAATTACAATGAAGCGATTAATACGATTCAAGAATCCTTGTATCGAGCTGGTCTCGACTACTATGATCTATATTTGATCCACTGGCCTAACCCCAAGGAAGACCATTACGTGGAAGCTTGGCGCGCGTTGATCGATGCCCAGAAGTTAGGGCTAGTGCGTTCAATTGGGGTCTCAAACTTCTTACCAGAACATTTGGATCGTCTGGCTGCTGAAACGGGTGTGTTACCGGTTATCAACCAAGTTGAACTGCACCCATACTTTAATCAGCAGGCACAACGGGATTATGATACTGCTCACGATATTTTGACGCAGGATTGGAGTCCACTAGGTCGGGCGAGTGAGATGCTTAAAAATACGACGTTACAGGAAGTTGCTGCTCACTATCAAAAGAACGTGGGCCAACTGATCTTGCGGTGGGAACTACAATTAGGGACGTTGCCAATTCCTAAATCATCCACACCAAATCGACAGTTAGGTAATCTGGATGTCTTCGATTTTGAAATCAGTGCCGCTGATATGGCCACCATTAATGGGTTGAGTCATGCCGCTGGTCGGTTGAAGAACCAAGATCCAGCGGTGTACCAAGAATTCTAGTTGTTAATATGGAAAACAAAGCTGACGTTACATCATGATGACCATGATACAACGTCAGCTTTTTAATTGGTTTCTAAAGGTTGAAAGTTAATTATTCAATG
>NZ_LFEE01000020.1:0-62063 GCF_001039045.1 Lactiplantibacillus herbarum
TACTTGTCTAACAATTATGGGGCACTTCATCACTTACGGATTTTTTATTTTTATTTTTATTTTTTTAAATGGACATTATATAAGATTACTTTCCCCATAAGAACTTGATCAAAGTACGATCCACCTGAGGGTTGCTGTGCAATTTACTGTGACGAGCATTGTGGCCCGTAAACTGTTTTTCAGTATAGCTACGAGCACGGCCCGCAACTAAGTACTTCAACGCAAGTGATGAAACATTCGGAACGGTCCCGTCAGTGTGACCACCAATATTGCCGTATAGGTTTAGTACGCGGACCTGCTGATCAGGTAATAACTGCCGCAACTGGGTCATCTGTCGATAAGTTGCGTTCATCTTGTTGGGCTTACCCGCAGCATTTAACTTTAACCCAGCTGGTTGTTGAATACTAGCTGGAACACCTTTAAAATCTAAACCGGCAAAATGCCCCGCAATATCGACCTGTTTACGTAATTTCGGTAATTGCTTATTCTGGCTGTTCTGTAATGAATAGTAGATCAGTGAAATATTACCCAGAGAATGGCCTACCATATTAAACGATTTAATATCATAACGCTGCTGTAAAGCAACCACCACATTTTTAGCCCACTCACCATGCTTGGCAAAATCTAATTCACGATTATTCGCATAGTTAACTTCTACAATTGGGTTAATAGCACCCTTTTTAAACGTTCCGACCAATTTGACATGACCATTTTTACTAACCATCGCACGTATAACCGACGTTGTCACACCAGCTTTTTCAGCAGCAGTCACCATATGTGTTTCAGCGTGATAACTACTACCACCACCGTGAAAGAACAACGTCGGTGTGGTTGATTGCACGTACCGTTGGTGTGACTGTAGTCGTGTGCAACCACTGATACTTAATCCTAATAATACTAATACCCCTAAAAGTAGACTACCCCGTACCCATTTTTTCATTTACTCAACATCCCCATTAATTTAATTATCTTTATTGTACTGGGTTAGTGTTACTAGAAGGCAAGTGATTTGTTTGAAAAAAAATCAAAAACATCAAAAAACGTCCAGAACTTTTCTGTTCTGAACGCCTGTCTATGATCTAATCCTTAACAGAATGGACCGTTGATTGCCAATTTCCAGTAGCCGTCACTCGTGGTGTTTGGTTACCTAATTGGTATTCTTGTTCGACAGCTTGCTGACCGGCCAAGTTCAAATAATTAAATGGTTCATTAAAATTAGGCTAGAAAAACATATCAACATAAGCTAAATCGTCGATCGTATTACCATTTTGAATCATCACTGAAATCGTGTTAGCCGCCTGAGCAATATCGTGTTCACTCCAGAACTGAGCACCTAGAATCTGCCGGTTATCGTAACGATAAACTAATTCAATCGTCACCTTGGCCGTAGTTGGCATGTATGACGGTCGCCAATCACCAACGTAAATGGCCCGGCGAATTGGCAACTTATCCTTCATCGCTGCATCGTAAGTCAGTCCGGTAGTCGCCAATGTATAATCGAACAACTTCATCGCTGAAGTCGCTTGCGTTCCCATGTATGGTTGGATATTACCAAAAACATTAATCCCAGCTAACGCCCCTTGCCGCAATGCGTTAGTTGCTAACGGTGTGTATGCCGGTTGCCCCGTTGGATTGAAGTTAACCACACAAGCATCGCCAGCCGCATAGATCTGTGGGTTTGAAGTTTGAACATAATCATTAATAATCAATGCACCGTGTCGATCCATCTCAACCTGACCGCGCAATAATTCCGTATTCGGTACGAAACCAGTACAGACGATTGCCAAATCAACGACGTAATCATCTTGAACAGTTTCAATTTGTAATCGGCCATCATCACTGCTCGTAAAACCAGTGACTCGTTCATTTAAGTGCACATCAACGTGATGCTCACGTAGCAGGCCCACCGCCTTGGTCGACATTTCAGTACTGATATAATTATTGAGAATCTGGTCATGCGACTGAAATAACGTCACGGGCTGCTCCATACTAGCGTAACTTTCCGCAAATTCAGTCCCCATATAACCAGCGCCAATCACAGCGACGTGTTGTTTTTCCCCAAGTGAACGGTACAGTTGCTTCGCCTGCTCATAATTCTTACATAGCAACACCTTGGCATGGTCAATCCCCATTATCGGCGGTACAACCACTGAAGAACCAGTTGCCATGATTAATTTATCATACCGATCAATAAAAACCCGACCAGTCTGCATATCAACGACTTGCATCGTCTGTTGCTCACTATCAATTCGTAGGACATTATGCTGAGTCTTCAACTGAGCCCCCAACTTTACCAAGTCAGCTGGTGCAGCGTAAAACATCTCTTCTAAATGTTTGATAACCCCAGTCAGATAGAGATAAATACCACTTGAAACGAATGAAATATTATTATTACGCTCATAAATGGTGACTTCCGTTTCTGGATGCCGAGTTAAAATCTGACGAGCCGCCGCTGTGCCAGCGTGCGTACTACCAACAATGATCACTTTCATACGTGCCACTTCCACTCCTTCAGACTTATTGCTATTTAGTTTCTCCGTTCAACCATTACCACTATTCATCTATTATAACGTGCTTTAGCTTATTTGTACATAAGTCTGATTTGTGTGATTCAAACGAATCAGCAAGCGTGATATTAATATATTAATTAAACTGTATTTATCATAGTTATATCAGTGTTTTAAACTGATGGCGTCAGGCTTTCACTATATAATTGAGCACTAAAACAGTTTCACAGCCACTGGTTATTCTTAGCTACTTTAATCGCTTCTAGGCGATTGTGAACCCCCAGCTTACTGAAGATTGCTGACAAGTAATTACGAGTCGTTTCACTGTCATATTGATATTCGTTAAAACAGGCTGTTCCCCATACTTAAACGCAACGTGGTGTGCTACTATCAATGCTGTCATTCTAATCACGTCCCCTTTACTTGATAAACCTAGTTTAACAAGCTATTGGCGTACTCAGTAGTCCCTTTTGTCATGACTTCGATATGACAAATGTCATGTTTTAAAAAAAGGTAGTCAACGTTAGCTTACTAACATTGACTACCTTTTACATACTATGTTCTATAGTTAATTTTATTTATTCGCTAATAACCAATAATGACTTAATCGCTTCACGTTGGTCCATTGCTTCATACGCCTGTTGAACGTGATCTAAGTCAAATCGTTGGGTAAAGACTTTTCCCGGGGGAATCTCACCCTTCAAAACAGCATCCAACAAGATTTCACGGTCATACGTCGTAACCGAAGCGATCCCGCCGCGTAAACCAATATTACGCCAGAATAAGTTATTGGTGTTCATCTCAGCTTTTTGAGGAACACCGACTCGACCGACAATAGCACCGGGACGGCCAACTTTAATCGCCGTATCAACGGACTGCTCAGTCCCAACACAATCCAACACGGCATCGGCACCAGCACCGTCCGTCAATGCCATTACACCGTCAACTGCCGCGTCACCACGTTCAGCCACAATATCAGTTGCACCAAAAGCTTTCGCCATCCGTTGGCGATCTTCGTGACGACTCATCGCAATAATCCGTTTAGCACCACGTAATTTAGCCGCGATTACCCCACAGAGTCCAACGGCGCCGTCACCCATGACAACTACCGTATCTCCGGGTTTAACTTCTGCCGTAGCAGCTGCATGGTAACCGGTTGCCATCACGTCAGATAAGGTCAATAGATCATTGAGCTGATCATCGGTGTAGTCCGCTGGTTTTCCGGGGATCTTAACTAAGGCCCAGTCAGCGTTAGTGAAACGTAAATATTCACCTTGGTAACCAACGACTTCATCGTCGTGGGCATTGATACAGTTACCGTCAAAGCCAGCTAAACAAGCCGCACAATGGCCACAACCATGTGTAAAGGGAGCAACGACAAAGTCACCTGGTTTAACGTTAGTTACTTGATCACCAACTGATTCAACGACCCCGATTGCTTCATGTCCCACGGCAGAAGGCTGACGTTTAGAAATCCCACGATACCACCAGAGATCTGAACCGCAAACACAAGCCCGGACAATCTTGATGACGGCATCCGTTGGTTTTGTAATCTGCGCTTTTGGCACCTCACGTGCTTCTACTTTACCAGGTTCAACAAAGACTGCTGTTTTCATAATTAAATTCCTCCTGAAATTAATATTGCTATTCTTTAATCATCATAATTAACTAACCTGAATAGTACATAGATCCAGGTTAACTCAGACCTATTTCAGCATACCAAGCTTCAATACTAGTCTGCAATTTTTGCGTTTGAGATAATAACTGTCTAGTTGCTTCTAGGCCAGATTCAACGCTAACCTCTGGAACCAAGTTTTTAAAATCCACTTCATAATCACCAGCCGTGCCCATATCTGTAAAGAACGGGGCGATGGACCCTTGAAAATCATGCAAGTCCCTCAAAAACGTCCGAACAGGCGTCGCAACTTGTCCACCCCAGACCGGCCCACCAACAAGAACCTTCTGGTAGTCAGTCAACGTTGGCAAAGCGTTCGTCAGTTTCGGTAACTGACCACTAGCCATTTGCTGTTTAGCCGTATCCGAAGTCGCATACATATCAGTCGAAAAAGTGTCCGCAGCGACGGTCAACTCAACTATGTCCGCTGGCACCCGTTTAGCGGTCAATTCGGCAGCCAGTGCCTGTGCCAAACGTTTGGTCGTTTGTGACCATGAATAATAAACAATTAATACTGCTTTTGTCACTCAAAATCATCCCTTAGTCTAATTTAACCTACTTACGATTGATTCCCAAACTATCACGTGAACCCATCTCAGGATCATGGGCTAAACGCATGACTAAGTCCGCAATACTGGTAACAGCAACATCATGACCACCAAAAGGTTCGCCCTTCTTAGTAATCTCGTAATCGAGGTCGCCACCATTATCAAACCAGCCCGGACGAATGACCGTATAGTTCAGGTCTGAACCTTCAACGACATCCGCAGCCTTGCGGTAAGCACTGAGCATGGAATTGTATTTCAAATTGCCCCTGTCACCAATCGAAGCTGGAATTTCATTGTAGATTCCCATCGAAGTGATGAATAATAGTCGCTTGACCGTAGTCGTCCCCATGGCCGCAACCAAGGCTTCAGCCATTTGAGGTAAATCCCCGCTTAAGGCAGCGAAAACAACGTCCTGACCGGCCAATGCTTCCTTCAAAACTGCAGTGTCCGTTACACTACCAATCACAACGCGTTCACGGTTTTTATCAACACTACCGAGCCGATTAGTACTGCGTGCCATCAACGTTAAATCATCATTTGAGTTTGCCAATAAATATTGACGAGTGGCACTACCAACCGTTCCAGTAGCACCAATAATTAGAATTTTAGTCATAAGTTGAATTCCTCCAGATTTAAGTGCTGGCTAATTGATGAATCCAATTGGACCTAACACTAGTTTAACCCAGTAATCCGAGTTAGCCATTAATCACACTTCCAAGGATCATCTGCGTTGCTTGATCTCTACAAAACCTATTTTAAAACCTTGAAGTAACTTCAAGGCAAGCTTTTTTGATGATCTTTTCAATTAAATTTAAGTAGGACTACTCAGCTAAGACGAATTTTTCTACTATATATAATGTAGTCGCAGTCTAATCAGCATAAAAAACGCACCTCCCGATGAAGTTCGAGAAGTGCGTCTAGTGAGGTACTAATAATTATTGATGATTACGTTCCATAATCCAGCTAGTGGATAAAGTCATAGCGGCGCGGGTTGCATGCGTTTCATCTAAAGCATTGACCATCACAAAATCATGGATCATGCCTTGGAATTGGACTTGTGTCACTTCAACACCAGCTTCGCGTAACTTGTTGGCATAAGCTTCACCTTCGTCACGTAAGACATCCGCTTCACCGTTCAAAATCATGGCAGCTGGTAAACCCTTTAAGTCTTCTAGACTTGCGCGCAATGGTGAGGCCGTAATTTCTGCACGTTCGGCAGGATCAGTTGTATATTGATCCCAGAACCATTGCATCCCTTCCTTAGTCAAATAGTAGTCTTCAGCAAATTGATTATATGACGCTGTTTCAAAGTTAGCATCCGTAACCGGATAGTAGAGTAATTGTTGTTTAATTTCAATCCCATGACGTTGCTTAGTCATCAACGTCATAACGGTTGCCATGTTCCCACCGACTGAATCGCCAGCCACTGTTAAGCGGGTCACATCCAAGTTTTCGCTTTGCGCGATACTTGGTAACTGCTGTAAGACCGCGTAATTCTGTTCGATTGCCGTTGGATACTGTGCTTCTGGTGACAAACTGTATTCGGGGAAGATCACTACTGAATTGGTTCGTACTGCTAGTTCCCGAACTAACTTATCATGTGTCTGAGCACTACCAAATACCCAACCAGCACCATGAATATAGAAAATCACTGGCAACTGTGCATGGTTACCTGCTGGACGAATAATGCGGACGTTGATGGCACCCCATTTACTCGTTTCCATCAGCGTATCCTTAATATCAACGTTAGCTTTCTTAACTGGTGACGTTTGAACTTTTTCTAGTAAATCGCGGCCATCTTGTGGTTGTAATTCATAGATCCGTGGATGTGGCGCATTAGCAAGGCTAAAATCCTGAGCAGCTGATTCCAAAACAATCTTCTTTGACATAATAAGCACTCCGTTTCATATGTTATAATGATGGCAAGTAAGACGTGCACGACTTATTTGGTAAATTCATTATAGGACGTGCACGATCTAATTGTCAACACTTTATTTTGAAAGGATTCGATCACAATGGAAAAAGAGCCACTACGTCCCCTAGAAGATCACTTTTGTTTTTCAGTCTACAATACGTCCCACGCCATTCAACGTATCTACCAGCCGCAGTTAGCCGCACATGGGTTAACCTACCCGCAATATCTAGTGCTAGTGATTTTATACACGCAAGGTGATAGTACCGTCAAGGAATTAGGCGCACAGCTAAATCTTGGGACAGGTACAACAACACCCCTGCTAAAACGGATGGAAAAAGCCGATTTAGTACGACGTCAGCGTAACCCTAACGATGAGCGCAGTATCCTCATTGCGTTGACGGAACACGGTGAACAAGAACGGATTGCACTGAAGAACATGCCAGATTTATTAACCAACAAAGCCAGTTTGACTGATCAGCAGTGGGACCAACTGACTCTTTTGATTAACCAACTAATGACTGATCTGAATCAATAAACTAAGCCGTTTGTTTAACTAGCAATAGCTCAAATTAAAAGACCGAACTAAAATCGCAGCTGATTTTAGTTTGGTCTTTTGCTTGTCACTGATTAAATACTATTCATTAATAATTTTAGTAATATCCAAATTCAAGGCCTGTGCGACTCTTGTCCCGTAATCTTCATCCGCCGCATAAAATTGACAAATTTCAAGTTCTTTAACCCCAGGTAAGGTGACTTGTCCCAAGGCTCCCTTAATCGTTTCGATCAGCCGATCCTGTTCGGGTTTGGACATCAGGCGATAGAGATCACCTGCTTGGGTCGTGTTATCGACTTGATACGTATATGGTTGCGCTTGCGCTTTACCGTGAACCGCTACGGATTTAATGGCAGCATCAGGCACTTCTTTGGGACCATCAAGTGAATTAGGCTCATAATTAACATCCGCAGTTTGGCTAGCCTTCATGTACCCATCACGCTCATAATTATGCACCGGAGCAACTGGCCGGTTAACGGGTAAGTCTTCAAAGTTAGCACCTAAGCGATACCGCTGAGTATCCTTGTACGAAAATAGACGACCCTGTAATAATTTATCTGGCGATGCCTCAATGCCGGGTACTAAGTTAGCTGGCGACATCGCAACTTCTTCAACATCCGTGAAATTATTGGTTGGATTCTCATTCAACGTCATTTTTCCGACTTTGATCAACGGATAATCCTTGTGTGAGATAACTTTCGTGACATCAAAAATATCCCACTTATAAGATAACCCGGCCTCATAAGGAATAATCTGCACGTACAGTGTCCATGACGGATTATTGCCCTTCTCGATGGCATCATAGAGATCATCTTGCAAATAGTCGACGTTCTGAATCGTTGCTTTATCAGCAGCTTGGGCGGTCATATTCTTAACCCCTTGGTCAGCAATGAAATGATATTTAACCCAGAACTGCTCGCCTTGCTCGTTGACCCATTTAAACGTATGCGAACCATAACCGTTCATCGTCCGGTAAGAAGCTGGCAGACCCCGATCACCCATCAGATAAGTCACTTGATGCAGTGATTCTGGTGAATGTGCCCAGAAATCCCACTGCATATTTTGCGTCCGTCGGTTAGTCTTAGGATCGCGTTTTTGTGAATGAATAAAGTCTGGGAATTTTAATGGGTCCTTTACAAAGAAGACCGGGGTATTATTGCCGACAATATCGTAATTACCCGCCTGCGTGTAGAATTTCATGGCAAAACCGCGAACGTCACGAACCGTGTCTGGATAGCCTTTCTCCCCAGCTACTTGTGAAAATCGTAAAATCACAGGCGTGGTTTTACCAACACCATTGAACAAATCAGCCTTGGTATAGGCACTCATATCATTTTGTAATTCAAAATAACCCTTTGCACCGGCACCCTTAGCGTGAACGACCCGTTCTGGAATTCGTTCACGGTCAAAATGTGCTAGTTTTTCCAGTAAATCATAATCTTGCATCAATACCGGGCCACGAGCGCCCGCCGTCTGTGAATTTTCATTATTGGCCCACGGTTGACCCGCTGCCGTTGTTAGTTTATCAGTCATTACAATACTCCCTTTCTAGTCAATTGAATTTAAGTTTTGCACAATTTAAATGCTAGCACTCTAATTTCAATTACGCTAATATTTATTTATCCTCACAACAAAAACAGGCTTATCGACCAAGCATAATTTGTAAATTTTATTAATAAAATGATTTCCAAATAGTAAGCTTATTACTTTAATCGAACACCATAATTCGTTGATGAACCCTAAAAAAATAGCCCATGAAAGTGACTAACCTTCATGAACTATTCTGACTTCAACATAGCAGACAACAACTAACTCCTCAGCACTGTTTTAAATAAAACTTCGAATCCTATCCGCAACCGTTTTTGGCATACACTGCTGATCCATCTGTCTCCCTAACTCATTGAGTATCGGCTTACTAGTCACCCAAACACTTGTATCTGCATTGGCTAACATCTCAAGGTCATTCTGATCATTACCAAAAGCGACGTAATGATCAACACCCAAGTATTGAAGCGTCGTCCATTTATTAACTCCCTTAGCAGTCAGATCCAGATTTCCTTCAGTTGTATGTTGAATAACAGCCAATTCGGTATTTCGTTTGAGATGGTCACTTAACCGGACAATCTGCTCTGATGATAAATCTAATAAAATAATTTTAATAATATTAGTTAATGTTGTCATCAGCACACGGTTGGCTAACTTTCCCGGGTCTAATTGTTTCAAAATCTGATGATTCGCTGGCACAGCAGCCGCATAATCCCACTGACCATCAATCACGTAACTTAAAGCTTCCGATTCGATGAGCTGTTTAACCACCGCACTATCATGATCAGTAATTGGCCTAACAGACTTCACTTGTTGTTTATTAGCGATCAGTGCACCATTCGCACCAATCAAAGTACAATCTTTAAACGCTGGAATAATCGGTAACAAATCGCGAATTGGTCGTGCAGAAGCAAAAATCACACGATTCCCCGCCCGTTGTAACGTCACAATCGCTGCACTAATCTCTGGCGCAATCGTCTGACCATTAAAACTGATGGTGCCGTCAATATCAAATACAAAGTTCATCGTCATCCCCCATAGTGTCATTAAAGTCATTTCATTTTCATCTTACATTGTGAGCCATTCAATTGCTAGCAACTTATAAAAATCTCATCAGAATCTAAATCCAGATTTATTTTCATCCACGCTGTTACTAGCTCAAAACACTTATAAAAAAACCGACCCAGAAATATCTAGGTCGGTCAAATAATGATTTAATGTCCGCGATGTTTCGCCAACCGCTTAGCTTGCCGCGTTTGATACAACTGCTCACGATGAGCTTGGCGTGCCGTTTATTATTTAAAAATTAGATACTCAACATTCTAAGCTAACGCAACTGTCGCGTTAATGACCAAAGACGTTCACTCCACTTAGGCCGATAGATCCATATAGCCAAGCCAATCAGCGCTAATATCCAAATTAGACCGTATCCTAATACCAGTGCATCCGTTGCTAATAGGTTGACACCGACATTGCCCATCAGCAGGGTCACCGCCAAACTAATCACTACCAACATCGGTAATCGCCAACTCGAAATAATAATTGGTTGACCGGTTCGCTCACCCGTCTGCCGCTTGCTTAAAAAGTAACCTAATACGGTGCAACTCACTGTTAGTACTACCAGCAAGCTGAGTTCCCATTGACCATGGCTAGTCACATATTTATACACTTGGGACAAATGACGAACCAAAGGCAAAGTAGTCGGCTCATTTTGTGCATCATTGATACAGGCGTTAACCAGTAGGAATACAACAACAGCATTAGTCGTAATCAGCATGATTACCGCTGCAAACGTCATACATAGTAACATCGATAGCAGATCCGTCACCAGTTTGAGTAACCATGCCATCATGCTGAAATGACTAAAATATTGCACTGGAATCGTCAGCCAGAGTGTTCCTAGCGTTAGTCCCATTGTGAGTATACCCGCTAGCAGAAGTGCGCCACCATATAGTAGCCACGTCGCTTGGAAAATCGTTTGCCGCTGATGCCCCATACTCTGAAGCCATTCGTTGAGATGTCGGTAACGTGGATAACTAATCATAATAATTCCAATCAATAAGCTAAGTACCAGCAAGTAAAAGTTATTTTCCTCGTCATAGTCACCGTGCGCATTATACGATAATCCTTTATTATTTGTCCGATAAACCTGTAAGCGATCCTGTAAATAGGCTTGTTTAGAACTCACACGCTGATTACCCTCATCAACGTAATATTGTTTTTGTCGATTATAAGTGACACGTTCCGTAACCATCGTACGGTTGTCATCTGCTTTGTGCCAGTTGTGACTAATTCGGCTTCCCGCAAGCACCCCAATCAAACTGAAGACTAAAACAATGCCAATTAATATTGGCGCCTGCTGCCGCCACACTAGTCGCATCAATCGTTGCATAGCACTTGCCCCCTTATTTGCTGGCACCGAAACAACCAGTACCCAGCAAAACATAGTAATGTCAGTAGCATACCGCTGTATTCATACCAGGGAATAGCGGACTGCCAGAACGGTGCAATCATCATATCCCCAACTACGGTACCAATCCCAATACTTGCTAAAATACCAAAAACTACTACTGATAATAATCCTTGCGGCGTTACCTCAGCCGACCATTTTATCAAGGTTAGCCAAGTTAATGCAAGTAATACCACTAAACCGATGGCAGCTAGACCACTTGCCACACCGCAATGCTCATATAGCCACACATCACTTGTCTTCTTAACTCCAAACGGTTGTAACCAGAAGTTAGTGCGCGTTAACATTCCAAAACCCCAGCGCCACGTTAGGAAACCAACTAAGCCTGCTAACCAGAAATGATCAGTTACATTACCAATCAGCCATCCTAGCGCTGCCACACAACCACTAGTCAGTATGATAGCAATATTGCTACCCATCAACGGTCCAACTGACAAATAGAGTTGATATTTTTGGGGAATCACAGCCACAATCCATAAGTAATGTAGCAATTGGCTTAACGCTGCTGTCCCCATGATAGCGCCCAGTAGACTCAACTGAGCACACCAAACCTGCCAACGTGTCACACCTAGGCTCAATAAAAATGCGAGCCGATGAGTTCGTCGCTCCCAAAAGGCAATCACCAATCCCGCTAAAAGTGCAAGTACGTAGTAGTAATGATTCGGTTCAAATCCCGTAACAGGAATGTGACCATCAGTGTTTTTAAATTCATTCTCTTCAAAGAACTGTTCAATATGATCATAGTAAGCTCGCTCACTGGCCGCTGGCTTCCCATGAATTCTATAGGTTTCTGGGTGACGACGATAATCGGCAGCGTTCAATCGATAACCAATATCCAAGTCGGCACGTCCGGCTTGCCAACCGCGAGTTGAACTCACTGCTGTCCCCATCCCGACCAGCAGAATCCCCGCCATAAGCAGTTGCATCCACGTCCAATTCTGGCGCCACCATAGTCGAGCCAATGTCTTATTTGTCATTTACTCACCTACCATCACGGCTTGGTAGTCACCCAACTTAACTCGGAAGACATCCGTCACTGTAATTGGCTGATCAGCCATCATAACTGGTTCAGCTGCCTGCAACGCTGTTTCAATCGTTGGCGTGTAGTCAGCAAAATAAACTTCCAGTACGCGACCATAGACCTTAATGAGTTGCCCATTTTCCTTAACAATCGCTGGTACTGCTTTTTGTGGGAAAACCAGCTGGAATTTACGGGCTGTCACTCGCAGCTGTTCCAAATCATAGTTAGCGATCAACTGATGATTCTTCAAAAAGAGGATCTGATCACACAGACCGTCCAGCTCATCCAATTTATGCGACGAAATTAAGAAACTGGCCTGCCTACTCGTCATCTCATCAACAATCCGGGTCACGATCCGCTCACGCACCAAGACATCCAACCCATCAAAGGGTTCGTCCAAAATAATGTATGGTGTCTGACTCGCTAAAGCCAATAAAATTTGGAACAACATCCGCTGACCCTTGGATAATTGCTGATAATGGCTGGTAACAGCTAATTGTTCTTCGGCCAGCAATCGCAACATGCGTTGACTATCAAAATGGTCATAGCTGAGTGCGTAAGTTTTGATCAGATGGCTTAATGTTTGGTAATTAAAAAAATTATTTTGTGTATCAATGTAAAACAAGCGCCGCCGCACTGCTGGTTTCTGTGCAACGTCTGCCCCGTCAATCACTAATGTCCCATGATCTGCTAAGTAGTGTGCAGCCATTGTTCGAAAAAGGGTCGTTTTCCCCGCGCCGTTACGACCGACAAGCCCAATAATTCGTCCCGGTTGCCAATCAAACGTCACATTTTCGATAATTAACTGCTGATTAATGCTTTTACTTAACCCACTCACTTTAATCCCCATGTTATTTTCCCCCGTTGTGATAAGCTGCTGTAACCCACTCCTGTAATTGCTGTTCGGTCACGCCTAAAAACTGTGCCTCCGTTAATAAATTTTGCAAACGTTCATGAACAGTATCGATTTCCCCCTGATTAACTGTCGTAGTCGTTGATTCACTCACAAAAGTCCCCTTGCCTTTCACGGTATAAACTGCTCGCTGACTCTCCAAAAGCTGATACGTCTTACTAACCGTATTCGGATTCAAATGTAACTCGGCAGCCATTGCACGAATCGACGGTAATTTATCCCCCGGCTGTAAACTCCCCTGTACGATCTGCTGTTTAATCTGCATCACCAGTTGTTCATAGTACGGTGCGCCATTCGTTGCAAACATGATTTGATCACCTCGAGTTTTGTGTCCTGTGTGTATTACTACAACTAGTACACTATCATACGACTTTTAACTTAACAACCCTTATTTTTTATACTGACTAATGATTACTAGCCATCATCCGCAAAGGCTACTGACTTAGCGTTACCAGTCTTCACACTAATTATTTTCTAAAAAGGCAGGCCCTTTCCCAGCCTTTCAAAAAAATGGACGGTCACCATCCCAAACGAGATGATGACCGTCCATTCATCAATCAGACGCAATTTTTTAATTACTTCTGAACACCGTATTTTTCAAAGTAGTCAGCTAACGGCTTCAGTTCAGCCGCATCGTACTTAGTCTTAAATTGCTCAACCGCTGCTGCCGACGTCTTAGCTGGATCAACGTCCAACTTTTCAACTGGCAAGCCCCGGAAGTCTTTGATCTTAATGTCTAATAATACTGGTTGTCCAGCCTTGGTCACAGCCAGCCCAGCTTCAAACGCATCGTATAGTTGATCAAAGCTAGTCACCTGAATGCCTTTCATGCCCATTGCTTCCGCAATCTTAGCGTAATCCGCATCCAGAAGGTCCAACCCAAAGATCTTCTGAGGAACGTCCTCCTGCTCAGACTTAATAAAGCTTAAAACTTGATTGGACGTCACAATGTTGAAGATTGGCAACTGATACTTCACTTCAGTCAACAGATCCTGAATGACCATTGAGATCGCACCGTCACCCGCGATATTAAAAACTTGGCGCGCTGGTGCATCTAACTTGGCTGCAATCGCACCTGGAATCCCACAACCCATCGTTGCAAAGAGTGCAGAAGTTAATAATTTTTGCTTAGGGTTCATCTTCAAGTACCGGAAACTATTAATGGTATTATCACCAACATCCATTGAAAAGATGGCGTCATCTGTGGCGACGCGATTAATTTCTTTATAGACAGCTTCACCCGTAATCGGATTAGTCTGTTTATTTTGCATCTTCGTCAAGTAAGCCTGCCAATTCTGCATATCATCTTTTGCGGCCTGATAATAAGGTGATTTATTGACGGGAGTCGCTAATGCCAAGGCCTGATTAATAAAGTCCTTCGCATCGCCGTTAATCCCGTAGTCTAAGTGATGGTGCCGACCAAATTTGACCGGATCAGACTCAATCTGAACGTATTTAAATGGATGACTCGTATACACAGCCTGCGCAAAGGAGAAGTCCGCACCGATTGAAACCACTAAATCAGTAACTGCCATCAGTTCATCGGCGGCTTTCGACGCAGCCCGGTAAGCCGTTCCCATATTGCCAGCAAAGTCATCTGGGATAACGCCCTTGGCTAAGCCCGTAATAATAATGGGTACTTGCAACTTATCAGCCAGCTCCATCATGGCTTTCGAAGCACCGCGGATTCCTTGACCAATGTGGAAAACAGGATATTTAGCTTCTTTGATGAGGTCCAGTACGGTTTGTACCTGCGACTGCTCAATAGCTGGTGCTACCGGTTGACTTACTGACACACTCGCAGAATCATATGGGCCCGCATCAATCTGTTGATAACCGAAATCATTAGGAATCGTCACGACTGCCACACCACGTTCCTTATACGCATTCCGAATTGCTTTGTCGACCACGTATGGCAGACTTGCAGGCGTCATAACGGTACGGTTGTAGACCGCAACATCCGCAAACATTGGTTCCTCTGGGAATTCTTGGAAGAAGTCATAGTTCATATTTTCATGACCAACCTGACCCACTAATGCTAAAACGGGAACATGATCTTCCTTGGCATCATAAAGGCCGTTCAACAAGTTAATCGCACCAGGGCCAGCTGATCCAAAGGCGACCCCAATCTTATGGCTCACTTTTGCATCCGCCGACGCGGCTAGCGCGCCAACTTGCTCATGACGAACTTGAATGAACTTGATCCGTTGCTGTTCCGTATCCAATGCGTGCATCGTCGAATTGATAGAACCACCGGCATAGCCATAGATATGATCAACGCCCCACGATTCAATCACACGTAACATTGCGACCGCTGCTTCAATTTTTTCAGTCATTTAAAATCCCTACCTTTCTACCTACGCATGCTAACATGCGCTAAATAGAAACGTTACTTAAAGTGTCTAAAATCAGGGCTTTCACTAATTTTTTTGTGTGAGCAATCGAAGTAAATTTAACAATCCAATTAGCCCTCATCATTAAAATAATGATATCAAAATTCATGGATACCAAGCTACCTGATCAATTAGTTAGCTTGGCATTCATGGCATAAACATTTAATTTCTACCGATAACCGTGCTACAGTACAATTGATTGGTTCCTCTTTGTAAGCTAATTTTAGCCCCGCTCACAAACTAGAATTAATGACTTAAAAAGTGGGTGACAACATGTTTCACAATTCACGTGAACGTTCCATGAACTTCAGTGACGGCGTTTTTGCCGTTATTTTAACTGTCCTAGTCTTGGAAATTAAACCACCAACGGGAGATTTAAGTCTCTATTCCACTAGTTGGCGCACCTTTGGTTACTTAATTCTCATCTATATTGCAAGTTTCTCGCTTGTCTCTACTTACTAGTTCTTCCATCAAAAATTATTTAGTAGTGTTCGTAAAATCACTGGTACTCATCTGCTCTTAAATTTCTACTTCTTATTCTTTATTTCATTAATGCCGTTATTGACTCAATTAATCGCTGAAAATCCGCTGTCGCGGCTGGATAACTTAGTCTATGCATTGGTCTACCTGATCTTTAATATTTACCTATGGTGGTTATTCAAAGAAACTTACGCTACCTTAGTTAAGGATTCTAAATGGACTGCAGCCAATTTGCGTACAGCCATTAAGGAGATTCGAATTATTAGAGGAACCATCGTCGTCGCAGTAATTGCTTGTATAGGCGCTCTAATCTGGGGACCTCTCAGTCCCATTATTTTAGCAACTAGCCCCTTAGTTCGTGACTGGTACAAATGGCTCAGAGTAAAATTAACTACCTCTAAATAAGCAAAACCTAGTATCCTTTAACAGTCCCAGCAGCTGAGAAAAAAGCAGTCAAGCTTGCAGTATCAATCGAGCCTATCCGCTTCAGGACATCCTCACAATTCTGTGTAACAACTGCCGTTTTTCACTTTGACTGTGCACAACAACTAATTGCTGGTCTGATCGCATCTGACGTAATAATGGCACGACTGATTGACTAACTCGTTGCGGATACTGCCAAATAAGCTTTAAGAAAATCCAATAGTCCCAATTAAAGTGTTCTCTAAACATCGGCGGCATATCCGGACGTGTCTCTGGGTGAATTCTGAAACGTAACGAACGTCTAATCACCCTAATACTTGCTAGTAGCCGCGATGTCTGACACCAAATAACCAGGTCAGCCTCTCTTAGCCGAGGCGCCAATGTTCGACTATAATTACCATCAATAATCCAATCAGACTGTGCGTTCATAAATTGACGCTGTGCTTGCAATAACTTCAACTCAGCCGCATGACTATAGTCCATCGCATGCCAAAGCCGATCCAATGCTAACAATGGCCAACCCGTTTGAGCTGCCAATTGACGCGCCAACGTTGATTTTCCCGTTCCAGCATTCCCAATAATAATGACCTTCATGATAGCCTCCTATCAACGTACAACTTTACACGATGCAAAAAACGCCCGTAACCAACTAGGCTGGTTAACGGGCGTTTTCAAATTACTATTCCAAGAAATCTTTTAATTGTTTGCTACGTGAAGGGTGGCGTAACTTCCGCAATGCCTTAGCTTCAATCTGACGAATCCGTTCACGCGTAACACCAAAGACCTTACCAACTTCTTCAAGGGTCCGTGTCCGACCATCATCCAAACCAAAACGTAAACGTAAGACGTTTTCTTCACGATCAGTCAACGTATCAAGTACGCCTTCCAATTGTTCCTTCAAAAGCTCGTAAGCCGCTGCGTCAGCTGGTGACGTTGCGTCTTGATCTTCAATGAAGTCACCTAAGTGTGAATCGTCCTCTTCACCAATTGGGGTTTCCAATGAAACGGGTTCTTGCGCGATCTTCAAGATCTCACGAACCTTTTCCGTTGGCATGTCCATTTCAGCCCCAATTTCTTCAGGAGTTGGTTCGCGGCCAAGATCTTGAAGTAATTGCCGTTGAATACGAATCAATTTGTTGATCGTTTCAACCATATGGACAGGAATCCGAATCGTCCGTGCTTGGTCAGCAATGGCACGCGTAATTGCCTGGCGGATCCACCAAGTTGCGTAAGTTGAGAATTTGAACCCTTTACGGTAATCAAACTTTTCAACGGCCTTCATCAGACCCATGTTACCTTCTTGGATCAAATCAAGGAATTGCATCCCCCGACCAACGTAACGTTTAGCAATGGAAACAACTAACCGCAAGTTAGCTTCTGCTAATTCTTGCTTAGCCGTATCGTCGCCCTGTTCAATCCGCAATGCCAAAGCAACTTCTTCATCAGCCGTTAATAAGTCAACCCGACCAATTTCCTTCAAGTACATCCGGACGGGATCATTGATCTTAATCCCAGTAGATGAACCGGCATCGCTCAATTCTTTCTTAGAAACGGTCTTAACACTCTTGACTGCCCGGGCATCTGGATCACCCTTCTCGTCAACAACGCTAATCCCAGCGTCTTCAACTTTTTGCAATAACTTATCAATACCCTTAGCATCTAATTTGTAAGGTGCAGCAAGTTTATCTGATAATTCATCATATTTAATGTTACCAGTTTTCTTATATTCTTTAATTAATGCTTTAACAGCCTTGTCGTACTCAGCCGTTTCTTTTGATTTTGCCATGTAGTAGTCCTCCTAATAGTATGCATCTACCAGCGCCCAGAGTTCAGACCATTTCTAGTATAACATTATAATCATCAATTCCCAGCCTGTTGAACCTGTTGCTGTTGTCGGTATAGCTCAATTAATGCCAACGTTAACTGCTGGACCAAATCGTGATTACCGATTTGTTTCGCTGCCGTTAACTCGGCTTTCTTACCCTGAATTTGTTCTACTAATGGCTGCTGATTCATGATGACGTTCACCAGATCAGCAATCTCTTCTTTAGAAGACTCACTCGCCACATCCATAAATTCCAAACTAGTAACTACGTGTTGCAGACTTGAATCAGTCATAAAGTCCGTGAAACTGCCTAGTTCAAATTGATTATGCGTCTTAAAGTAAGCTTCCGCAAAGACTAAGACTTGCTGATACGGATCATGCACAAAATGAAATCCAGCAATTGCCATCACTCGTAACCACACATCATGATCATTTAACAGTCGGTATAGTAATAACCGTTCAGCTTTTTCAACTCGACTAAGTGGCCCATTATTATTCGTGGGCCCTTCACCCTGAGCCATTGGCGGTTCATCCGGCATTGGCTCAGGTGGTGGCACCATTGATGAAGTTGACTGCGATTGTGATGGCCCACGATGACTACGTTGCACCGCTTGCTGGCCAATCAGTGACCGCAACTGTTGTTTGAGATCATCCTTATCCAAATTAAATTCGGATACCAGTTGATTCAGATACAAGTCCTGTTCAACACTCGATGATAACTTAGACAACTGTTGTAGGACGGCCTCTAAATAAGTCAGCTGATCCTGCGTATTCTGCAAGTTCAAATCATGTTTTAAATACTGCATCTCAAAGGCAGTCGGTGTTTGCTTACCATCTTCAAAGACCTGGACAAACTTTTCCTTATCGGTTGCCCGCAGATACTCATCAGGGTCCATCCCATCAGGCATCTGAATGACCCCAAGATTGAGACGGCTATTACCATCAAGTAGCTTAAGGGCACGATCAGTCGCTTTTTGCCCCGGCATATCACTGTCATAACAGACGTACAGCGTATCCGTGATCCGCTCAAGCATATAAATCTGCTCGTCGGTCAGACTAGTCCCCATCGAGGCAACCCCATTTTGGATACCAGCGCGGTAAGCCGCAATGACATCCATAAATCCTTCAAACAAGATTACAGATTTATCTTGACGAACCGCACCACGCGCCAAATCAAAGTTGAATAAAACAGATCGTTTATTGAATAACTTCGTCTCCGGGCTATTCAGATACTTCGGTTCATCTGGTGACTTGGTTAAAATTCGCCCAGAAAAAGCAATCACCCGACCACTGGCATCCTTGATTGGAAAAAGGACCCGGTCAACGAAGCGATCACGCAAATCCCCCGCCTGATTCTCAATAAACAACCCCGATTGCCGTAATAATTGGTAATCAGTCTGATGTTCCTTGAAAAAATCCAGCAATAACTGGTTGGCAGGCGCGTAACCGATACCGAACGTTTCAATCGTTTCATCATCTAAACCACGGTCGTGTAAATATTTAAGTGCTGGTTCACCCAACTCAGTATTAACTAGAATGTGTTGATACATCTTAGCACTATCTGCGTATAACTTTAGTAAATCAGCTTGTTGTTGATCCTTAGGGGCTGCCGGTTGGGTCTGAGCCGTGTAGGTCGCCGGCAAGTCAATGTGACCAAAATCAGCAACCTTAACGATAGCTTCTGGGAAAGAAAGGTTTTCCAGTTCCATGACGAAACTGAAGACATTCCCACCCCGACCGCAACTAAAACAGTGAAAAATCTGCTTCTGTTCATTAACAGAAAATGACGGCGTCCGCTCCTCGTGAAAGGGGCACAGGCCGAATAAGTTTTTACCAGCCTTTTTCAACTGAACGTATTGTCCAACGAAATCCGCAATATTAACCGCCGAACGAACTTCTTCGACTTTCTCTTCAGGAATTCGATTGGCCACTTTGCCACCCCATTTCTACTAACTAAAGTCTGACAAATTAACCAAAATGATTGCAACAATCAAAAGCCGCACCACAAAAACTGGATGCGACTATTAACGTGCAAACTTCTACAAAATATATGATATCACAAATTTGACAGCAGTGCAATAATAAGTTTCACTTATTAGACATTTCTGTCAAATTCGTCATTATTTCAACAATCAAAAATTGGGACCTGTGACAAAATCGACGCTTCAGAATCAATTTCAATCCTGAAACGCCGATTTTTTTACAACTAATTGGTGTCAAAACGTGCGCCACCAGGCAGTTTGTTCCGCTTAGCACGAAAGCAGCAACCATTCCCAAAACCGGAATAATTGCTGCTTCCACGTTAATGCTCACAAACTAACCGCCTGGTGGCCCACTCTCTTATTTAACGATTAATTGATTCAAGTCACCCATGACGTTCACCATCTGAGCAATTGTCAATAATTGCTTCAAGTGATTATCACGAACCTGATCGTCTTTACTCATAACCATCGTTTGTTCAAAGTAATCAACAATCAAAGGTCGTAAGTCAGCTAAAGCCTTGAAGCGATCTTCCATACTCATCGTTGGTGTGATCTGCTTCTGTAACTCGTTAACTGCATCATATAGCTTTTGTTCTGCATCATTTTCGAACAAGCTAGGATCGACTACTAAGTCACCCGCTGCTAAATCAGCTTTCGCAGTAATCCGCAATAAACGGGTAAAGGCTTCGATCGTGTCCTTGAAATGAGGATCATCCTGATGCGCATTAAGCACGTCAGCAGCTCTGAACATTTCACGAATGTCTTGACGACTCCCCTTGATAACCGTATCAACGATATCATAACGTAACTTACGGTTGTTGAACCATTGCTTAACTCGATCGGTTAAGAAGGCTGCAACTGGTGTGGCTTGCTTAGCCAAGTCAAGATCATAAGTTGCACCGTGCGCTGACAATTCTTTTTGAATTTCCATTTCGATTTCATGAATTGGGAAATCCCAGCTCTGATCACGAACAATCCGGACAATCCCGAAAGCTTGACGACGTAATGCAAACGGATCATTAGACCCACTAGGTGTTAAGCCAACCGCGAAGAAACTCGTAATTGAGTCGATCTTATCGGCAACGGCTAAGACAGCACCAACCTTTGATTTTGGTAAATCGCCGTCAGCACTGATTGGTAAGTAGTGTTCACGAATAGCTTGACCCACAATTGGATCTTCACCCTTCAAGACCGCGTACTTTTCACCCATTACCCCTTGTAATTCAGGGAATTCACCAACCATACCTGAAACTAAGTCAAATTTGTAAATCTGCGAAGCGCGGTGTAATTGGTTCTTTTCAGTTTCGCTAAGACCAAAACGATCAGCCAAGAAACCACTGATATACATGACACGTTGCATCTTTTCATACATCGTCCCGATCTTATCGTGGAAACTAACTTTTTTAAGTCGTTCAACGTATTCCTGAATTGAATGCTGTTGATCTTCATGGTAGAAGAAGGCGGCATCTTCCAAACGGGCAGTTAACACTTTTTGGTTACCTAAGGCCACGTTCTCTAAGTGTTCAGCATTCCCATTACGAACAGAAACGAAGTGTGGCAACAAGTTGTCTTCATCATCAGTTACGTAGAAGAAACGTTGGTGATCACGCATTGACGTAATCAACACTTCGTCAGGAATCGTCAGGTACTTCGTATCAAAGTCACCAGCAAATGCGGTTGGATATTCAACTAAGTTCGTGACTTCTTCCAACAAGCCTTCATTAACTTTAATTTCCCAGTCATGTTCAGTTGCTAAAGCCGCAATCTGTTCACGAATGATGTCTTTACGCTTAGTCGCGTCTGCAATCACTTTGACAGCATCTAAGTCAGCTTCGTAATCCGTTGCGTTAGCAATTTCAACGTCATGACCCAAGAAACGGTGACCACGAGAAACTCGGCCAGCCGTAACGTCTAAGATTTCAACTGGTACAATCTGTTCATCTAATAATGAAACGATCCAACGAATTGGCCGAATATACTTAAAGCTATAAGTAGACCATTTCATCATCGTTGGGAAGTTCATCTTAGTGATGACGTCCTTGATACCATCCGTCAAGACTTCAGCAGCCGTCTTACCAGCCGTAAAGGTCTGTACGAAGACGTAAGGTGTTCCCTTGATTTCTTTAAAGACGATATCATCAGTTGAAGCGCCCTGACCCTTAGAAAAGCCAATCGCAGCCTTCGTCCAGTTACCATCCGCATCCTGAGCAATCTGCTTAGCGGGACCACGAACTTCCTTCTTAACGTCTGCTTGCTTGTCAGCTAAGCCCAATACTTCAACGGTCAAACGTCGAGGCGTTGAGAAAGTCTTGACGTCTTCAAAGTCCAAACGAGCATCCTTCAAGAACTTGATCATGCGTTCTTTAAGTTGCAGCACACTTTGTGTAACGACGTGTGCTGGCATTTCTTCCAAACCGATTTCTAATAAATAAGTTTTAGCCATTATTTGGATTCCTCCTGTGCGTGTTTTAATAATGGGAAGCCACGTTTTTCACGTTGCGCAACAAATTCCTTGGCAATCGACTTCGCCATGTTACGGATGCGGTCCAAGTAACCGGCCCGTTCCGTAACGGAAACCATCCCGCGAGCATCCATCAAGTTAAAGGTATGGCTACATTTCAAACAATAGTCGTATGCAGGGTGAACTAAGCCATTCTCGATCTGTTGCTTAGCTTCCTTTTCGTATTCATCAAATAACATCAATAGTAAGTCTTCGTTGCTATCTTCAAAGGCATACTTTGAGTTTTCAAATTCTGGTTCTGAGAAAATATCGCCATACTTAACACCGTCGCCCCATTCGAGGTCGAATACGGAGTTAACGTCTTGAATATATGATGATAAGCGTTCCAAACCGTACGTGATTTCAGACGTCACGGGGTCAACTTCTAGGCCACCAACTTGTTGGAAGTAAGTAAATTGACTGATTTCCATCCCATCAAGCCAAACTTCCCAACCAACACCGGCACAACCCATTGATGGGTTTTCCCAGTTATCTTCAACGAAACGAATATCGTGTTCTAGTGGGTTGATGCCTAATTTTTCCAAACTTTGTAAATACAAGTCCTGGATGTTTTCAGGTGAGGGTTTCATAACCACTTGGAATTGATGATGTTGGTATAACCGGTTAGGGTTTTCACCATAACGACCATCAGCTGGGCGCCGTGAAGGTTCCACGTAGGCAGCGTTCCATGGTTCTGGTCCGATTGCGCGTAAGAAGGTATAAGGACTCATCGTCCCAGCCCCTTTTTCTGTATCATAAGACTGCATTAACATACAACCTTGATCTGACCAAAACTTCTGTAAGGTCAAAATAATCTCTTGTACTGATAATTTTTTACTCATTAGTTTCCTCCCAAAATTAGTTGACTGAACGACTGATACATCAGTTGAATACGACGTTAATCGGATTTTACGGCACAAAAAAGTCCCCTGTCGCTATTCTAATAACGACATAGGGACGATTTAATATCGCGGTTCCACCCTACTTCTGAGTAACCTCAGCAGCTTAATTACTTGATCTATCAGCTCCGAAAGCGCCAGTTAACGTTGTGGATTAGTCGTTTTTCACCATCACGACCTCACTAAGAATCCTCATCGTTGACTTTCTCTCATCAACACTTAACTATTCAGTTCTCCATCATCATAGTCGATGAAGTGGTGTTTGTCAATCAGTCTGACGGGGTTTTAGTGGTTGATACCAACTCCCCATCTGATCAATAAAGCGTTTCGACTTCAGATGAATCCCAACCGAGCTCTGATAAATTTCATCTAAAATCCGCCGTAACTCAGCCGCCGTATTCGGTTTAACCTTAATCGAATGGACCTTAGACAGATCAAGCGCCGAAAACTGGCGCAGGTAATAGATAGCGGCCGCACTAGCATGTAACCGGTGCGGATCCACGTGCCAATGCTGCTGACACAACAAACCACCGTTACTTTCAGAATAATCAAACGGCAAATCGGTTCGGCCACACACCGTACACCAGCGTAGTTCCGGTGCCACCCCAAACGGGCCTAGTAGCTGAATCTCGATCACATTGGCTACCAGAGCTGGTGCCACGTCTTGATCAATCAATTGCAACGCACTCGTCAGTTGTTGGTACCAGCGACCCACGGGCTGATTATCTGGAAAAGCCACGTCAATCAAACTCATCACGTAGGTTGCATAGGCGTTCAACGCGATGTCTTGACTGATATTTTCGAAATACTGAACTTCTTTCACACTATTAACGTAGGATAATCCTTCATCACGCAGATCACCAACGTACGTGCCCATGGTGAATGGCAACAATTCCGCCGCCATTTTAAAGCCCCGTCGCCGCGCTCCCCGGATAAAAAACATCTTTTTTCCGTATTCGGCGGTTAGAAACTTAATTAGCATGTCACGTTCACGGTAATCACGGCGCGACAGTAGAATCCCGTTAAAGTTAGCGACCATTTGTTGGGCCATGTGATCACCTAACGTTTCTAATAATCGTCTGACCGGTAGCCATAGCTAGCCAGTAAGTCTTGACGATCTTTCCAATTCTCTTGGACTTTGACCCAGAGTTCCAGATAGACCTTGTCACCTAGTAAAAGTTCAATATCACGGCGAGCCATTGAACCGATCTTCTTGAGCATACTACCACCCTTACCGATGATAATGCCCTTTTGTGATGAACGTTCAATGATAATCGTTGCTTGGACGTGAATCTTTTCTTCATCTTGACGCTTAATTGAATCAATAACCACTGCAGTTGAATGTGGAACTTCCTGACGGGTTAGATCGAGAACCTTTTCACGAATCAATTCCGAAATGATGAATCGTTCTGGGTGATCAGTAATCTGATCAGATGGGTAGTATTGAGGACCTTCTGGCAATTGTGTCTTTAGGGTCGTCAACAACTCGTCCACGTTATTACCTTCGAGGGCAGAAATTGGATAAACTTCTTTCCAAGGTAAAGCGTCCTTATATTGATCCATAATTTCTAGTAAGTGATCTGGATGAACTTGGTCAATCTTATTGATCACCAAGTAAATCGGTTGTTTAACATTTTTTAGACGGTCAATAATAAAGTTATCACCGGCACCACGGCGTTCGTCTGCATTGATCATGAACAACACGGCGTCAACTTCACCTAACGTTGAAAGTGCTGATTTGACCATGAAGTCACCTAAGCGACTGTGTGGCTTGTGGATCCCAGGAGTATCAATAAAGACCATCTGGGTATCATCAGTGGTGTAAATCCCTTGAATTCGGTTACGTGTCGTTTGGGCTTTGTCAGACATAATTGCCACTTTTTGACCAACAACTCGATTTAGTAACGTTGATTTACCAACATTGGGACGACCAATAATCGCCACAAACCCGGAATGAAATGCCTTTTGTTCTACCATAATTAATTCCTTTCGCTGCGCTGCTGATTAGAACCAGTCTAACGCAAGTTCCCATATTTTAGGCGCAAATAATATCACACCAACTAACACCGCAAATGCCGCTGAAAAAACGACAGCACCGGCTGCAATATCTTTAATTTTTTTAGCTAACGGATTAAAATGTGGCCCCGTAACCATGTCACAGATGTTTTCCGCAATCGTATTATTAATTTCGCATAGCATGACCAAAAAAATGGCCAAAGCTAGCCACAGCCATTCATTAACACTCAAATGCACCCACCAGCCAGCAATCAGAGCTACTGCTCCTAATACTAGGTGGGTCCGCATATTACGTTCTTCAATCACAACTGTTTTAAGCCCATTCCAAGCGTGGCGCCATGACTGTAAAAATGAATGATTCTTGCCAACTTGCAAGCGATCTGGCCTATTTTTCGAGGCCATAAGCATCCAATATCTGTCGTTGCAATCCAAACATTTCAGTCTCATCTGCTGGCTGGAGATGATCATACCCATTCAAATGTAGAAAACCATGAACGATCAGGTAGCCCAATTCGCGGGCCTCTGAATGTTGTAAAAAGGCGGCTTGTTCCGCAACTTTATCGACTGAAATCATGATATCTCCCAAATTGAGTGGCATCTCAGCCGCCATTTCTGGGTCCATCACAATCAGGTCATCTTCATCATCGTCGTGCATCGCAAAACTAATGACATCGGTTGGGCGATCAACCCCCCGGTATTGTTCATTAATTTTTTGAATGGTGTCGTTATTCATCAGGGTTACTGAAACTTCAGTATCTTCCCGTAAATTTAACGTTTTTCCTGCCAGCTCAATTAGTTCACGCACTTGTTGCAATTGTTCCGGTTGTGCGCCGTCCTGGGTTTGATCAAATAACTCTAAATCCATAACTGCCTCCGTTTACCGTTGTTCCACTTGGTCATATGCCTTAATAATCTTGGCCACAACTGGGTTTCGTACCACATCATCCGCCGTAAACTTGACGAATGAAATATTGCTAACACCTTGTAAGATTCGTTCTGCTTGGATCAAGCCACTGGTCGTATTCCGTGGTAAGTCAATTTGCGAGATATCACCGTTAACAATCATTTTGGCACCGAATCCTAGCCGGGTCAAAAACATCTTCATCTGAGCATTAGTTGTATTTTGAGCCTCATCAAGAATGACAAAAGCACGATCCAGCGTCCGCCCCCGCATATAAGCAAGTGGCGCAATTTCAATAATTCCCCGATCCATTAATCGCTGCGTATGTTCCGCACCATAAATGTCGTATAGCGCATCATAGATTGGTCGTAAGTATGGATCCACTTTTTCTTTTAGATCCCCTGGTAAGAAGCCCAAGCTTTCGCCAGCCTCCACAGCGGGACGCGTCAAGATAAGCTTTTCAACGTCACCACGCTTTAACGCCGCAATCGCCATGACAACCGCTAGATACGTTTTACCAGTACCGGCTGGGCCAATCCCAAACGTAATATCACTCTTCTCAACGGCCTTAACATACTGCCGCTGACCAAAATTCTTGACTCGAATTGGTCGACCACGATTGTCCTTAATCAACGTTTCAGAGTAAAGGTCCTTAAAATAAGCGAGTGTCCCGCGGTTAACCATCTTGATGGCACTAATCACATCAGGCGCACCTATTTGAATCCCCTGACTGATCAAGCTTGTTAGGTTTTCCAAAACTGCTTGCGTATTCTGAATAGCCGCCTCGTCATCGCTGCTGATCGTCATCTGATCACCAAAGACGTGTAAGCTAACGTGTAGTCCGTCTTCCAAGAGTGCCAAATGCGCGTCTTCTGGTCCCAATAACGCTACTGACTGCGTGGGATCGGAAATGAGAAATTTCTGTTCGTATTTTGAGTTTTCGGTCAAAGACATGAACTCCTTTATTGACAGATTTAATCATCATGGTGCCTACTATCGACATGACTAACACGCCGGTATGAGTAGGTATTCGTGAACTAATCATAGCATAAAAGCCTGGAAGCTACCAGCAGGACCATTCCGAGTAAAAGTCAACAAAAAAGCCGAGAAATAAATTTCTCGGCTTACCGTTAATTCAATAATGATTTAACTGTTTGGTTGATCAGTTTACCGTCTGCTTGGCCTTTCAGCTTAGGCATAACCGCACCCATCACCTTACCGAAGTCACCTTTACCAGTGGCACCGACTTGTTTGATGGTTTCAGCAACAATCTGTTGAACTTCTTCGTCCGACAATTGTTTTGGCATATACTGTTCAACAATTGCAATTTCTGCTTTAACACCGTCAACTAAATCTTGACGATCCGCATTTTCGAATTCACCTAATGATTCGCGCCGTTGTTTCAGTTCTCGTGAAATCACGCTAACTTCTTCATCAGCTGTTAAATCATGGCCCGCATTGATTTGTTCGTTCATCACTGCGGCCTTAAGCATTCGTATAACGCTGAGACGCTGCTTATCGCGCGCCTTCATCGCAGCTTTCAGATCACCATTGAGTGTTTCTAATAGACTCATTGGTTGCCCTCCTCGTTAATTAAATTAGTGCTGACACTAATTACTTGAAACGACGACGGTTCTTACGCTTACGTGCTGCTTCAGATTTTAACTTCTTCTTCACACTTGGTTTTTCGTAGAATTCCCGTTTGCGGTATTCTTGTAAAGTACCACTCTTTGAAACGGTACGCTTAAAGCGACGAAGAGCATCATCAAGAGATTCGTTTTTACGAACGACTGTTTTTGCCATGTTAAATTCCCTCCCTCCGAGCTCAAAATGTAACCGTCAAATTACATGTGTACTTACATATAACGCAACTGTTCTAGTAAATTATACATAACTTGAAAATGGGCGTCAACCACAGTTTGCGATTTCCTTAAAAATAATCGCTCTTAAGGGAGCTAGCACGGACAGTAAATCGTTTTCATACTTACCTTGCTATGCTACACTAGAGTCATTATTGAACCGAAATGAGGTTATTACATGACAGTTATCAAAGTCTTCGTTTTATCTGATTCAATTGGTGAAACGGCTCATAACGTGGCTTTAGCCGCTGCTGCCCAATTCAGTGGCTACGACATTCGCTACCAGCGTTTCCCATTTGTTAGAACTGAATCATTACTACAGACCGTCCTGGACCAAGCAATTAAAGAAAAAGCGATTATTTTTCACACCTTTGTTGATCGCCAGCTCAGTCAGCTCGTTAATCATTTCTGTGATGTCCATCAATTACCTTACTATGATGTCATTACGCCGGCACTCGATACTTTTTCGGAAGTTACCCACGTGCAACCCACTAATCGTCCAGGCACGGTCCACGCGTTGAATAATAACTATTTCGACCGGATCAACGCCATTGAATTCGCAGTCACCTACGACGACGGTAAGAATCCCACCGGCTTTTTAGAGGCTGACGTTGTCTTGCTGGGAGTCTCACGAACATCTAAAACGCCGTTATCACTCTACCTCGCCAACCGTAATCTTAAAGTGGCTAACCTGCCATTAGTTCCAAAAGCTCAGATTCCAGATGAGATTTGGCAAGTCGATCCTAAAAAGATCTTCGGCTTAACTAATGACCCAGAGAAACTCAACACGATTCGGCGACAACGAATGGTTCAATATGGTTTGAATCCTGATACGATGTATTCTAACACGGATAAGATCAAAGATGAACTCGCCTATGCGGATGATATCTTCAAAAAAATCGGTTGCCTAGTCATCAACGTGGCTAACAAATCAATTGAAGAAACCGCCACATTGATCACCGAGAGTTTGAACATCGGTAATCCTGAATAAGTCGTTATTAAATAATCATAAAAAAAGCGTGTCGCGGAATTTTAAAACTTCTGCGACACGCTTTTTGTGACTCATTTCAAAAAATCATTTCTAATTTATACTTGGCTTAAAGTAACTCAACACCACCATCAACGTGCAGGATCTGACCCGTGACAAATTGATTCTGCATTAAGTATAAATAAGCAGCGGTCACTTCCGCCTTCGTGGCAACCCGTTTTAATGGAATTCCTTGACTAACAGCGGTTGCTTGTTCCGTTAACTGTTCTGCTGACAAATCACGCCACAGCCCCGTTGGCGTCCACGTCGGCGCTACCGCATTAACCCGGTATTGTGGGCTCATTTCAACGGCTAGTCCCGCTACCATCGTATTAATCGCCTGATTGCCCACAATGGCTCCTGACGCATCGTACGGGTGGCCACCAGCGCCAGAGGTCATGATCAGCGATCCCTGTTCATTAAGATGCTGACTGGCGACTTGTGCTAGCTGCAGATTAGCAAAGAACTTATCTTCCAGCGTTTGTCGAATAGCCGCTACTGAATTATTCAAGAAGCCGCCACCCATTGCGCCACCGAGCATTGAAACAACGTGGTCAAACTTAGGCTGCTGGTCAAAAAACGACTGCAATTGCTCCTGGTCTTGAGCATCCAGCGCCGTCCCTTGTAGTTGTGTTCCGGTTGCAGCTAACTGCTGCTGAGCTTGTTCAATGTGTTCTATCGTATGACCGATAATATGAACTTGCGCACCCATTTCTAATGATTGTCGTGCAATTTCTAGCCCAAAACCAGATGTCCCACCAACGATTAAAATACTTTGATCCTTTAAACTCATGCTAAAATCCTCCTTAAATAAAAAAACGATAATCGCAAATGCCGATTACCGTTCAATTCTAAATTAACGTTGTTGTTCAATATCTTCAATCAGATGTTCATTAAACTTCCCTGCACGCAGCATCGCAATTTCATACTTATACGGTGGTAATTGGTGCTTTTTGTCCTCACCAACGTATGGTGTTTCCAAAATCTTACTGATATCAGGCAGTTGTGGATGATGAGCGACATAGTTAAGCGTATCAAACCCAATCGTTCCCATCCCAATATTAGTGTGGCGGTCCTTGTGAGCACCCTGAGGATTCTTAGAATCATTGAGATGCCCCACTTTTAGCCGGTCTAAACCAATCACGTGGTCGAATTCATTAAGGACACCGTCAAAATCATCCTTAATGTTGTAACCAGCATCACTGGTGTGACAAGTATCAAAGGTGACTGACAATTTTTCGTTATACGTGACACCCGCAATCATTTGGGCTAATTCTTCAAAACTCCGACCAACTTCAGTTCCCTTACCGGCCATTGTTTCAAGCGCAATCTGAACGGTCTGCTCTGGCCGTAAAACGGTATTTAAACCCTTAATGATCTGGGCGATTGCGGCATCCGCACCGGCACCAACGTGAGCACCAGGATGTAAGGTAATCTGCGTTGCACCAACTGCCTCAGCACGTTGGATTTCTTGATAGAGAAAATCGGTAGCAAATTCAAAGTAACCCGGCTTTGTCGTATTACCGAGATTAACAATGTACGGTGCGTGCACGACAATCTGCTGAAGGTCATTAGCCTCAATCACAGGCTTAGCAGCTTCGATGTTCAATTCTTCAATGGGTTTTCGCCGTGTATTCTGGGGCGCACCCGTATAGATCATAAACGTATTCGCACCATAGCTGACCGCCTCGTTGGCTGATCCTAGTAACATCTTCGGTGCCTTCATTGAAACGTGTGAGCCTAATCTAAGCATTGCGAGTCCCATCCTTTATCGCTATTTCAGCCACAATTATTTGCTAACGGCTGACGATTAATTTAATAAGCTTATTATACACGTCTGGCGTCATTTAATGTTGCACAATCGCTGTTCTCTCAATCAGAATCGTTAAAATCAAAATAGTCCAGAATTATCAGCACGACAAAAAAAGAACGGTCACCGTTTGCACGACGAGCCGTTCTTAACTTAAATTGCAAAAATTAGATCATATCCACGAAACGTGAACGGAACTTGTAATGTAAGTGTGAACCAATCAATAGCATAAAGAGAACGATTCCCCAGAAAACTAAGGTTAAGACTGGTTGACTCCATACCGTTGCTTGATTGAACATTGATTCTCGGAACCCGTTAATAATGTAGAAGAACGGGTTGAGTTGTAAAACACGGACAAACGGTGCTGGAAAACCAGTCGTTTGGAAGTTGAACAACACGCCAGATAAGTAAAAGGCCATCCGCATGATTGATTGCAATAAGACTTGCCAATCTTGTACCAAGACAGAAACCGTTGAATTAAAGATACTCAACGCAAACATCAGACACATCATTGCGAAGAAGTAGTAAATCCATTGAATCCAAGCCAACGATGGGTAGATTCCGTTAAAGAAACCTAACGCAATCGAGAACACCAACATCGTCCAGAAAGAATTCAAATTACCGACGATCCGAATTGATGGTAAGGCTGAGACGGGGAACTTCATTTTAGAAACCATGTTAACCCGTTGGTAAATACTCTTAGACCCATCCAGAATAGCCCGGTTCATGAAGAACCAAGGGGTAATCCCGATAACCATCCACATTAAGTAAGAAACCCCGTTGAGGTCCCCACCTTTTTTGAAACCGCCACTGAAGACGATCCAATAAATCCCGATCTGAATTAATGGGTATAAGTACTCCCAAGCTAATCCCAGATAATGGTTTTGATAACTGGCTTTATCCTCATAATTAGAAATCCGCCAGATAATTCCCCAGTTCTGGAATTGTTCTTTAACAATCGATACAACCTCTTTCAAGGCAACGACACTCCCTATCTATACATTCAAAAAAATGGTTTTATTTATTGATAAAAATAAGCTAAAGTTCGTTCAGTTGCATGACCATCGTTTTGAGCATTCCACAATTGATTAAAGGTCGTCAATTGGAGCGGCTCTGCCGGATTAGCTAAAACTTGATTTAATGCGGTTACATCCGCTACTAATGGCCCCGGCGCCCACTGCTCAAAGTCAGGCTGTAACCCAACCGCATCATGATAACTTTGCCAGTCAAAGACATAGAATACCATTTTTTGACAATTTGGCAAGAGCGCATAGTCAAAAATGACGGACGAATAGTCACTAATTAGCGTATTAGCTACCGTCAAAAGCTCATCCGTACTGAATTCTGGCACTAACGTAATCTGATCAGGATATTCTTGTTGCAGCCGTTGTTCTAGCTCAGCCAGATGCGGATGCAACTTGACCACCAATCGTTGATTAGGCCGTAAAACTAACTGACCAAAGTCTGCAGGTAACTCAAATTGAACACCCGCACGATAAGTTGGCGCATACAAGATTAACTCCTCCTGCCGAAACTCTGGATAACGCTCATAGATTGCCGTCATGGTTTTATCAATCCACGCCGACTGCCGATAGCGATCTGAACGAGGATAACCCACTACCCGCATCCGATTCATTGGAACATGGTAACTGTCCGCAAAGACTTGCCCCATCTTATCTGATCCGACAACATAATCAGTAATATGATTATATACCGCTTGAAACCGACGCTGATCATCAGCTGATCGTTGAACCGTTTGCGGATCACCCCAGCCAAACGCTTTGACCGCACCGTCAGCGTGCCACATCTGAATCACACGCTGATGCCGGTGACGAATAAGTCCAGCTGTAAAGGCAAAGTAATTATCCACGTAGAGGTCCGCAGCTTGTGTAAACACTGGGACGCCACTCAGCACCAGTCGTAGTGAGTCTTGAAACGGTTGGATAGCAACACCAGCTGCTGCCAACTCTTCAGCACCACGCTGTGCAGCCGGTAAATAATAAACGGTAACCCGACCTGGCAAGCGTTGATCTAGCTGACGAATGAAATCTAAGTTATCCGCAAAACTCATCAAATAGATAATCCGATCAGTCCGTTTAAAGTGCGCCAACCAAGATATCAAGCTAACCAGCCAGATATAGATTGTTTTCTTCACTCCGGCCACCCTTTCATTCGTTGCAAAATACGACCAACTGATTATAGCATACTTTACTTTTCTGCCATTCCGCCTTAACACTTACTTAACAATTAGTTAGCCCTAGAAACAGTAAATAGCGGGGGTATAACCAATATTATGGTCACGCACCCGCTACTGAATTAATTGCCTATGGTTTTGGTTCGTAGAAATGACCGAGAATCTTGACCGTGTCCGAGATACTGACAAAGGCGTGTGGATCAGATTCTGCCATCGCTGCTTTTAATTCGTTCATTTCATAGCGCGTAATGACCGTAAACAGAATGGTCTTGTCATCATGTTGATACGCACCCTCAGCATTGTGAACGATCGTAACTCCCCGACGAATACGGTTCTGAACACTATCAATCACCGTTTTAGGCCGACTAGTAATAATCATCACTTGCATCTTCTGTTGACGAGTATACGTCATATCCATAACCCGGCCATTAACGAACAGGCCCAGCGCTGAGTAGAAAGCGTATGGCCAGCCGTAAACAAATCCGGCCGCAATGACGATGATTGAATTAAACGCCATGTTGATCGTCCCCATACTGCGCCCAGTCTTACGACGGATCACAATACCGACAATGTCTAGCCCACCGGTCGAAATACCGTTTTTAAGGGCGGTCCCGGTACCAAATCCGTTAACCGCACCACCAAAAATCGCACAGATGATTGGATCGTGTGTCAAACCAACTGGTGCAATCATTTTGATCATCACACTAGAAAGTGCAACTGCTAGAAAAGTGTACAACGTGAATCGATGACCAATATGCCGCCATGCAATGATAAACATTGGCACGTTTAAAATGAACAGTAACGCGGCGGTTGAGATTTGAAAAGGTAAGAATTTGGACATCAAACTATTGAACAATTGCGCTAACCCAGTGATCCCGGAAGAATAAATGTGCCCGGGTGTCCAAAAATAATTCATCGCGATTGAGACTAAAATGGCATAGATAAAAGCCGTCGACGCCTTAACCACGTCGCGGTGATGTTTGGACAACTGCTGAAAATCATCCATGAATAAGTGTGCTCCTTTACGTTTTTTACATTCGCTATTGTAACACGCTTAACCTTATCCCAGCAGGTATTTGCGGTTTTCTACCAAAAGTCTCACGTTTCTCATTAAAACCACATTATATTAGTCAACTTTTGGCGCATCTGCCCACTGTTCCGCAATAAACGCTTCCCGACCGCCCGCTTCTTGCTCGGCAAAGACGACTGGATTATTTTTATAGAAGCGTTGATGACGTGCTTCAGCTGGATAGAATGGCTTGGCATCTTCAATCGTCGTGACAATTGGTTTTGAAAAACGTTCACTGGCCTGCAATTGTTGTTTGGACGTTTCAGCGATTTGCCGCTGTTCAGCGCCACTGACAAAAATCACTGGTCGGTAGTTATCACCGCGGTCCTGGAATTGCCCCATTGCATCCGTGGGATCCGTCTGGTGCCAATAAATGTCAACTAACTGCGCGTAACTGATGATTTCAGGATCAAAGGTGATCTTAACTGCTTCTGTATGACCGGTAGTGTGCGTTTTGACTTCTTCATAGGTCGGATTAGCCTTATGACCACCTGTGTAACCTGAGACAACACTGTCAATTCCTGGCTGGTTATCAAAGGGTTGGACCATGCACCAAAAACAACCGCCCGCAAAAATTGCTGTTTCCATGAGAATTCCTCCAATTAGGTTTTAATAATAATTTAACACTATCCAAAAAGGACGTCCATCACTGAACGTCCCTTAAATCAACTATTCTGGATCTTCATCCGTAATTGGTCGGTTAATCTTTAAATCAAGGTCAGCTAACTGTTGATCAGACACCGTTGCGGGTGCATTGGTCATTGGTTCTGATGCCTTGGAATTCTTTGGAAAGGCAATGACTTCACGAATATTGTCGTTACCTGACAATAGCATCGCAAAACGGTCCAAACCAATTGCTAAACCGCCATGAGGTGGAAAGCCCATGTCAAGCGCATCTAGTAAGAAGCCAAACTGTTCTTGAGCACGTTCTTTAGTGAAACCAAGCGCCTTGAACATCTTTTCTTGTAGCTCACGAGTATGGATACGGATCGAACCGCCACCCAATTCGTAACCATTCAAGATAATGTCATATGACTGAGCATGTGCTTGATGAGGGTCTTCACCTTCATCAAGGTAATGCACGTCTTCTTCATTAGGCATCGTGAATGGATGGTGAGCAGATACCCAGCGTTCGATACCTTCGTCGTATTCGAACAGTGGCCAGTCAACGACCCACAAGTAAGCGTATTGGTCAGCTGCAATCAAGTCTAATTCCTTGGCAATTGCTGTCCGCAAGTAGCCTAACGTATCAGAAACAACTTTGAAACTGTCAGCAGCAAATAATAGTAAGTCGCCTTCATGCGCATCAGCAGCACTGGTGATGGCTTCAAAGTCACCGTCGTTCTTAAAGAACTTAGCGATTGGCCCGTTAAAGCCGTCAGCCGTAACCTTCATCCAAGCTAAGCCCTTAGCACCGAAACGTTTAACGTAGTCAGTGTAAGCGTCGATTTGTTTACGTGAGTACTTGTCAGCACCACCAGGAACGGCAATGGCTTTAACCATCCCACCGTTTTCTAAGGCACCGTCAAAGACTTTAAAATTGGCATTAGCAACTGCTTGTGACATGTCTTTTAATTCCATGCCGAAACGGATATCAGGTTTTTCAGAACCAAAACGATCCATTGATTCTTGCCAAGTGATCCGAGTAAATGGTGTCTTAATATCGATACCCTTGACGTGTTTCATCACTTGCTTGATCAAGCCTTCAGTCTGAGCCTGAATTTCCTCGGCGGTTAAGAAAGAAGTTTCCATATCGATTTGAGTGAATTCTGGTTGCCGATCGCCACGTAAGTCTTCGTCACGGAAACAACGCGCAATTTGGTAGTAACGGTCAAAGCCCGCACCCATCAATAATTGCTTAAAGATCTGTGGTGATTGAGGTAATGCGTAGAAGTGGCCTTGGTAGACCCGTGAAGGAACTAAGTAATCACGAGCACCTTCTGGCGTTGACTTCGTTAAGAACGGCGTTTCAATGTCGTAAAAGCCGTTAGCATCGAAGTAACTGTGAACTGCTTGGGTAATGCCATTACGAATTTTGAGTCCTTTTTGCATTTCTGGACGGCGTAAGTCCAAGTAACGGTATTTCAAGCGTAGTTCGTCAGACACATTGATGTCATCTTGAATGTAGAAAGGTGGTGTCTTAGCTTTGTTCATAATCGTAGCTGATTGAACTTCAACTTCAACTTTACCAGACTTCATCCGGTCGGTAACCGCCTTAGCGTCACGGTTCACAACGGTTCCTTGAATCTCAATTACGTATTCGCCACGGAGTTGGTCCGCAACAGCGAGTGCATCTGCTGAAAATTCTTGACTAAATACTAATTGAACGATGCCTTCGCGATCGCGTAAATCGATAAAGATCAAGTTACCGAGATCCCGGCGTTTTTGTACCCAACCTTGTAACGTAACTTTTTGGCCTAAATACTCTTCGTTGATCAATCCTGCATAAGTGGTTCTTTGCATCATAATCTTCCTCCTCTAAATAACGTGACTGTAATTACTAGTCACGACTGCCACTTTATTTAATGACTTGTTTAGCGTTTTTATAGACATCTGCCATGGCAACCTGAGTTTCATTACCGGTTGCCATTTCTTTCAAGTTAACGACTTGACCTTCAATCTCAGCTTCACCGACCGTCATCGTGTAACGCGCGTTCAAGCGATCAGCACTCTTGAATTGTGCCTTTGGTTTACGATCCAAGTAGTCACGTTCCGCAGTGAAGCCCGCAGTCCGCAATGCTTGCGCTAATTTCAGCGTTGTTGCACTGGCAGTATCACCAATCCCAACCACGTAAACGTCTAATTGGTTATCCATCGGTACTTCGACGCCTTCAGCATCCATCAAGACAAGTAGTCGTTCAACACCTAAGCCAAAACCAACACCAGAAACTTCAGGACCGCCCAGTTCTTTAACCAAACCGTTGTAACGTCCACCCGCACAGATGGTCGTATAGCCCTGACCAAGCGCACGTGAATTCGTCATGATTTCAAAAATCGTGTGGTTATAGTAATCTAAGCCCCGTACCATCGTTGCATCGATTTCGTAAGGGATTTCCAAAGCTTCTAAATAAGTCTTGGTCTGTTCAAAATGAGTCTTAGCATCATCACTGAGGTAATCCAAGATCGATGGTGCGGCCTCAACGAATTTTTGGTCTTCAGGTGCCTTACTATCTAAGACACGTAAAGGATTCTTGTGTAGACGTTCCTTAGAATCATCACTCAATTCTTCAAAGTGTGGTTCCAAGTAGTCGATCAAGGCTTGACGATAGTCGTCACGCGTCTGTTGGTCACCCAACGTGTTGATGACTAACTTCAAGTCAGCCAAGCCAAACTTATTCAGTAGGTTATAGCCCATTGCGATGACTTCAACGTCTAACGCCGCACTTTCACTACCAAAGGCTTCGACACCTAATTGGTGGAATTCACGTAAACGGCCTGATTGTGGACGTTCGTAACGGTACATAGGTCCCATGTAGTAAACCTTGTATGGTTTTAAGACTTGGGGACCGTACAATTTATTTTCGACAAAGGCCCGCACAACCCCTGCCGTACCTTCTGGACGTAACGTAATGTGACGATCACCCTTATCGTGAAAATCGTACATTTCCTTAGTCACAATATCAGAAGTATCACCTGCAGAGCGTGAGAACACTTCAAAATTTTCGAACAATGGTGTCCGAATTTCTTTAAATTGGTAAGTCTTGAAAACCTGGCGTGCAGTTTCTTCGACGTATTGCCATTTTTCACTGTCGCCGGGTAAAATGTCGGCAGTTCCTTTTGGACGTTGATATCTCATTAATAGTTCCTCCTCTAATTCCAATCGACAAAAAACGCCCCTGTTAAATTAACAAGGGCGCAATTGCGCGGTACCACCTTTATGAGTACTAATTGATAACGTCTGTAATCACAGGCGGAACGTTCCCGTTCACCTCAAAAGCGTCTCCTCATCGCACACTATCCGGAATTCTCAGCGCCATCCGGTCTCTAGTTATAGTGGACTGCAATGCTCTTACTTTCTCTGCGGTCGATTGATTAATATATGATTAAATTTACACGAATTTAGCCTGAAAGTCAATCGTTGTCGCTAAAATAACCTCAAAGCTTTCGTCACAGTATGAATTTTTTTGGTATACTGATTGCAGCACTTTAAACTGTAGTTATTTTAATTTAGATTGGTGACATTCATGCAAATTTTAAAACATTTCTGGCGCCAAATCGCCGTTACCCTAGTCTTTGTTGGACTAGTAGCGGGTTTTGTGACGCTACTGGCCGTCAACAACACGGCCACGGTCAACATCGCTAACGTCAACATTCGCCGTGGGCCCGGAATGAGTTACGCGATTGAAGATTCGACGTCTAAGGGTACTAAAGTTCACATCATGAAGCGTAAGAACAACTGGATCTATGTTCGTTATGCAGATCATAAATTTGGTTGGATGGCGAGTTGGCTAGTTAACGAGCACAATACTCAGTTGACTAAGACAACTAAGATTTCTGAGGCAACCATCGTCTTAGATCCAGGCCACGGTGGTTCTGACTCCGGTGCACTTTCAAGTAAGGGCAAGATGGAAAAGACTTACACCCTGCGCGTGGCAAAGGCCGTTGCTAAGAAGTTACGTGCGGCTGGTGCCAACGTTATCTTGACTCGGGACAGCGATAAGTACGTTGGACTCAGTGCTCGACCAGAGATTGCTAACAACATCCACGCCGACGCCTTTATTAGTTTCCACTTTGACAGCTCACCTGAAAAGAATACGGCTTCAGGAATTACGACTTATTACTATCATAAGTCGACTTCGCTAGCATTGGCAAAAGCATTGAATAGCAACGTTTCGACCCTGCCAATTCCAAGTAAGGGGACTGAGTTCGGGGATTTCTTAGTTATTCGTGATAACTCACGACCATCCGTCTTGATGGAACTGGGCTACATTAATGACAAGTCAGACTTCAAGACGATTAGTTCTGCAAAATACCCACAAGAAGTGGCTCACGCCGTCTATGCTGGATTGAGTACTTACTTTGCAAATCAGTAATTTAACTGTTAAAAAGCGTTTAGGATTGCTTCCTAAACGCTTTTTTTTGCCACTATACATTTAATTTGTTATTGCCAATCATTTGACGTACGGCAATAATTCGTTAAGATCCGCAACCTGCACTTCTGGTTCGCTAGTCACCTGAATCAAATGGTCAATATCGAATAGATAGCCGGAAATCCCGGCATTGTGCCCCGCCTCAATATCCAAGTTACGGTCACCGACCATTACAGCCTGCTGACGATCAACATGATGTTGATCCAACAAATAATTGAGTGCGGCAGGGTCTGGCTTACGTGGAAATGGCTGTGCTGCCGTTACCATATCGGTAAAGTAATCAGCCAAGCCAGCTTGTTGTAGATATGTCATTGCACTATCATCCCGGTGCGTCATCAAATAGTTGTGACCACCAATTTCCCGAACTCGGGATAAAACAGCCTCCGCACCATCAAAAGCAGCGGGTGCAACTTGTAATTGGCCTTCATAGCGTTGGTACCCTGCTCGAATCTGCTGGCTGTCCCAATCATAGCGCGCTGCAATTAGCTTCTCCGCATAGCCGACTGAATGTTGACGCATCAGCTGATAAGCCTCATCCGCTGTAATTGTGGCCCCCATATCCTGAACAGCCTGTTGAAACGCCTTAACCATTGCTGGATAAGTATCTAAAATAGTCCCGTCTAAATCCCATAAAAACTCACGCATGTTGTTCCACTCCTGTTTTTAGATAATTGTTAGATACAAAAAGCTGAAAGTACCAAGATGGTCTTTCAGCTTAAGCTTTAACGTTGGTCAGTATCGTAGCATATCGTTACGGGGCCATCGTTCACTAATTCAACTTGCATATCTGCACCGAACTCACCCGTTGCAACGGTTACCCCATTAGACATCAATTGTTGATTAAATGTATCATACAATTGACTAGCCAAATCAGGTTTTCCTGCATCTGTGAAACTAGGCCGATTCCCATGACGCGTATCCGCGTACAACGTAAATTGTGAAATTGATAGAATGGCACCGTTGACTTGCTGAACGTTTAGGTTCATCTTACCAGCATCATCACTAAAGATTCGTAGGTTTAAGATTTTATGAATCACATAATCAAGTTCGGCCTGACCATCACTATCTTGAAAACCAACCAACAACACCAAGCCATGATCGATGGTCCCTTTAACCTGACCATCAATCGTCACTTGGGCATGTTGCGAACGTTGAACAACTACTCGCATGGTCTACCTCCTAAAATAACTTCCGCTCTACAGCGTACAAGTCTTGGACATTCTTCAGACTTTCAACGATTCGTTGCAAATGTTCCAAGTTACGAACACCGATAGAAACGCTAATAATCACCATCTTGTTATGGTCAACTTTACCATTGACGTTCGTCAAGAACTTGGTATTGTTGTTGATCACTTTGAGAACATCGTTTAACATCCCGTTACGGTTGTAACCCTGAATTTCCAAGTCGGTATTGTAGTTAGTCCGATCACCTTCTGGATTTTCCCATTGGACATCGATCAGCCGTTCACCCTGAGCTTCAGCCGCCTTCACGTTAGGACAACCAACCCGGTGCACGGAAACACCGCGCCCTTTGGTAATATACCCGACAATATCATCACCCGGAATCGGTGAACAACAGTGACTGAGCCGGACTAGCAGATTATCGACACCTTGGATAATCACCCCACCAGATGACGAAACCTTTTGCCGCTTACGCTCTTGTTTTTCCTGTTCCTCACTGTGTTCCTGCTTCTTTTTCTTGGTAGTCGGTTCCGCTGGATCAGCTAAAATAGCTTCCTCACGTTCACGTTGACGATCCGCCTCGCGTTGCTTACGAACATCACTCGTCAAACGATTAGCAATACCCACGGGTTGCACATCACCAAAGCCTAGTCCAGCGAACAAGTCATCTTCACTCGCATAGTGCATTTTGTTAGCAACCGAAGCGAGTTTATCCTTAGTCATAATTTCTTTAGGATTAAACTCTAACTCACGTAACTGCTTTTCTAAAATATCGCGACCAGTCACAATGTTCTCTTCACGATCAGCACCACGGAAGAACTGTTTGATCTTGTTGCGGGCACGCCGAGTATAAACTAACTTCTGCCAGTCACGACTAGGGCCCGTTGAACTTGTCGAGGTTAAAATATCGACAATATCACCATTTTTAATCTGGTAGTCCAGCGGCACGATCTTGCCGTTAACTTTGGCTCCGGTCGTATGATTACCAACCTCAGTATGAATTGAGTAAGCCATATCAAGTGGCCCAGCACCCTTAGGTAATTCAGTCACATCACCCTTAGGCGTAAACGCATAGACACGATCACTGAACAGGTCACCTTTAACACCTTCCATAAAATCAGAGGCATCGCGACTCTCATCCTGTAATTCAATAATTTCTTTAACTAAGTTCAGTTTATCACCAGACTGGCTCTCCTGAACCTGATCCTGCTTACCTTCTTTATAAGCCCAATGAGCCGCAACCCCGTATTCAGCAACTCGGTGCATCTCAAAAGTCCGAATTTGAATCTCTAAAGGTTTACCCTCTGGACCAACCACTGTCGTATGCAATGATTGATACATATTGGCCTTAGGCATCGCAATGTAGTCCTTAAAACGACCAGGCATCGGTTTCCACTGGGTGTGGATCGCACCTAATACTGCGTAACAGTCTTTAATCGAATCAACTACGACACGAATTGCCAGTAAATCATACATCTGACTGAACTGTTTATGCTTATCACGCATCTTCTTATAGATTGAATAGATATGCTTAGGCCGACCATAGATCTCAGCATCAGGCAGTTCCAGATCGGTCAAGGCTTTCTGAATATCGTCAATGGCAATTTCAATATACTTTTCACGATCTTCACGCCGCGAGTTCATTAAATGAACAATCCGGTAGTATTGTTGCGGGTTCAAGTAACGCAGCGAAACATCTTCCAGTTCCCACTTGATGGTACTGATCCCTAAACGGTCTGCAATTGGTGCATAAATTTCTAGCGTTTCATTCGCAATCCGCCGCTGTTTGTCTGGACGCAAATGTTGCAACGTCCGCATATTATGCAACCGGTCCGCTAATTTAACGATCATGACGCGAATATCCTTCGACATTGCGAGTAGCAACTTACGGTGATTTTCCGCTAATTGTTCCTTATTGGATTTATAACGAATTTTACCTAGTTTAGTCACACCATCGACGATAACGGCCACGTCATTACCAAATAATTCTTTGACGTCGCCTAATGTGACCCCAGTATCTTCCACAACGTCGTGCAAGAAACCAGAAACAACCGTTTCAGGGTCCATTTTAAGCTCGGCTAATATTCCGGCAACTTGAATCGGATGCATTATATAGGCTTCACCGGATTGCCGGTACTGATCCTTATGCACATAAGTTGCAAAATCACACGCCCGTTTAACAAACGCAACGTGTTCACTGTTCATATACTTTTGAACCATGTCCAGGACATCCTGGGCCGTCCAAGTAGGCTGTTTGGGCATTCTTATCACCACGACTTCCACAAGATTCTATTTAATAAAAGGCACGCGAGTTTCCCACCCAGCGTGCCTTGCCAACCGTTTTAGCTTAAACTTTCGCGGGGACCGGTCAATCCATATGCTAAGTAGGAAATGCCTAAATCGACTAAAGCCAAATAGTAGACATACGTTGGGAAGAACAAATATAGGCCAATAAAACAACCCACTGGGAACAGCCAAACAAGCCATCCCGTTTGAGCCGTCCGGCGAATTTGCCAACCAACTATCGCTGCTAACACAAAATCAACCAGAAATAGTAACCACACGATTTGATGAAACCGACTAATACTAAGTAGCTTCAACAACCAAGGTAGTAACACCCCAACGACAAGCGCAACTAGCCAGTATTGGCCACTAAACTTACGAAATTTTTCCGTCAAACTGAGTCCCTCGCTTACGCTTTATTACAAAATGATTTATGTTAATTATTGTACACCACCGACTACGAAATTACACTAATTCGCACCAAAAAGAAACACTACTTAACAAGTATAGTGGCGCTGTTTCGGCACGCATAATCCGGGGCCCCAAACCAGCCGCAACAATCCCTGAATCCTGTAATTGTTGCACTTCCTGAGGCGTTAAGCCACCTTCTGGACCAAAGATTGCTAACAACCGTTGTGGTGGCGTCATCGTTTTCAAGGTTTGCACTAATTGACTACTTTCACCCTGTTTAGCTGATTCTTCCCACGCAACGATTCCCTGATCATACGAGACATTTGCTAACAAGCTAGTTAAGTCATTCTGATAACTAACCGTTGGAATCATCGTCCGGTGTGACTGTTCGGCCGCACCTTGGGCAATCTTAGCTAACCGTGCCAGTTTGCGATCACGTTTGTTAGCCGCCCACTTGGCAACGGCCCACTGACTGTCATAAAAGACAAAGGCACTGGCGCCCAGTTCGGTTCCACGCTGCACAATCTGTTCCGGCTTATCACCCTTAGATAAGCCACATGCAATCGTCACCGGTAGCGGTAGCTCAACTTGTGGATCAGTAACTGCCGTAACTTGTGCGGTTGCGGTCTGCCCATCGGTTGCCACTAACTTAGCATGAACCACCTGATGTGCTAACGTTACAAATTCTGCTTCATCACCCGGCTGAGCACGCATCACTTTGACCCAGTGTTTAACGGCTTCACCTCCGACAGTAAAGGTCTGCTCAATAGCTGCTTCAATTGGTTGATCTAAAAAATAGCGTTGCATTGACTACCCCTCGCTAATCTTCATCAGTTGGTAAGTAAGCAATGATTCCATGCCAGTCACCCATCTGCGTATGTTGTGTGATTTGGAAACCAGCTTGCTTGATCGTATCTAAAACTAGCTGGAACTTATCGTCAATAATACCTGAAGTAATAAAGTAACCACCACGTTTTAAGTTCTGACGAGCTTGTGGTACCAATGGAATAATAATTTCCGCTAAAATATTAGCGACAATGATGTCCGCTTGCGTATCAATACCAACTAATAAATCGTTAGCCGCTACGTGGATGTCCTTAGCAACTGGATTTAAGTCAAGGTTAGTTTGGGCTGAAGCAACCGCAATATCATCTAAATCATAGGCTTCAACATCGCCGACACCCATGGCCTTAGCCGCGATACTCAAAATACCAGAACCGGTACCAACGTCAATCAAATGCTCGCCACCATTGATCACCGTTTCCAACGCTTGTAAACAGAGTTTAGTGGTTGGATGCGTTCCGGTACCAAAAGCCCGACCCGGATCAAGTCGTAAGACTAATTCACCAGGTTGTTGGACTTGATAGTCTTCCCAGCTAGGTACAATCGTTAAGTACCGGGTTACGCGTACTGGGTGGTAATACTTTTTCCAAGCCGTTGCCCAGTCTTCATCCGACAAGTCCGCCATGCTGACATCATTAGGCTGAGGGTCCAAACCAAATTCTGTTAATTGGCTAACACGCTGCTTAATCGTGGGTAAAATTTCGGGAACAAACACCGTTTCAGGATAATAGGCTGAAATTTGAGCACCACTAGTAATGTGGGGAATCGTGTCTAAATCAATAATTTCACCATAACGATCTGGCTTTAGGTTCTGATAGTCTAAAGCATCATCGATTTTGACACCACTAGCTCCAGCTTCCATTAAAATATTCGAAACTGCTTCAACGGCTTCGTTTGAGGTACTGACCGTAACTTCAGTCCATTTCATAAATATTGCCTCCTAAATGATTTGAATTCATAAAAAAAGCTAAGTCGCCTGCTCGTCGCTTAGCTATCATCTTCTATTTCATAGCTCTAATTATATAACAAGCACACTTGCTTTTACAATTAAACTAAGGGTACCCAGCCATGCTGCTCGTGATCCAATCGACGGCGACTGATGTGAGAAACGAACGGGTTACCCGCCACATAGTACCGTAATGGTGCAGTACTCCACTCACCCTTGTTAACGATACCGATACGTGCAGTTCGTTCAACCAATTGTGGTTGCCGAATTGAGGTCTGCAAATCCAAACTGAGTGGCCCGTCGTCAAGTGACTGACCATTCAAAGTCTTATCCAAACCGAGCGCTTGCATGAGTTTTCCCGGGCCATTAGTCAGGTTAGCCAGTTGAACCGGCCGTTGACGTTGCATCTGGTCTAATCCTTCTACTGGTTCAATCCCTCTAATCAAAACACATTCAGGTACGCCGGCTTTCTGGGTCACAATATTGAGCAAAAACAAGGCTCGCATCTGATAAATGTAAATTGTCCCAGCCGGTTGCCAGAGCGCTTGATTGCGCGCTGTCTGATGATTCTGGTATGCGTGAGCCCCGGCATCCTTAGCACCAAGGTAAGCTTCCGTCTCAGTGATCCACGCTGTTAACATACCAGTTGGTGTTTGCAAACAGAGTTGTTTACCGAGTAACGAGGCCGCAATTTCTGGTGTTGAACGTTGTGTTAAGAATTCAGTTAACTTAGTTGCCACTACTGAAACCTCCTAAACAAAAAGCGGAGCCGACGTATGTCAGCCCCGCAACAGTCTGAATTATAGTTCAGGTGTCTTTTTTGTTAAATGTTTATTTAAATATTTAAGCATTTCGGTTTCATTCTTGAAAATCCGAGGCCGCTTTTGCTTGTGTAACCGAACAGCGATCTCATTGATCTTAATATGTCCAGTCCAAGTATGACTATACTTGACCACAACTCGGTTATTACGGTGCTCCTTACCGAATTTCAACACGTAAACGCTGTCGGGCACCATCAGCGGTCTAATATATGTTTTGTCGTAGTCATAATGTATTGATCGCAGAAACTGTTTCGTGCGTTTTAACATGTCGATGATCTCTCCTTCACAGTGTGAAATTGATTAAATGATAACTTAATTGATTTCAAAGTCCGTTTTATAACTAAATTTAATTATAGCAGACTTTAAACATATAGTGTACCAATTTGCCACTAGTGATACAAGAAACTCGCACTTGGTACCCTATTCTTACGGAGTCCTCATAATTATTTTAGTCGTTTCGTAGGATATGGTAAAATAGTGCTAACGTAGTATCTTTACTGAAATCAAGGGGGATTTTTCTGATGGTATTAATCGAAAAAATTTATCGGCGCGCTCACGATCCATTGACAAGTGTTGATCAAATCGAAAAATTTCAAACAAACGATGGTTACGTCACGGATAACCAAATCTTAGCACGTGAAGTTGGTGCTGACAGCGTTGGTTGTTTTTACAAAAATGAAGAAGGTAAGCGTAACAAAGTTGTTGCTGAACAAGATGATGTTGGCCAATGGCATTTGAAAACAAACGGCACGACTGATCCGGCCACTGACGGCTTATTGCAATTACCACATATGGATAATGTTTGGGGCTAGATTGGCCATAACAACTAATTAAATTTACTTGTCTATAACAATAATCACTATGTCAAAAGATAGCTAGTACGATTGCCTTGTACTAGCTATCTTTCTGTCGCATTTACTTTCAGTGAACATTACCATTACTTTGAAAAGGAATAATTATAAAATGACTCCTCAAGAAAAACGCTTACGAGCTACTTTAAGCCATCGAGAAAAAATAATGATCAATGATATCAGAAACTGATTTTAAAACACTAATAGTTAGCTTAATTGCTGAATACAAACATGTCCAACAAAATAGTCACCAACTGAGTGAGTTTTGTTCTGATAAAAGTTTTAAATTCCAAATATCGTACTTAGAAACACATTTGCAACTTATGGTGACGAGTCCTAAAAAGCAGTCCACTTCATATGCGAACCACGCTAGCCAGCCTAATTTCTAGTGTATTCTCAATCTATTTAATTTTTATTTTTATCATCCGTATCCTTGCACAAATTCGTAGACTTCATGGCAGCGGCTTTTTGTGCCTATTAAATCTATTGCCAGTTGTAGGAAATATCAGTTTATTAATTGTATTAATGCTATCCACAAATTTTAGTTATAAGTATCATGATTATCGTTAGTACTCGACGATAATTTTCTACCTCGAGTTTATAGATACTTTCATATTCAGATATAGTAAAATAACACATGACAACTACACATTTGTTTAGCCAGACGTCCCCTTACAATGAACGCCCACATCCTACTAATTTTGTTAGTCGGCTTTGTTCCAATTGATGACCTCGTTGCCCTGTTCATTCTTATGAAAGCTTTAAAACAACAATATAACTCTGATATTACTTAACGTATTTACAACGCATAATATACACCGCTTTGACCAGCTAGGATGTCGTAAAAAGCTAAAGTTAGGAATAATTCATGGGGATTGTTCTTAAATATTTTGGGGAATCATATTATTTGGAGGAGTTACTTTTGGAAACAATTTCTAGACTTATTTTTTTATTTGCTGTTCTCTCATTCATTTATTTTTTCATGCGCTGGTTGATTAGCCTGGTTAGAAGAAATAATCCCAATAAACATTATGGAAAATATACCCTTATTTCAATAGCAATAACTATATTGTTCTATATGATACTTACGATGGCATTTTCTAGTTCTCAAAAATCAGATACAGCATCAAAACCGGCTTCAAGTGATTCAAGCAAAAAGATAACCAAGGTTGTATCCAAAAAGAAAGAAAGTATCAGTAAAGCAAACTCTATTAAAGCGGCACAAGAATCAGAAAGCAGTTCCACTGCCAAAAAAGAATCTGAGAGCCGCGCCAGTTCAGAATCAATAGCAGAATCTAAGAGTTCTTCCGTAGCTGATTCTGAATCACTTGCTGAAAGTTCTTCTGCTGCCAGCAAAAAATCCCAAGAAGCAAGCCAAACTGATGAAGTTTCTTATACCAAAACTGGCGAGTGGACTGTTGCCGCTTCAGGTATGGTATTCGTATCAGACGCTAACATATACTACACCAGTGTAAAAAATCCTAGTCACTATCAATATATAACACAAAGTGCTGCCGATGCTGCTGGTGATACTATTGCACCACGCGGCAATCAATTTGCACGACCATAAATGAACAGTTTAAATTCTGCACAAATTTTAAGCACGAATAGGTTAATGGTAAAACAGCAGCCTTCAAAGCTGTTAGTTGCGGGTCCGATTATTGATAATTCTGAATAGTTATTAGCTACCTCGTAAACGTCCATCGCCAAGGTTGGGCTGAACAACACACTGAAGTTAAATTTGAATTTTCAAAATCATTTGGATCAAACTCAGCACTAGTCATTCTTCCAGCCACCTAAAAAAAGCAAGCAACTAATCCCAAAAAAGATTAGTTGCTTGCTTTTTAATTTCTATCAGTTCGGCTTTTCTTCCTCGTCAGTCTTAAGAACAGCCATGAACGCTTCCTGAGGGATTTCCACCCGTCCGACAGCCTTCATTCGTTTCTTACCAACTTTTTGCTTCTCAAGTAACTTCATCCGTCGAGTACGGTCACCACCATATAGATGCGCGGTAACGTCCTTCCGGTATGCCTTGATATTGGTACGTGCAATAACCTTAGAACCGATCGTTGCTTGGACCGGAATTTCAAAGTTTTGACGTGGAATAATCGTCTTCAACTTAGACGTAATTTCACGGCCACGTGCTGGTGCAAAATCACGGTGCGCAATAAAGCTCAACGCATCGACTTGATCACCATTCAGCAAGATATCGATCTTAACTAACTCGCTAGCCCGGTAGCCATCTAAGTCGTAGTCCAATGACGCGTAACCACGTGTATTAGATTTGAGTTTATCGAAGAAATCAAAGATGATTTCAGATAACGGCATATAGTAAGTCACGTTAACCCGGTTATTATCAAGATAGGCCATCGTGCCAAACTCACCACGCTTACGTTGGGCAAGTTCCATCACGGCACCAACATATTCATTTGGCACCATAATTTGAGCCTTAACGTATGGTTCGCGAATTTCTTTGATTGCGGAGGCTTCTGGCATTTCAGCAGGATTTTCAACTTGCTTTTGAGTACCATCTGTCATCAAGACATGGTACGTAACGGACGGTGCCGTTGTAATCAGGTCGAGGTTGAATTCCCGTTCCAAACGTTCCTGAACAACATCCATGTGCAATAGACCTAAGAACCCACACCGGAACCCAAAGCCTAACGCCTGTGATGACTCAGCTTCAAATTCAAGCGCTGCATCGTTTAGCTTCAGTTTTTCCAACGCTTCACGTAAGTCGGTAAAACGCGCGTTATCAGTTGGGTAAATCCCTGCGTAAACCATTGGATGCATTTCCCGATAACCCTCTAAAGGCTTATCAGCTGGACGCTTAGCATTCGTCACTGTATCACCGACACGCGTGTCCTGAATATCCTTGATGCTGGCAGTAATGTAACCAACGTCTCCGGCCATCAAGTAATCCCGCGCGATTGGTTTAGGTGAGTTGACCCCAACTTCAGTCACTTCATATTCACTACCACTATTCATCAAACGAATCTTATCGCCAGGTTTAACAATGCCTTCATGCACACGAATACTCAGCACAACGCCACGGTAATCATCATAGATCGAATCAAAGACCAATGCTTTTAGTGGTGCATCTAAATCGCCCTCTGGTGCTGGGATTTTCTGCACAATCTGTTCTAGCAGGTCTTCGATACCGATACCCGCCTTAGCCGAAGCTAAAACGGCATCATCCGCATCAATACCAATATCATCTTCGATTTCTTTGCGAACCTTTTCTGGATCGGCTGATGGCAAATCTATCTTATTGATAACTGGTACGATCTCTAAGTCATCATCAATCGCTAAATAAACGTTCGCTAAGGTTTGTGCTTCGACCCCTTGCGCAGCATCCACGACCAAGACGGCCCCTTCACACGCTGCCAAGCTTCGTGAAACTTCATAGGTGAAATCCACATGTCCTGGTGTATCGATCAAGTGAAAGATGTACGTTTCACCATCATGCGCGTGGTATTGTAACTCAACCGCATTTAACTTGATTGTAATCCCACGTTCACGTTCCAAATCCATCGAATCAAGCACTTGATCCTGCATTTCCCGTTTTGAAATGGTATCCGTCAACTCCAAGATACGATCCGCCAAGGTCGACTTACCGTGATCAATATGGGCGACGATCGAGAAATTACGAATGTGTGCTTGTCGATCCTGCATTGTCCCTTTATCCATTGAATTTCCTACTTTCTTCCTGAGTCCTAATCTATCCAATTATACCAACTAACGCCCACAATCACAATTTTTCTCCCGGAATCATCCTGTAAATGACTTGTTACCAACCGTTCCTATTTATCATTTCAGTTTTAGCCAACAATCAAAAAAGCCGTCCCCACCAAGATGGCCGGAACGACTAACGTAAAACTTATTTAAAACTACTTAAATCACTAGGATTAAGTTGTTGCCAACGTGTTGAGTAGAATTCATCGTTAAGTTGATAATTCAACTTCGTCGTAGTCTTCTTACTCAAGAACGGATTGACCTTCTGATCAACTGCGAGCCAGCCACGCCAGCCCAAGTGAATCGTATCAGTCATGAAGTAGTCCTTACCACCATCCTGCGTCAAGTCCAACACGTTGTTGAAGCCTTGGCTAGATAGTTGGTACTGAATCTTCTTGTCAAACTGACTGATCATATTCATGGACAAGCCAGTATAGTTCGACCACCGTTGGTTAATCGGTGGAATAATGAACAGCACGTCGGTATGCGTCTTAGCAAACTGGTTCAAGACTAACTGGAAGTCCGCAAATTCTGGTGACTTTGTGTAATCAAGCGTTGTCTGTGAATCTTTCAGATGTTTGTAATTACGCTTCAACTGAGCATTCCAGAACTTATTACTGATTTCTAGACTGTTAGAAGTCGTCTGTGATTGACCAATATTACCAGCTAACGTATTCAACTTACTATAGTTGTATTCGGCTGGTAACTGCTGTGCCTGCTTGTTAACCGTGTTCAGATTCTTATTAGAAATCCCGAACCGTGAGAAGAATTCATCCTCACTTCCAAGTACTCGAGCCTTATAGTTAATATAGGCCATTTGAGAACTGGTTGGTTTAAAGCCTGCCGCAACACGGGTTAAAGCCCCTTCTAACACCATATCAGATGAACCGGATGGCATCTGTAGCAATCGTTTGGCAGCGTAACGATCCATGGCCGTATTATGCTCATCTTGCAACCAATCAATCGTTTGCAGTGGTGAGTAATAGTACGAAAAGGCGTCCTTACGCGTTCCTTGGGGAACAAACCATTGTGGCGAAATTACAAAGACAGCCTTCTTATTTGTAATCTGCTTCTTAACCGACTGCATCGCAAAGTATTGGGTCAGTGACTGGGTACCGCGCGCACCGAGCAAGAATGGTCGGTAGTTACGGTTATACTTTTCCGCTAATACGGATGGATGCATTGGATCAAATCGTGACCATTCGGACGAACCGAAGAACGGCACGTAACCATCATCCAACGCCTGCCGCTTAACTAAGCGACCTTTTAAAACGTTAGCTGACAATGAAACGGCAGCGGTCTTCTCGGTGTTCTTAGAGATATAGTTTAATCCGAATGAGAACGGTGAAAGCAGTACGGCCAGTAATAAGACGGCAGCCAGAATAATCGGCCCAAAAATCTTAAAAAGGCGGTTGGAAACTTTCATTGCATGCTCTCGACCTTAGCTACAATTTTTGCCGGTGTGTCCCATTCTGACCGTTGAAATTCTGAGACTGGCACTTCGATACCTAATTGACTTTGTAATTCCAATAAAAGTTGAACAGAACCCATTGAATCTAAGATGCCTTCGTCAAACAAATTAACATCCATATTGCTTGAGACATCTTCCCCGGTTAAATCAGCTAAAATTGCTAAAACTGTTGCTTTTGTATCATCCATTATTATGACGCTCCCTTATAATTTTTATAGATGGGCTGCGAAGAACAGCTTGTCGAGAAAGCCTGAGAAGATCAAGAAACTGAAACAAACCACGTTAAACGTTAGGAAAATCGCAAAGTATTCCGTGAATTTGTTAGAAGGAATCTGATCTCTATGCTTCTTCTTATAACGTAGCCAGGCATCGTTGACGACCATTGCTAGCCCATGGAATAACCCATAAACGATGTAGTACCACGTTTCCCCGTGCCAAAAACCCATAATCAACATATTAATGACGTAACAAACATTCGCCGTTGTAATCCGGCTCTTAAAGACCTTGTGCTTCATTAAGAAGAACACTAACCGCATGTAGATGAAATCACGGAACCAGAATGAAAGCGTCATATGCCAACGATTCCAGAAGTCTTTGATATTCTTTGACTTAAATGGCTGATTAAAGTTCATTGGTGTTTCAACACCCATCAGGTAACTGACCCCAACGGCAAACAAACTGTAACCGGCAAAGTCAAAGAACAAGTACATACTGTAGATGTACATGACACCAAGCAACGACCACGAAAGGCCATGTGCTTGTAAAGCAGCGTGTTCAACAACGGGCAACATCCGCGTCCCGAATACATACGCAATCAAGAATTTGTATAAGAACCCAAGAAAGACGTAGTGAACACCCTTTTCAACCAAGCCCAAATACTTCTCACGGGTTGGCACACTATCGTAGTCCTTAACGAACCGGCGATAACGGTCAATTGGCCCAGAAGAAATGGTTGGGAAGAATAGTAAGAACTGTCCAAATAACACTGGATGAAATTCTTTGATGACCCCATCACGAGTTTCCATGATGGTTTGGACAACTTTAAACGTCAAATACGAAATCCCAAGAAAACCAATAATTGAAGTCTTCCCGTGGGCAACAGCGGGTGTAATCTTAACCACCGCTAAGGGAATAATTGCCAAGATGACGCTGACGACGAAGACCCACCCTTTATTCGGGGAATCTGGCCGCTGGCGATACTTGGAATACAACCACACGAGCAGGATTTGATAGACGAGGTAAATGATCAGTGCAATCCCGGTATGCCACTTATTGCCACCAAACGTCAGCATTAGGAAGACAAATGTCACTAATGATTCGTAAAGGTGTGAGCGACGACCGAATAGCAAACCAATCATTAATGGTAACAACGCGATAAAGAGCAGCACAAAGTACGTTGGGTTACCATACGGGTCAAAAGACATCATTCTGGATTGACCTCTTTAATGATCGACTTGACATCAATTTTACCGTTAGGCGTTAATGGCAAGCTGGTCTGATAAACGAACCGTTGCGGAATCATGTATTCCATCATCATTCCTTGAAGGTCCTTTTTAATTGCCGTCGTCAGTGCAAATGCACTTTCAAAGTCATTTTCCTTTGGAACGACGTAAGCAATCATTTGTGTTACTTTGTGCTCTTTATCATATTTTGGTACGGCCACAGCTTGTTCAATATGCTGTTGTTGGGCCAAGAAGTGGTTAACTTCTTCCAGTTCAATCCGGTAACCGTGCATCTTGATCTGGAAATCGACCCGACCACGGTAACGGAATAAACCATCATCGTCCATCGTACCAATATCACCAGAATGGTAAGCACGTTGACCATCTAATTCAAAGAAAGCATTCGCAGTCTTTTCAGGATTATTCAAGTAACCCTTTGAAACGGATGGGCCAGCGATGATTAATTCACCTTCCGTACCGTTAGCAACTGGTTCGCCGTTCTCATCAACAACTAACATCTGCGTATCAGCTTTAACATAACCGATTGGTAACCGATCGTACTTAGCTAATGCGTCATCAGTAATTTCTACTTGCGTCACAGCAACACAAGTTTCAGTTGGACCATACGTATTGAAGATCCGGGCTGCTGGGAAACGTTTTTTGAGTGTTGCAGCTGTTTTATGCGTTAATTCTTCACCACAGAACAAGAAGTGCGTCAAACTTGGTAAGTTTTCTGCATTAAACTTCGGTTCTAACAAGCAGATATCCATAAAGGATGGTGTCGAAACCCACACGTTAATTGGCAACGTTGGTAAGGCCGCAAATAACTGTTTGAAATCATCAGTTACTGCTTTTGGTAATGCGTAGAGCGTCCCACCTAGTGCTAAGGTTGGGTACACATCCATTACGGATAAATCAAACGAGTATGGTGGTTGGGACAATGAGTTTGGTTGTGCTGGTAACCCAAAGTCATCACTCAACATCCAGTCAACGTAACTGACTAAGTTGTCGTGGCTGATCTGAACCCCTTTAGGCTTGCCAGTCGTTCCAGAAGTAAAGATAATGTAGTAATCATCGTCACCACTGACTGCGTGATCGGCCGTATAATCAACTGGCGTTGCAAAGATTGCTGCCAATTGATCTGAGGTAATAACAGGTGTTGAACCCACACCCGTTGGTAAATCAACAACCGCAATCGCAGCTGCTGGTTCCGCAATTTCATTGATCATCGTTAACCGTTCGTTGGGCGAATGCGTATCAATTGGAATGTATGCCCGTCCAGACTTAACGACCCCTAGGAAAGTGGCGATCATTTCAAACGTTTGACCACCAAAAACAATAATGGGTGCGTCTGGCAAGTCCAGTGTATCGATATGAGCAGCTAACGCGTCAGAATATGCTTTCAGTTCTGCGTAAGTATGCTTGGTACCCTGCACATCATAGACAACCTTATCTGGCTGCGTGCGTGCGTAATCATCAATTGTTGCGATGAGATTTTTTGTCATAATTAAGATTCCCCCCAAACAATAGTGCCGTTGCGTTCATCATTAGAATTCATTGTAAATAAATTTCGCTTGATTCATCCCACTATAACCATACAGATAAACCAAAGCTAACATGATAGCAAAGTATAATACCGTGAGCGCAATGAAGTGAACGACTGGCCGTTGAAACCAGACTTTCAATTTTGCGAACATGCCATCACCTCCTCCAATTGTGTCTTATTCATTATTTAAGTTGACCATTCATTAAACCGACAAACATTTTATTGGCCGCACTCTCAATACTAGCAGAATCTCGATAATAATTACTTAGTAAGACAAAACCAGTCTTACCATCCGGTGACAAGTGCACGTCGGATTCATAGCCATAACCGATACCATGAGAACGAACGCCATTATCGAGATTATAGATTCCACCACCATAATGACCAGTTGCTGTTGGTGTGTGCAGAATTGCAACGCTTTTCTTAGAAAGTAGTTGACCTTTCAAGATTGCACTCTCCGCTTTAAACAGATCGCCAGCACTCATATAGACTTGCCCAGTTCCTAACTCATTGGCCATTTCTGACGTACTTTCAGACGCTTCTTGATCATAAGTAGCGTTGACCTGACTAGCTGATGCTTGTTGATACCCCAATGTCGCGTTACTCCCTAGACCCTTGATGACAAACCCAGTATGCTTTAAATCTAGCTTTTCAATAATATTTTTCGTAAAGAAATCCTGGTAAGATTTGCCAGTCACCTTACGGATAATCCCTGCCAACAATAAAAAGTTAACTGAAGAATAATTGAAACTTCCATCTTTGTCCGGATAGTAATCTAAGTGGTCTACAGCGTAGTTAACAACCTGATTTTCCGCTAACGTATCTTTAGAACCATCGTTAAGCCGGTAACCGGTCGTCATATCCAATAGTTGACGAATCGTTGTTTCCCGTCCGGATTTAATCGTTGGGTAATACTTAGTAATAGGATCCGTTAACTTCATCTTACCAGCCTGAACCAACTGCATGATACCAATCGCAGTAAACGACTTTTGAATCGACAAAATCTGATACTTAGAAGCCGGACCGTTCAATTGATTAGAACCCTTGTCAGCATACCCAAATCCTTTTTGATACATAACACGATTATTCTTGACCACCAAAGCTGTTCCAACAAAGTGTACTTGCTTCAAGGTCTTAGTAATCTGCTCATTTGCACCAGTGGATTTTGAAAACTGTTGCTGATTAACCTGCTGACTAATCTTGGCTTTCTGTTGAGCAGCTTTTTTGGCTGCTGTCTTTTTTTCTCGCTGTACCTTAGCAATCTTAGCTTGCTGATTGACGTGATGCACATAATAGCCACCACCAGCACCCAGAACCAATATTGCCAACAAAATCATTGTTAAAAGTTTACTTCGTTTCACAATTTTAACTTCCCCACTAGTTTATTGATTACGAACTGATTGCCGTCATTAACTAATGTCGTTAACGGTACGTTAAGTTCAATCATAATTCTAGCAATCTTCATGATTTATACACATTTCCCACGTGAAAAGAACAAAAAGCTGCCCATACGTTCACTATTACGATTCCTTTGTAACGGTTTTGTAACATTACCGTTAAAACCTGTCCGTACCTAAGCGTAATTACCTACCTCCTTGATTAATTCTAGCACTGGCAATCATCTCAAGGATAAGATAACGAAACTGTTCGCACAAAATTACCCAAACTGAAAAGTTACTTAATAAACAGTCACATTTGTTTTACAGCCACACAAAAACCGGACTGCCGCAATCAACAATTGATTACACAGTCCGGTTTTTGATGTACAACGCTGTAATACTTAACTTAGCTTAAACGCCGCGCAGTTTATCAAATAGTGAGCTCTTACCATTGCCAGCTACCGTCTTACCGCTAGTTTTGGCAAACGTCTTAAGCGCTTCTTTTTGATTCTTGTTCAGATGAGTTGGGGTTTCAATATTAACCGTCACCCGTTCATCACCCATACCATTGCCACGTAAGCGTGGTGCACCCTTACCGCGTAAACGGAAGGTCGTTCCAGTCTGAGTTCCGGCTGGAATCTTGAGCTTAACATCACCGTGAACCGTCTTAACTTCAACTTCATCACCCAATGCAGCTTGCACAAAATCAATTGGTAATTTGAAGTAGATAGTTGCGCCATCGCGTTCAAATTCTTTGCTTGGTTCGACCCTAAAGATAATGAATAAATCACCGTAAGGGCCACCGTTAGTCCCAGCTTCACCTTGATTTTGAAGACGCATCTGTTGGCCTTCTTCAACCCCGGCAGGAACCGTTACTTTGATTGAGTGACTCTGTTCTGTATGACCAGAACCGCCACAAGTCGCACACTTGTCTTTGATTTCCTTACCAGTACCATGACATACGTCACAGACCTGTTGGCTCATCATCCGACCAAGTGGGGTATTCGTTTGAACTTGAATATAGCCGGCCCCTTGACACTTAGAACAAGTGACGGGCGATGTCCCTGGTTTAGCACCAGAGCCAGCACACGTGCCACACTGTTCCTCACGATTGTAAGTGATCGTAGTCTTCTTACCAAAAATGGCATCTTCAAACTTCAATGTCATTTCATACTGTAAGTCACGTCCCTGTTGCGGCGCAGTAGGGTTGGCACGACGCGAACCGCCACCACCGCCGCCAAAGAATGAACTGAAGATATCTTCAAAACCGCCGCCACCGCCGCCAAAACCACCGAAGTCTTGACCGCCGAAACCGCCAGCACCACCGAAGCCCTGTTGACCACCGGTTGAGCCGAATTGGTCATATTGAGACCGCTTCTGTGGGTCACCAAGCGTTTCATACGCTTCATTGACATCTTTAAACTTTTCTTCCGCACCAGGTTCGTGGTTCAAATCGGGATGGTACTTCTTTGAAAGTTTACGGTACGCTTTCTTAATTTCATCCTGACTGGCGTCTTTTTCAACGCCCAGAACTTTGTATAAGTCTTGTTCTGCCATTGCAACCTCCTAATGAACCTTACTTAAGTCTCATTAATACTAGCATATTTGATGCAAAAAGGCCAAAGCCGCGTGGCCTTGGCCTTTTTGTTTAAACCAGTATTACTTCTTATCTTTATCTAAGTCTTCGAAGTCACCGTCGACCGTGTTGTCATCATCGCTCTTGCTTTGATCAGCACCATCAGTTGCGTTGCCATCAGCACCAGCTTCGGCACCCTGTGCTTCTTGCGCTTGTTGGTATAACTTAACTGATAAGTCTTGCACGAGCTTGTTCAAATCGTCTTTTTTAGCTTTCATTTCTTCAGTATTGTTATCATCTTGGGCCTTCTTCAATGCATCACGTGCATCTTGAGCCTGTTTGATTTCATCTTCAGAAACTTTGCCGTCAAGTTCCTTCAACGTCTTGTCAGTCGTAAAGATCAATTGGTCAACTTCATTCTTCAAGTCAACTTCTTCTTTACGCTTCTTATCGGCGTCTTCATTTTCCTTGGCTTCTTTAACCATTTGATCAATTTCTTCGTCAGATAAGCCCGTAGAACTCTTAATGGTAATCTTTTGTTCTTTATTAGTTCCCATATCCTTAGCAGATACGTTAACGATCCCGTTCTTATCAATATCGAACTTAACTTCGATTTGAGGAACGCCACGTGGTGCAGCAGGAATATCGGTCAATTGGAAACGACCCAATGTCTTGTTATCAGCAGCCATTGGACGTTCACCTTGTAAGACGTGAATATCAACGGCAGGTTGATTATCAGCGGCCGTACTGAAGACCTGTGACTTGCTGGTTGGAATCGTCGTGTTACGATCGATTAATTGAGTGAAGACCCCACCCATGGTTTCAATACCAAGTGAAAGTGGTGTAACGTCAAGTAAAACGATATCCTTAACATCACCGGTGATAACCCCACCTTGAACAGCGGCACCTAAAGCAACAGCTTCGTCAGGGTTGATTGAGTGGTTAGATTCCTTACCAGTCCACTTTTCAACAGCTTCTTGAACGGCTGGAATTCGAGTTGAACCACCATTTAAGATGACAACGTCTAAGTCGCTAGCTGACATGTTAGCATCCTTTAAGGCGTTTTCAACAGGAATCCGAGTCCGTTCAACAAGGTCAGCTGTCAATTCATTGAACTTAGCACGTGATAACGTGGTTTCCATATGCAATGGACCGCTAGCACCGGCTGAGATAAATGGTAAGCTGATTTGGGCTTCAGAAATCCCTGAAAGGTCCTTCTTAGCTTTTTCAGCAGCATCCTTCAAACGTTGTAAAGCCATCTTATCTTTTGATAAGTCAACGCCATTGTCAGCCTTAAAGCTGGCAACTAACCAATCGATGATCTTTTGGTCAAAGTCATCACCACCAAGGCGAGTATCACCATTCGTTGATAAGACTTCAAAGACACCGTCGCCTAATTCCAAGATGGAAACATCAAAAGTACCACCACCAAGGTCATAAACAAGGATCTTTTCGTCCTTGTCAGTCTTGTCCAAACCGTAAGCTAAAGCTGCAGCCGTTGGTTCGTTGATGATCCGTTCGATTTCCAAACCGGCAATCTTACCAGCGTCTTTAGTTGCTTGACGTTGAGCATCGTTAAAGTATGCTGGAACGGTAACAACAGCCTTTTCAACCGTATCACCAAGGTAATCTTCAGCGAAGCCCTTGATGTATTGTAAGATCATTGCTGAAACTTGTTGAGGGGTATAGTCTTTCCCTTCAATATCAACGGTGTAACCAGCTTCACCCATGTGACGCTTGATTGAAGAAACCGTGTTAGGGTTGGTGATTGCTTGTCGTTTAGCAACTTCACCGACTTGTGTTTCGCCATCTTTGAAAGCGACAACTGAAGGAACCGTCCGGCCGCCTTCTGGAGTTGTGATGATTTTAGGTTCGTTACCTTCGAGAACTGCTACTGCAGAGTTAGTAGTTCCGAGGTCAATCCCAATAATTTTATTACTTGCCATAAATTAATAAACCTCTTTTTAAATTATTTTTTTAGTTTAGTTTTATTGTGCGACAACAACCATGGCTGGACGTAAGGTCCGGTCCTTCAAAAGGTAACCCTTTTGTAAGACCTGAACAACCGTGTCAGCCGCATGGTCATCATCAACTGGTACAGTTTGAACTGCCTGATGAACATTTGGATCAAACTTTTCGCCATCAGCTGGTACTTCGGTCACACCGTGATTTTTCAAGGCTGTTTGTAAATGACCGTAAACCCTCTCAACACCCTTTTGCAGTTGTTGAGCCGCTGATTCGTCAGCTTCAGTTGCGAGGGCCCGTTCCAAGTTATCTAAAACGGGAAGCACGTCCTTAGCTAAGGCCTGACCATCATATTTAATCATGGCCGCTTGTTCCTTCTTATTACGATTTTGCATGTTGGCAATTTCAGCCTGTGCACGTAACAACTGGTCATCTTTTTGACCTAGCTGAGCTTTTAAATCAATAATTTGTTGGTCACGGGGATCAACTGCTGTTTGTTCAGTAGTTGATTCATCCGTGGTACCAGCTGCCTGCGTTGTTTCACTGGCAGCTGAAGTTGTCGTATCGGTCTCAGTCGAAGCTACTTGTTCTTCTTCTGCTGCCGTTTGCGTTGATTTTTTTGCCAATGTTTTCATCTCCCTGTCCGTCACTCGTCAAAGTACCGGTAATAGTCTAATAATTTGCCAGCTAGTTCACGCTGGAACGCGCCCATCAGTCCGATCATCCGTGAATATGGCATTGCTGTTGGTCCTAGTAGGGCAATCACACCCTGACCGTGCTGGTCAACGTCATACGTTGCGGTGATTAAACTGTAGTTTTTCAACAAATCGTTGGTGATCTCGTTACCGATACGCACTTGGATATGCTGACCAGGTGAACCAATCACACTAGCCAAACTGTCCGTTTGATCAAGTAATGAGTAAAGTGATTGCAATTCTTTCGGGCTCTGTTGGTCAGTATAATTGAATAAATTCAACTTACCACCCACGTAGAACCGTTCGGAAGCTGCCTTGGACAACACCCTACCAAAAATATCAACGAACCCGTCTGGATCACGCAAATACTTTGCGAGTTTTAACGGAATCTCTTGATTTAATTGGCGGAAGACGTCTTGTAACGGCAGGCCCACTAATTGATCATCGATAAAACGAACAACTGGCTCCAGCTCATCACCCGTGATATCGTTAGGAATGGTGAACGTTTGATTTTCAACGTCGCCATTATTCGTCACTAGAATCGCCATCACTTGATGATTACCTAATGGCACTAAGCGAAAGCCACTCAATCGACTGTCTTTCAACTCTGGTCGCAACGTAAACGTCGTATAACTTGTCAATTGTGACAAAATATCCGCCGATTGCGCGACGATCTCATCGATTTTATGAAATTCGCCACCCAACGAGTGTTGAATCACTTTTAGATCCTTATTATCAACCTTTTCAGGTTTCAAAATGTGATCGACATAGTAACGATACCCTTTAATCGATGGCATGCGTCCCGATGATAAATGAGTCTTTACAATCAAGCCCAAGTCTTCCAATCGAGCCATTTCGTTACGAATAGTCGCCGAACTGACCTTAGTTGGTAATTCCTGAACTAGTGATTTAGACCCCACCGGATTACCACCCTCGGTATAGTCACGAACAATCGCCTTTAAAATCAGACTTTGTCGTTCAGTTAACGTGATCATCACCTCTTTTTAGCACTTAACTTAATGGAGTGCTAATACAATTACTAATATAACAACCACCCTGACGAAAGTCAAGGAAAGACAAAGTATTTTAGGAAAAGAATGCCGGTAAATCACGCATAGAAACTCACTACAATAATCATCCCATTGATAGTTATTTCTGAGATTTTTTAGCACTCTTTATCTACGAGTGCTAATATACACCCTCCCATTATTGTTTGCAACTCGCAGGCCTAAAATAATTAAAAAATATCTCATAATAGTCAGATTTTGATATCTGCTCATTATGAGATACTTTTGATATTCT
>NZ_LFEE01000020.1:62073-96329 GCF_001039045.1 Lactiplantibacillus herbarum
GTTAATAGTCGAAACGTGCGCCACAAGGCAATTTGTTCCGCTTAACCCGGAATCCGCAATCATTCCAAACCCCGGAATAATCACTGATTCCACGTTAATGCTCGCAAACTAACCGCCTTGTGGCCCACTCTTTACCGTTCCGCCTTATTAATCGCCTTATCAATTACTTCATTATCAAATTGTTCACGCAAGTAGGCTTCGTTGTCAATTGGTAGGTGCACGTGAAAATCAGCAAAATGCTGTACCTTCAAAGTAGCCTTAGCAATTTCAAAATCTAACAAGTGCCCACCGAGCTGATGGTCTTTACTCAAAAAGTGTAAGTGGAAACCACCGACCGTCGCCCCTTGGAACAAATGTGGTGCATAGTAACCAACAATCGTGCCCTCAACGTCAGCTCCAGTAAACTCTGGTTGTTCGGCCGTGGCCGCTACTAACGTTTTATAGGGTTGTTCCTGACGTGGTGCCACCCGTGTCTTAATGTGCTTAAAGGTGCCATCAATACGAATCGCAGCAAACACGTTAGTCAGGCGGTAATCACTGATGACTTGTTGCTCAAAATCAGCCTGATTCAATGCGGTCAATTGATCGCTAACATCCGGCTTTTCAAAATGAACTGAAGCAAATGGCAGGGTTTCATCCGCCGCAATTTCACGGATTTGGCCGTCTTGACGCGCCTGATAGGCATGACCATCAACAATGATGACCTCGCCGTCTAAGCCGTTCAACGTCCCAATCCCGGTATCACCATGCTGCAATAATTCACCAGCCGTGATCGTCCCATCAAACAAACCTGGTACTAATAGTCCCAAGGTTCCGTGCTGAAAAATCGTATCCGTTACTGCCATCTATGATTCCTCCAAACTATCGACTTGCGTTACATCCAATAATCGTGGTGCGGCATGAAACGGGTGATCATGATAATAATCACGAGTCGCTTGTTCATCACGTTTCAACTGATCAACGAGTTCATCGGCACCGGCAAACTTCACTTCACCGCGCATCCGATGACCCCAACGAACCGTCACGTTACGACCATATAAGTCAGCGTGAAAATCTAACAAATAAATTTCTACTGTCACTGGTCGATTGTCGCCAAATGTCACATTACGACCAACTGACGCCATTCCCATAACCCACTCGGTTCCAACAAGAACCATCGTGGCGTAAATACCGATACCAGGAACCCGCGTATTGGGACCATGAGCCACGTTAGCCGTTGGAAAACCTAGCGTACGACCGCGTGCTTCACCATGAACGACTTCACCAGCAGTCTCATATTGATAGCCTAAGAGCCGGTTAGCCGTATCGATCTGCCCATCATCTAAAGCCGCACGAATGCGAGTTGAACTGATCTTCTCAGCGTCCAATTCAGCTTTGGGAACTTCAATAATTTCAAACCGTTCTTGACCATAGTCGTTTAACCGTTGCATGTTGGCAATCTCTGCTGGGCCATAGGTATAATCAAAGCCCGCAACAACCGTTTGCGCATGCAAATCAACGATTAGCTCGTCAACGAACGTTTGTGGTGGCAATGCGCCAACTGCCGCATCAAAGTGAAGGACGTATAAGATATCGACACCAAGTTCTGCCATCAACGTCGTTTTTTGCGCCACCGTTGTTAAGTACCGCACATGGTCTGGATCAGCGTGTTGAAACACAACTGACGGGTGTTGGTCAAAGGTCATGACAGCAAGCTTAGCGTGTTGCGCTTGAGCAGCCTGGCGAGCTGTTGCGACAACCCGTTGGTGACCACGATGAACCCCATCAAAAAATCCGAGTGCCAACACGATTGGACCGGCAGGAATCTGACTTGCAACTACCGGGTATTTTAAATTAATCACCTGCATGACAAAAGGAACTCCTTAATTAATTGCGAACATTTTAAACGCTTTGTACCGCTGTTCGTCCGTCCGATAACTATATAGACATTTTATGCTGTCTTGATAAACTAACGCAATCATTGTGTCTGCATCAGGGTCACTTTGTTGACCTTCTGCTGTCGTAATGAAGGCCCCGTTTTTAACCCGTTGCCACTGTTCATCCGTCAAAACAACTTGTGGATAGTGGCTAAGCGCCTTGTCAATTGGGGATAGCAAGTCACCTGCAGTACCCAATTCAGCGTGCGCCGCAATCTCTTCAAAAGTCACCGTTTCATCAAGTGTAAAACCACCACTCTTTAGACGAGTCAAATCACTCATCACTGCGGGTACACCTAATTGACGGCCGAAATCAACAGCGAGTGTTCGGACATAAGTCCCTTTGCTACATGCAACCGTAAAGTAGATGGTTTGCGTCTGCGTTTCAGGATCATACGTAGCTGCTTGGCGTTGTTCAAAGCTCGCAATGGTAATATGCCGCGTAGGCCGTTCAACAGTCTCACCGTGACGCGCATAATCGTAAAGCCGCCGACCATTCACCTTGACCGCTGAAAACATTGGTGGAATTTGCGTAATCTCCCCGGTCATTTTAGCCAACGTCGCGTCAATCTCCTCATCGCTGAATGGTTTAGTGATCGCCTGACGTTCAACTTCTTCGCCATCCAAATCCTCAGTCGTTGTGGCAAATCCCAGCGTAATACTTCCTTGGTATTCTTTACCAGAAGCCACTAAGAATTGAACCACCTTTGTCGCATTGCCGATACAGATCGGTAGCACACCATCGACGTTTGGATCCAACGTACCAGAATGGCCGACCTTACGGGTTTGATATAGGCGTCTAATTTTTGCGACACAGTCAAAACTGGTCATGCCGCGGGGTTTATATAATGGTAGAATTCCGTTCAAGATAAAAAACTCCTTATGACTCGTTATTAATCATATCAAGATAAAATATGATTGCTTTTTTATTAATGAAGACACATCAACAACTTGCTAGCTATAGCTTAACAGTTCTGTGTCAGATTGACTTTTTAAAAGTTTACAAACTTAATTTAGTATACCACAACGGTCTATATGTAAGCGGATTAACCACAAAACGCGTCGCTAACCGCGACGTGTTTGAGTTACTGCTATGTTGAATCTATATTGCCTCTCAGTTTTCCTTTAAAATCATTCAATTACTGATAATGTAAAATTTGAAACTGTTTTCGTTTTCGCCTGCGGTAGCCAGCATGATAATTACAATAGTAGTACGCTTTAGCAGTTAGCAGAGTGCCGAATGAAACAATAATAATAGTTATCGCTATATCAGTAACTTTAAATTATTCTGCAACTTTCAGCCTTGCAGAACCCGTTGTGCCGTGGATAACCACGTTTTAATTTGACGGACAATCTCAACCGGTGTTAACCGATCCGTTGGGATGATCAAATCTGCCGCAGCAGCGTACTGCCGATTGCGTTGCTGTTTTAAGGCTAGCAAAACATTTTCGTCCAACTCATTGACCAGCGGCCGACTGGCATCATGTTGAACTCGTCGCAAGATAGTCTGGTCGTTAGCTGCTAACCAAATAACTGGAACTGAACTCGACATCAGCAGCTTCGCATTTACAGCAATCGTAGGTGTGCCTCCACCAGTTGATAATATTCCGGGAACAGTCATGGCTTGTTCCAAAGTCTGATGTTCTAACTGACGGAAGTAGGTTTCCCCGTGCTTTGCGAATATACTCGTAATCGGTTGGCCAGCGCGCTGAATAATTAAATCGTCTAAATCCGCATGTTCCGTTGCCAACTTCTGGGCTAATAACCGCCCAACCGTCGTCTTACCACTACCCATAAATCCAATTAAAATAGCCTGCATCTTAATTCCTCCTGACAATCTGGTAACCTGCCGTCTGCAATAATGTAGCTGCCTGCTCTTGAGCAGCTGCATCACCAAACGTTAGCTGCAATACGCCGTCAATTTCTTCACGGATTTCTAAAATATGAATATTAACTAAACTCAAATTGGCCGCGGCTAAACGTTGTGTCACGTCCGCTAATGCCCCAACTTGATCTGGCACGTTTAAAAACAAATCAAAGAAGTTCGGTAAGCTTCCCAATTGATCAGGTCCGAGATGATCACGAGTCACCTTGGCCGTTGTAAAAAATTGGTTAATCGTTACTTGATCTTGCACGCTAATAGCATGCTGAATATGGATCAGTTCATCTATATAGTCCTGCAGTTGACTGGTTATTAATTCAGCATTGCCCGTTAAAATAGCTGTCCATATGGTTGGATCCGAACTCGCAATCCGCGTAATACTCTTGAATCCTCCCGCTGCCAATCGTAATCCTAGGGGCGAATCATCCAGTGCTACCTTTGTCTGATTGACTAGCGCGGCAGCAACCACGTGTGGTAAATGGCTGAGCTGACCGACGATACGATCATGTTGTTTAGGGGTAACTGTCAGCCACTTGACTCGCGTCGCCCGCAGTAAGTCTTGTAACTGGCTAACGGCTGTCGGACTGGCTAGACCCGGTACTAAGAAATAGAAGGCATTTTCAAACAGGTCAGCGCGGCCAGCCGTAACCCCTGATTTGTGGGACCCGGCCATCGGGTGACCCCCGACAAACGTAATCCCGCTCTGTTGCAGCGGTCGTGCCGCTTCTAGGATGGTTTGCTTAGTGCTGCCAACATCCGTAACAATCACATGCGGTTGTAACGAACACGTTGCTAATAAGTTTAAATCAGCCGTGATGACACTGACTGGTCCTGCCAAGATAATCACGTCCGCCTGCTCAGCACTAGTCGTAAAATCTTGACTGATTTCGTCGATAATTCCTTGCTGGCACGCATAGCTCAAACTAGCATCATCAATGTCTTGACCAATAATAACCGCCGTCGAATCAGCTTGTTTAACCGCTAATGCTAGTGAACTGCCAATCAGCCCCAGACCCTTAATCAGTACTCTCGTCATTTACTCACCTCCGTATTCGCCTGCAACCGCTGCAGATCTTCGAAGAACGTTGGATATGAGATATTTATCGCGCTGGCATTTGCTAACGTTACTGGCTCCTGTATACGTAACGCCGCAATCGCCATCATCATCCCAATTCGATGATCTCCATGACTATCTAATTGAGTGTCCTGAACGTGCCACGGTTCCCGACCATCAATCACAAAACCATCCGGTCGTTCCGTAATCTTAACGCCCAATTTACGTAGTTCCGTGACAATCGTCGCGATTCGATCCGTTTCCTTAACGCGCAATTCAGCCGCACCACTGATTTCACTGATGCCATCCGCCGTAGCCGCTAATAAGGCAACTAATGGTAATTCGTCGATGACGGCTGGAATATCTTGCGCCGTCAGCTTAATTGGCTGTAACTGAGCTGACTGAATCTCAAGGTCACCCGCTGGCTCACCAACTTGAGTACGCTGCCGAATCGTCACCCGACCACCCATTCGTTCAAGAATCGATAGTAGCCCCGTTCGTGTCGGATTAAGGCCAACATTTGTTAGACACAGCTTCGAACCAGGAACGATAGTGGCCGCCGTGATGAAAAAGGCCGCTGAGGATAAGTCCCCCGGAATCGTTATCATTTGCCCTTGTAATTTTGCTGGACTAACAGTAATCGTTCGCTGATCACTAGCAGTCGTAATCTGGCCACCAAATGCTTGCAGCATCCGTTCCGTATGATCACGAGTGGGCAATTTTTCAATAATCTTACTAGGTCCGTCTGCTTGTAGCGCAGCGAGAATCAAGGCACTTTTGGCCTGCGCACTGGCGACCGTCATCTGATAATCAATCGCATGCAACGGTTGACCAGTAATCCGCATTGGTAAGTGTCCCGCAGTTAATGCTACTTGCGCGCCCATCCGCATCAAGGGCTCTTGGACCCGTTCCATTGGGCGTTGACTCAACGAATCATCACCCACTAAAGTCGTCTCAAAATTCTGTCCAACTAATAAACCAGCCAGTAAACGAGTCGCCGTCCCCGCATTTCCCATATCGAGTGGTTGCTGTGGGCGAACTAACCCGTTTATGCCACGACCTTCAATGACAACGGTCGTTTCTTGGCGCTGAATAGCCACGCCAAGCGCCCGTAAAGCCGTTAACGTCGACAGACAATCTTCGGCTGGCAAAAAATGTCGTAGTTCAGTCGTCCCCTGACTAATCGCACCTAAAATCAAACCACGGTGCGATAGACTCTTATCACCAGGAACAGCCAGTGTCCCGTGTAAGCCATGTTGTGATTGCTGCATTAATTTCATCATCTTCATTATCATCACCTAATTAATTTGATAGACACACCAGACCATCGACGGCGTGAGCCGTTTGAGCACGCGTTCCTGGGTTGTTAACTGAACGTTTCGCTCATTAGTTAAAACGTAAGCCGACTGATTCTTCTGATAGTCTTGATACGCCAAATATTTGCTTGCCACCGTCTGAACGGTCACATGACCCACAATCCGTGATAACAATTGGGCCGTAGCCGCGTGGGTATAGCCAATCCGATTGTCAGCATCTAATCGCTGAACGACCACCAGTGGATCAAGTTTAGTCATAAAACAAGTTATTAACGTCAATTGTTCGAGTAAAGCGTAGTGCAGGTCGCCCCAACTCGCATGTAGCACCGTGGATTTAAACGCCGCCGGAATTAGCAAGTAATCACCCGGATAGCACGCTAGCTCTGCCAGCAGCGCTTCAAAACTAGGGTGACCGCTTATTTCCGCTAGACCGTCACAATAACGTCGATTATATTCACGAGCCGCCGCATAGCTATCCGTTGCCGCTGGCCCTAACGTGTGAATTTTCATTTGGGCCTCCTAGTAGCGCCGTAACTCCTCACGGTAAACCGCTAGACTTTGCTGTAATCGGGGTAAATTACTCCCGTCAAACGTGGCAGTTAAAGCCTTCACGAGCTCAATCGCTACGACACTCTCAATAACGATGGATGCTGGCACAATCGCCGTCGTGTCGGAACGTTCAACGCTCGCTTTTTTGCTGACTTTCGTGGCAATGTCAACACTTTGAAGTGGCTTGTAGAGCGTCGGAATCGGCTTCATCGCAGCTTTGACGACAATCGGCATTCCGTTAGTCATTCCGCCTTCAAAACCACCTAAGTGATTCGTCAGTCTCGACCAGCCCGTCTGCTCATCCCAACTGATTTCATCCATAACTTCACTGCCGTAGTGGCCGGCTGCCGCAAAACCATCGCCAATTTCCACTCCCTTGATGGCATTGACACCCATTACCGCGGCAGCCAACTGGCCATCTAACTTCGTATCCCAGTTCGTGTAACTACCGAGACCCGCAGGAACATTTTCAGCTACCACTCGGATAACCCCGCCCAGCGTATCACCGGCTTTTTTAGTCGCCATAATTAAATCATGAATTGACGTGACTAACTGCTGATCAGGTAACCGTAAGTCATTTTGCTTAATACGATGCGTCAACTCGGCTACCGTTAATGTTGTATCAATCGTTGCTTGCTGATCGCCAATCTGCTGGACATAACCCACTAATTGAATATCCAATTGCGCTAACAGTTGTTTACAGATTTGACCGATAGCAACTCGCATCGCCGTTTCACGAGCTGACGACCGTTCTAATACATTTCGAAGATCACGGTGCCCGTATTTCATGCCGCCAACCAGGTCAGCGTGACCAGGTCGTGGCCGGGTGACTTGGCGCAACGTATTATTAGCCGTCGCTGGACTGGTTGGATTCATAATTTCGGCCCAGTGCGCATGGTCGCGATTTTGAATCGTGAGCGCGATTGGCGATCCTAAGGTAACCCCGTGCCGAACACCCCCAGTGATTGTAACCGTATCGTGTTCAATCTGCTGACGACTGCCACGACCAAAGCCACCCTGCCGTGCTGCCAAACCGTCATTGATATCATCAACATCTAAACTCAGCCCTGCCGGAATACCCGTTAAGATACTGGTCAATTGAGGGCCGTGAGATTCACCCGCTGTAACGTAATTAATCATGATCCAATTCCTCCTTATGCAACTCATCTTGGTAATCACGCGAATTTCGCATAATTGCTTGGTAAATCTCCTGTAAATAAGGGATATGTGCCGTGGTACTTTTAGCCGCTACCCGTTGCAAAACGTGTTGTTCACGCTGCTGATCCAAAACGGGTAACTGTTGCTGCTGCTTTAGCTGACCAATCGTCGTAACCGTATCAAACCGTTCGTTTAATAGCCGAACAATCTTTTGATCAATTTCATTAATATGATCCCGCTCGTGCGCTAATGAATTAGGCACGCGAACTGCCCAGCTAGTCAACACGACAAACCCCAAACCGGCTAGCCCAATTAACAGATCAAAACGCATCGCACTTGCAATCGTTTGCTGAGATAGCCAACCGGTAATCAACGGAATCGTGAATGACGCAATACTGCCAAATGTGAAGTAAATCCCGGTGATACGCCCTTTGATCTGTGGGTACAGGCTAATAAATAGGTTTAAACCAACTTGCATCACCCCACCGGCAGCGGTAAAACCAAAGATAAAGGCTGCTAACATGGATAGTAGTGCATTCGGACTGTAGCAAATAACCAGCAAAGCTAACAACGAACCACCATTCATGCTGACGAGTAATTTAGTTGCAGCTGTTCCCCGTCTTAGCAGGATAAACATGACTAACACCCCGCTAATTGAGCCAATACTGTATAACGAGAGTAACCAATGTGCTAAAACCGATTGAAAATCAAACGTCTGTGTCACGAACAAGCTGATCCATTGTGTATAGATAATCATCAGGGCCATTGAGGTGTAACCATAACCAGCCAATCCGATGGCAGCCAGCAACCGTTTTGCACGTGGTAATTGCTGGCCTTGCGTTTGTGTTACTGCACTCGCCTGATTGCGTACTGGAAAATGTTGTCGGTTCAGTAAAACCATGTTTACCACTAAAATTACTGCAGCTAACAAGAACGACCACCCGTACCATAAGCGCTGACTTTCAACATTGGCAACTACTAGCGGTAATAAAAATTCTCCGGCAGATATAAATGCCTTCAGCAAGACGTTAGCTGAGCCGTGACGATCACCCATTTCGATAAACGTGGTGTACGTTCCAGCGTCCAAGGCGGAGTTAGCTACCCCAGCTAGAATCGCCAGCCCGTAAGCCACTTGAATATTGCTCACCACTGACATACCGATAAAGAAGATCAAGTAGCTGGTCATCCCAAGGTTAACGAACACCTTGCGTCCATAGTGATCTGATAAGTTACCTAAGATAAAGTAGGCTAGCAAGCGTCCAATGCCGATACCAGAAATCACATATGAGACGGTAGCTATGGGGGTCTGCCAATGCTGACTCAACGCTTGCATATTCTGTGTCAAAATGATGAGACCCAAACCATGAACAAAGTAATTGAGGTACAAGCTGAATGATAATTGCCGTTGGTGCATACACAACACTCCTTAAAATTGACGAAAAAAAGCCAGCTAGATTACAAGAATCTAGCTGGCTCATCAAAACTTAATGTTGATGATTAGGTTCCAGCTAAACTCAAGGTGTCTAGCTGGTCATAGTCAAAATGACTTCGCTTAGACACGGACATAGGTGTTGTCCGTATCTAAGCTACAATACGGGCACTACCTAAAATAAGCAAAGCCGAAATAATAAGTTGTATTGAATGTTAATTTAGTCATCTTGATCTATCCTTTCCGTTTAATTGATTGTTTATATTAAAACATTCTCATTTATAACTGTCAACCCTAATTTAATTTTAATCTAAAAATCACTACCCAGTTACTTCACTTCGTTCTTTCCGACGACCAATAAGCTTCGATCACCGTTTAAACCGATGTAATTAATATTTTTTCAAAAAAACCAATTCGCTAATGAATTGGTTTTTCCGTGAGTATTCGCTCATGTCGAACTAAGCAACTCACTAATTATTAAATTTTTTTGCTAAATATCGTGTTGCCTGTAGTGAACAAAGCACAGTTTCGCCATTAATCATGGTTATCACTCGCATGTGCCGATCCAAAGAACTCATTTGACTTAAATTAACGACATATGATTTATGACATTTATAAAAAGCCGGATTCATAGTAGGCACATTCTTTAAAAGGCCATAAAATTCTAATTGGCCATCATTCAAATGCATGACTATTTTATGTGGGTTTGGAGAACTCTCGAAAAACAAAATATCATTCACATTTATCGATCGTACCATTTCGCCAACTTTGACTTGAATATACTCATTCGTATCAGAAGCATCAGCCTCAAATCTTGTTTGCGCGACTTGTAAGGCTCGCTTAAATCGATCATATAAAGCTTCCGGAAAGTCTTTCAAAATAAAATCGAGTGCCTCAATTTGGTATTTGAATACCAATAGCGATAGTTCCGAATGAGTTGTAACGAAAATAATCTTACTACGCACATCTTGGGAACGTATCTTAGTAGCTAGCTCGATTCCATTGATATCAGAATTCAATGAAATATCCAGTATATAGATTGCTTTGTCTGGTCGATGATCCTGGATTTCTTGCCAAAGCTGCCATGGATCACTGCAGAACAGTTCCAAGCCCATATCCAACTGGTTATCTACAATGACTTCATTAACCGTTTTACGTATTTGTTCAAGTTGTTTTGGAGCATCTTCGCAGATATACACACTAATCATTATTATTTATCCTCTGCACAGTTAGCCGTTGTAAAAATACGGTTTCTAAACTTCTAGTTTCTAAAACCATATTTTCATTTCGACTAACCAGTTTACTTAAACTATCCAATCCCAAACCCCGACCTTCACCTTTTGTTGAAAAACCTACTTCTTTCAATTGCCAGACTGGCGGAAGCTCTTCATAGATATTATTTTGAATCACGAAAGTAATGCTTTCATGCGTACTGAAAATACCGCTCATTATTTCGCTACCCTTGTGACCAACGGATGCTTCAATCGCATTATCCAGAATAATACCCAATGCTATCACTAAATCTAGCTCTTTTACATCAATTACTTCCAACTCTCTTTTAGATTCAAAATGAGCCTCTATTCCTTGAGATTGGGCGTAACTTAGCTTATTGAAAAAGATACTCTTGATTGATTTAATCTTTATTCTACTGAGATCTTCAAGACTATATTTATCTTTCAGTACTCGTTCCGACACAGGTTCAAGGTTACTACGATAATAGTCTTGCAACCCTTTTAGATCATCTGTCTTCAGATACTCATCGATAGAAATAAGCATATTCTGGTATTCATGTCTAAATCGTCGTAATTCATTATAATGTGTCTCAATCTCAGACATATAACGAGCATCATTCTTAATTTGGGCTTGCTGCTTCTGTACTTCATACTTAGCTTTCAAATTCTTCAAATATTCTGAATGTATCGCCAAGAAAAAAGCAACTATCACTAGTAATATAGACAAATTTCCAATAATAATATTAAATCCATTTTGATTACCTTCTACACCGATGATGTACCAATGTACAATAACTAGTAGAGGGGCTATATAACGATTTAAATACTGCTTTTTAAAGGTTGGTTTTACTTTACCTGTGGTTACGCCTTGGAAAAGAAAAATAGTAACTATCACTTGCAACACACTGTAAAAGCCTAAATACCAGGTCTTTTGATGTATCAATAATATACTAATAGTGCTTAAATGATCCACTATAACCGAAATAATGATAGCCTCCATTACAATTATAATAGACTGACTCATATTTCGATTATATAAATAGGCATACATAATACAAATTAGCGCCATTAACACCGACAAGTAAATTTTTAAACTGCTATATAGAACATAACTAGTTCCGCTGATAAACACTAGAAAGAAACATTCTAATAGACCAATATGCTGTTTTCCCAATAGAACCCACGTCAACGTGAGAAAGAAAAAGGCTTGAACGATAATCGTTAACATTAAATAAACTCAATTGTACTTTCTTAACTTATTAGGACTCATTAATATCCCGGATAAAACGACAAAACTTACTTAAAATTACAGTTTAAAACAGTCGTTGCTATTTTAAAAGCCCCTATAGTAAGACTAGTTACGCAATAGTACTTTAAGACTTATTTTACATGTTTTAAGATCACTAATTAGTCTTAGCTCATTTTATTTTCGTAAAAAAGCGTCCCACAATTACTAGACATGAAATCTAATAATTGTAGGACACTCTTGCTAACTCAAGCTATTATTTGCTTCATTTTAAAAACCAACCCCTATCCTTTCATTATCCATTGAAAGGCATACTGATTTTTAAGCTTTGAACATTGATAACAACCCTGTTTTTCCAACTGACCAATCAGCCTTTCAAACCTGCCTAGATCAATTGACGCGCAATTTGTAGTGACCAATTGCCACGCTTTCCCCCTGATTTCGTCCCTATGACCATGGTTATCCCTAACGGACGTAAACTCGTACTGATTATACGCATTGATTCAACACAAAACTGACTTAATCTTACGACGAGTTATACCATCAATTTTGTTATGCACTTTTTCAAAAGTTTACTTACGCTAGTACATCCTAATTGACGTTTGCTCATGTCTCCTCCAAAGAAACATTATCTTAATGTTATCGTTGGATTGTATAATTATCAATAGCGTTTCACGCTTGATTTAATAGCTTTTAAGACAACTGACTTATATTTCACAATAACCGTTGACATTGATTCCTTTTTAATTTAATCCAGCCCTGATACTTTAAATGTCTTTGATGTCGCTTTAATAGGATTAGACTTATCAGTGTGATTAGTGACAACGAATTTCACTTTGTCGCCATTATGCAAATCTGAGTTCGGCTTAACGTGGTACTCAGTTTCAAGAATCCAAGTGATGGTCTGAGCCATCTCCTCACGATTTGCGGAACTTAATTTAGTAGTTACTTCGTCCAAATAGTCGTCTAGATTATCTACATTATCAAGAAGTTGGTTTGTATAATACTGACTAAGCTTCGCCTTAGCGGCATCGGTTTTAATAATTTCTCGGCGTAACGCAGTATCATTTTTCACACTTGCACTGCCCGTTCCATTATGTCCAGAGTAAGTTATCTTAACTTGGCTAGCAATATTTGTCTTTTTATTGGATACATAAAAGAATAAACCAACTAGCATAATCACTACTACCGCGGTTCCCAACCAGACCTCCTTGCCAAACCGATCTACTAGTTGCTTCATTTCAAAAAATATCCCCTATCCTTTTCTACATCAAATGAAAGCTTTAATAATTTTTAAGCTGGTTTAAATTTTGAACATCAACTCAATTGAAACATAACCCTCTGTCGGCCACTGATTTTGACATTAATAAAGACTCCTGTAACATCTATTAGGCTTTGAGCATTGCGGTAACTGTTCAATTCTGATACTAGCGAAATTCCGTTTTATGACCCCCAAAAGAGTCATTGTTATACTTATATATTAGAGATGAATAGATTAATTATCAATGATATTTCATGACCGATTTCACGGGTTTTAAGACATCGCATTTTTACTGAATTATTGATATAAACATGTCACAACTTTGGTTCTACAACCAAGTCATTGATTACTGCCCATTAACCTATTTAGTGCGGAAAGTTAGCTTATACGGCAAGTCAATTTTAGGTTGTTCAGGTAGCGTAGGTGTTACTAATGCAACATACTCAAGTATGGCTGACATTTCCAAGTCTTCACTTGGCATAATACCTAACATCTTTTGTGCAAAGTAATCGTCATGCCCATAAAATGCAGTTTGATTCCAGTCAATATAGTCAAAATAAACAGTCGGCTTAGAGACTCTATCAACATAAATATTAACTGAAGACCAAGGAATTGCATCACCTTTACGGAATACTGTTTTCAGCTGATTACCAAGTAAATTTAGAGATTCAAACATCTTATTTCGATTCATTCCATGCTGTTTAAAAGTAATATTTTCATCAAAGCTTTTATAATATTTGGCTGGTACTGACATTTTGCTAAACCAGAAAAAAGCAGTTCCTTCATCACTATAATAAACAAAATCATGCCAGTCAGTTGGCATATTAGTACTAATTATTTTAATGATTTTATTGATAATAGTAGCTGCTTCTCTATTTAACTGTTTGCTTAATTCTTTACAATTTGACTTTTTTTCACGCTCCATACTAGTTGAAAGCTCCGGTAAATAGCCGCCGTTTTTCAAAGCAGTCGTATACCGCTCAACATTATTGACAGCATCCATATCTTCTGGAAAATCTGACTGTCTGACCAAATCTGCCGCCTCTTGATAAGTTAAGTGTTCAAAATCAACTTTTTTAAGGCGCTGAAGTTCATCCACATAATGATCGAAATCTGCATCACCCGCCTTTAGCCCATCTTCTCTCGAGCTTTCGATTGCCCCTTGGGTTTCCTCAAGGTAACCTTTAACCAACTTAAAAACTTCTGCACGGGCATCTTCTAACCAGCTATTTAATGCAGCAAAATAGTGTGAATATTCGTTTGTCATCAGTTCACATCCTCTATTATCAATTTAGTTAGCAATGAAATTAACATAGCCAACTATGCATTTAAGCACAAAATCAACTCGAAATATACCGCTCTTCATAATCAAATCTGATATTAGCACAACCGCTTACTACCAACAACTATTGTTGATCCTACAGCTGATTTTTAGTTACCAAAAAACAGCCACAATAAATCAACTGATTTACTGTGGCTGTTTACTAATCACCGACTAATCTTGGCGATTTAATTTATTGATCAATTGATCGATGTGACTCCCATATTGAACTGAATGATCACGTTCAAAAGTGAGTTCTGGCGTCTTGTAAATACTCAAGCGTGAGCCTAATTCACTACGAATTAACCCAGTGGCTTTCGTTAAACCAGTTGCCGTTTTTTCATCATCTGACGCTTTGTCAGACAAAATACTGTAATAGATCGTTGCTTGTTGCAAATCACCAGTTACGGTAACACCCGTAATTGTGACACCTGCAACTCGTGGATCACGAACCCGTTTTAACAAGATATCGTTAACTTCGCGTTCAATCTCCTGTTCCAAACGACCAACTCGATAATGTTGTGCCATCTAATGATCCCCCTTCTCAAGGTTATTCAATCGGAACTTCCTTCATAACGTAGGCTTCGATTACATCGTCGACTTTAATATCATTGTAGTCTTCAACACGTAACCCTAATTCAAAGCCTTGCTTAACTTCTTTAACGTCATCTTTGAAACGACGTAAACTAGCAAGCTTGCCATCGTAGACAACCACGCCATCACGGATAACCCGAACGCCAGAATCGCGGTGGATGACACCATCAGTGACCATCCCACCACCAATCGTCCCAATCTTCGAGACCTTGTAGATTTCTCGAATTTCGGCTTGACCAGTAATTTGTTCTTCATACGTTGGTTCAAGCATACCCTTCATTGCACTTTCGATTTCATCGATAGCGTTATAGATAACTTGGTGTAAACGAATGTCAACATCATCGTTGTCGGCTGCCAACTTGGCTTGTGGTGTTGGTCGTACGTTGAAACCAATGATAATGGCATTACTTGCTTCCGCTAAAGCAACGTCACTTTCATTAATCGCACCAACGGCCGTATGGATAATATTAACCCGAACGCCTTCAACTTCGATCTTCCGTAAACTACCAGCTAACGCTTCAACTGAACCTTGAACGTCAGCCTTAATAATAACGTCAACTTCCTTCAACTCACCCTGCTTCATAGAGTCAAACAAGTTGTCTAAAGTCACATGGTTAGTCTGTTTACGTTCGTCCATCAAGGCTTGTTTAGAACGTTGTTCACCAGCATCACGTGCCGTCTTTTCGTCATCAAAGACCACGAAACGGTCACCAGCATCAGGAACATCGCTCAACCCAGTAATTTCGATAGGCGTTGCAGGACCGGCTTCTTTGATCCGTTTACCATGATCATTAGTCATTGTCCGAACTTTCCCATAGGTATTACCAACCACGATTGGATCACCAACGTGCATCGTTCCTTGTTGAACTAACAAGGTTGCCGTTGAACCCTTACCGCGATCAAGACTAGCTTCCAATACAGAACCAGCTGCATTTTGTTGTGGATTAGCCGTTAATTCAAGCACTTCGGATTGTAACAAGATCATGTCTAATAATTCATCAAGGTTCTTACCGAACTTAGCTGAAATTTGAACAAAGATCGTGTCGCCACCCCAGTCTTCTGGAATTAAACCGTATTCGGCTAATTGTTCGATGACGTGGTTAGGATTGGCACCTGGCTTATCGATTTTATTAACTGCAACGATAATTGGCACTTTAGCCGCTTTCGCATGGTTAATAGCTTCGATAGTTTGTGGCATTACACCATCATCAGCCGCAACGACTAAGACAGTGATATCGGTAATATCAGCACCACGCGCCCGCATTTCAGTAAAGGCCGCATGTCCTGGCGTATCCAAGAAGGTAATAGTCTTGCCATCATGCTTCACTTGGTAGGCACCAATTGCTTGAGTGATCCCACCGGCTTCACCATCAGTAACGTGGGTGTGACGTAATTGGTCAAGTAAGGTTGTCTTACCATGATCAACGTGTCCCATGACCGTCACAACGGGTGCCCGAGGTGCTAAGTTATCAGTGTTGTTAACTTCATCTTCGAAGAACTTATCCAAGTCAGTAACGTCAACTTGGACTTTTTCTTCTGCTTCGATACCGTAATCACTAGCTAAGATTTCAATCGTATCTTTGTCTAATGATTGGTTTTGGTTAACGGCAACGCCTAACATGAACAACTTCTTAATGATTTCAGAAGGTTCACGGTGTAATAACTTACCCAAATCTTGGGCATTCATGCCGACCGTGTATACTAACGTTTCTGGTAACGGCTTGTCCTTACGAACAGAAGCTGGCACGTTGCTTACTTGGCGAATCCGTTGGTTTTTGTTCGTGTTACGCGTTTGTTTGCGGTTATTACGACGACGGTTATTGTTTTTCCCGCCACGATAACGACCACCACCATTGCCGTTACTGTTATTACTGCTTAAACCGCCGCCAAAGCGACCACTACCGTTACGGGAACTGTTGTTAGTTCCATTCCCGTTACTCCGGTTTTGGCTACTAGTATTGCTACTACGATTTTGCGTATTGTTGCTGCTACGGTTTTGGCTGCTGTTCGTATTGCTGCGGTTTTGACCGCCATTATTTGAACGATTGCCACCATTGTTATTACTATTAGTTGAACGGTTGCCAGCGTTGTTGTTAGGCCGACTATTGTTGCTACCGGTACTACGATTATTAGTCGTTGAACGGTTACCGTTACTGCTGTTGTTGCTGCGAGAAGTCGTTGAGCGGCTACTGTTGCCAGTGCTGTTGTTGCTACGACTTTGATTATTATTTTGATTATTATTCAAAGAATCACCAGTCTGTAAATGACGCGAGTTGGATTGCTGCTGATTAGCAGTTCGTGTCACATTATTTGCTTGACGCGCTGTTGTCTGCGTCGGTTGAGCATTCGATTTAGGAGCAGTGGCATGAGTCGTCGCACCAGTTAACTGGTGTTGCTCACTGTCACCGAGTGTTGACATATGATTTTTAACGGCAAAACCCAACTGTTGTGCTTGCGCAATCAACTGTTTACTTGGAACATTGAGCTCTTTCGCTAATTCATAAATCCGCTTTTTCCCCATATCTTCACCCTCCTTTACGGTGTCATGATCGCCAACATTTTCTTGGCAAATCCAGCATCGGTAATCGCATAAACGGTACGTGGATTACCTGATGCTGCACTCAATTCCTCTTTAGTAAAGGTATCGATCACTGGAACGTTATAAGATTGGGCCTTATCATGAAATTTTTTGGCAGTCGTGGGACCGGTATCACTAGCAATAAAGACTAGTTTAGCCGATTGATTACGAATTGCAGTCAGGGTTAGACCCTCACCCGCAATTTGCTTTCTGGCACGTCGCGAAAGGCCCAGTAGGTTTAAACAAGCTTGATTAGGCGTCATGTCCGAAGAGTTCCTTTCGGGCTTGTTGATGATCAACATAAGCCACTAACTCATCGTAGAAGTCTGCGTCAACTTTAATACTAAACGCTTTATCAAACGTTTTTTCTTTCTTGGCGCGTTGTGCAACTTCAACGTCTAACGCGATGTAAGCACCGCGACCTGGCATTTTACCGGTCGGATCTACGGCAACTTCATCTTGCTTGTTCTTAACGACCCGTACTAAGTCTTTTTTGGGATGCATTTCACCCGTTACAATATCTTTGCGTAACGGCACTTTTCTTTTTTTCATATCCCAGACCTCCTTTAGTTACTTAATTATTCGGCGTCACTAGCTGGCTGATCATCCTCAGCCACCTCAGTTTCAGCCTCAAGCGTTGCTGCACTGTCAACATCACTTGCTTCATCGGTAGCTGGGGTTTCATCAGCAACTTCTGAATCAACGACATCATTAGCATCAGCTGTTTCGGCTTCCGCAACGTTATCAGGGTTTGCATCCATTATATCAGATGCTTCCGTTTCTGATTTGATATCGATCTTGAATCCAGTTAATTTAGCAGCTAAACGTGCATTTTGACCACGTTTACCAATTGCTAATGACAATTGATAGTCCGGTACAATCACCGTACAGCCACGTTCATTTTCTGGATCAAAGATAACGTCAAGAACTTCAGCTGGGTTCAATGCGTTCGCAATGAAGACTGCTGTGTCATCCGTCCATTCAACGATATCCATGTTTTCACCGTGTAATTCGTTAACAATCGTTTGAACACGTTGCCCCTTAGGACCCACACAGGTACCCACGGGATCAACGTTAGGATTGTTAGAACGAACCGCAACTTTAGCACGATCGCCAGCTTCGCGAGCAATCGACACGATTTCAACGATCCCGTCGAAAATTTCAGGAACTTCTTGTTCGAATAGACGTTTCAACAAGTCTGGCGCCGTCCGTGAAACGAACACTTGGGGACCCTTCGTTGCGTTTTCGACTTTAGAAACGTAAACCTTGATCTTGTCGTGAATCCGGTAAGTTTCACCAGGTAATTGATCAGTACGACCCATTACGGCTTCAACTTTACCAAGACTCACGTAGACAAAACGATTATCCTGACGTTCAACTTCACCAGTAACGATTTCATTTTCGTATTGGCTGTATTCATCAAAGATAATGCCACGTTCAGCTTCCCGAACACGTTGCATAATAACTTGCTTTGCAGTTTGAGCAGCAATCCGACCAAAGTTCTTGGGGGTCACTTCAAAACGAATCTCGTCGCCGAGTTCGTAAGCACGGTTGATAGCAAGTGCATCCTGTAAGTTCACTTCTAGGCGTGAGTCAAAGACGTCTTCAACAACTTCCTTAACGGCGTATACGTGAATGTTACCCTTAACTTGATCAAAGTCAACTTCAACGTTCTGCGCTTGACCATAGTTACGCTTGTAAGCTGATACAAGTGCTGCTTCCAGTGCTTCGATTACGACTTCTTTTTTGATGCCCTTCTCTGATTCCAGAGTATCGAGGGCTCCTAATAATTCCTTGCTCATGTTGTAGACTCCTTTACTGAGTTAGAACTTAACCGCTAAACGGGCTTGTGAAATCTGTTGACGATCGATAGTAACCGTCTTATGACGGGTCTTATCTAGATAGGCAACGGTCAATGTATCTGGTGTCACGGCAGTCAAATCGCCTTCAAAGACTTTCTTACCATCCACCTTTTGGTATAACCCAATATGAACGTACTTGCCGATTGCATTTTCGTAATCAGCTTCTTTCTTCAATGGTCGTTCCGCACCTGGTGAAGAAACTTCCAAGAAGTAGGCTTGTGGAATTGGATCTGGTTCGATAGTATCTAATTTCTCACTGAGTTCATCACTAACCATCGCACATTCTTCGATATTAATGCCACCTGGCTTATCAATGTAGACGCGCAAGAACCAGCTCTGACCCTCGCGAACAAATTCCATGTCTACAAGTTCAAACTGGTGCGCATCAGTAATGGCTGCTGCCAATGGCTGAATGGTTTCAACAACGTTATTACTCAAGGCTGTGCCTCCTATTCAGATTAGTCCAATAAAAAGAGTGAGCATCGCTGCTCACTCGTTAACGAGTTTTAAATTACAACCCATATAGTAGCATAATTATCGTTAAACCGCAAGTTTACGCTATTTAAAGCTCCTATAATTAAAGCTATTGTTGCTAGAATAGCTCATTTTAATTTATACATTCTCTTTGAAATCTATTTAAATTCTAACAAAACATTTAATTAAACGGCTGCATGTGTACTTTTAAGTTGCCAAACACCCGCTTCTTACCGTCACGTTCTAGCAATTAGACTAGTCAACAAATATCTCGGCAAATCGAAAGTCAATCACTCAAGCTTTAGACTAATAACAAAAAACTACTTGTAGCTAACCATCACGCGGTTAACTGCAAGTAGCCTATTACTTCAACATATATTTTTAGAACAATGATAATTGATTTTCATCCGGCAAATCGCTTAAAACACCGTTTTCCGTCATGAATTCAATCAACGTCTTAGAAACCTTACCACGTTTAGACAAATCTTCCTTTGATAAGAATGGTTTATCCGCACGCGCGGCTACAATCTGCTTGGCAACGTTCAATCCCAAGCCAGGAACGGCTCGGAAAGGCGCAATCAGCGTGTCCCCCTCGATCAACCAGTCAGTCGCATCGGACTTATCTAAGTCAACCATTGAGAAGTTAAACCCACGTTCCAGCATTTCGTTAGCCAGTTCGAGCACCGTCAGTAAGTTCTTTTCCTTAGTGCTGGCGTCCATACCCTTATCCGTAATGGTTTTCATCGAAGTCTTAACGGCGTCTTTGCCGTGCGCCATGGCAACTAAATCAAAGTCATCCGCACGTACCGAGAAGTAGGCCGTGTAATAGATCAACGGGAAGTAAACCTTATAGTACGCCACCCGCAGCGCCATCAAGATATAAGCTGCCGCATGGGCCCGCGGGAACATATACTTGATCTTTAGACACGACTCGATGTACCAATCCGGCACATTCGCATCCTTCATCGCTTGTTGCCACTCGTCAGGAATCCCACGTCCCTTACGAACGTGTTCCATAATCTGGAAGGACATATCTGATTCCATGCCGTAGTGGATCAAGTCGGTCATGATATTATCACGACAACCGATAACTTCGGCCAGTGTGACGGTACCGTCTTTGATCAACTCTTCAGCGTTACCTAACCACACATCGGTTCCATGAGAAAGCCCAGAGATCTGTAACAATTCATTAAATGTGGACGGGTGAGTTTCTTCCAGCATTCCACGAACGAACCGCGTCCCAAATTCCGGAATCCCAAGTGTCCCCGTTTTCGAGAAGATCTGTTCGTCAGTAACACCTAATACTTCAGGGCTCGAAAAGATCTTCATGACATGCGGATCAACTGGTGGAATACTCTCAGGCTGAACCCCCGATAAATCTTGGAGCATCCGGATCATCGTAGGATCATCATGACCCAGAATATCAATTTTCAAGATATTATCATGGATCGAATGGAAATCAAAGTGGGTCGTTTGCCAAGCGGCTGTCTGGTCATCTGCTGGGTATTGAACCGGTGTAAAGTCGTAGATGTCCATGTAATCAGGCACAACGATAATCCCAGCCGGATGTTGCCCAGTCGTTCGTTTAACACCGGTAGTCCCCTTGGCTAGCCGGTCAACTTCAGCTGAACGGAAGGTTTGATTAGCATCCCGTTCATAACCTTTGACATAACCATAACCAGTCTTGTCAGCGACCGTACCGATCGTTCCGGCCCGGTATACGTTCTTCTCACCGAACAGTACTTTTGTATAATTATGCGCAATTGGTTGGTAATCCCCAGAGAAGTTCAAATCAATATCGGGAACCTTATTTCCGTAGAATCCAAGGAAGGTTTCGAACGGAATATTTTGGCCGTCGCGCACCATGTCAGTTCCACACTTTGGACAGTCCTTTGGTGGCAAGTCATACCCTGAACCATACTCATTATTAGTGTAAAAATGTGAATACTGGCAATTAGGACAACGGTAATGTGGTGGCATCGGGTTAACTTCCGTAATCCCTGACAATGTCGCCACTAAACTAGAACCGACCGAACCACGAGAACCAACTAAGTAGCCGTCCTTATTACTCTTGAACACTAATCGCTGGGCAATCAAGTAAATAACTGAGAACCCGTTACCGATGATACTCTTCAATTCTTTGTCTACCTGTTTTTGAACAATCTCGGGTAGTGGATTACCATACCACGCATGCGCACGATCCAGCGTCAATTTTTCAATCTCTTCTTCGGCGCCCTTCATCCGCGGTGTGTATAACTTATCCTTAACCGGTCGAACAGTCTCAAACTGATCCGCTATTGCACGCGGTGTCTCTACGACTACCTCGTGTGCCAATTCTGGACCTAAGAAGTCAAACGACTTCAGCATTTCATCGGTCGTCAAGAAATGGACATCAGGACGTTCCGTTCGGTTCAACGGATTCCCTGGTTGCGAATGGATCAAGATCTTCCGGTAAACCTTATCCTCGGGATTCAAGTAATGCACATCACCAGTAGCTGCCACTGGAATCTTTAGTTCATGACCAAGGTCGACCATATTATGGATGATTTCTTCCAAGTGTTGGTTATCGGCAATCAAGCCACTCTCAATCAGAGACGAATACGCTGCTTTCGGCTGAACTTCTAGGAAATCGTAGTAACTGGCCTTTTGCCGGGCCTCTTCCTGCCCTTTTTGCATCATCGCCGTGAAGACTTCACCGCTAGAACAAGCCGAACCAACCATAATGCCGTCGCGGTACTTATTCAAAATACTTCGTGGCACTCGGGGAACCCGATAGTAATATTCCACGTTTGACAGTGAAATAATCTTAAACAGATTCTTCAAGCCCGCCTGCGTTTTAGCATAGAGAGTCGCGTGAAACGGTCGTGCATGTCGGTAAGCTGAGTTTTCGTTCATATGATCATTTAATTGATCGTGATATTGAACTTCGTAGCGCTCCTCCGCATCCTTAATAAACAGATGATTCAGATGACCCGTCGTTTCAGCATCATAGATGGCACGATGATGATGTTCCAAGTTAACGCCGAACTTCTTCGCCAACGTATTCAAACGGTAACCCCGTAAGTTCGGATATAACCACCGTGCTAACGTCAACGTATCAATGATAGGGTTCGTAATCGGCCCCATCTGATGACGCGCGTAACCAGTATTCATGAAACCAATATCGAAAGTGACATTATGCCCAACGATAATCGCATCACCGTAAAATTCGCGGAAAAGTCGGAAAACTTCTTCCTCCGACTTGGAACCTCGAACCATGTCATCGGTGATACTCGTCAAATTAGTTGTCGTTTCGGATAAGTGAAACCCAGGATCAATGAATTCTTCAAACTGATCGACAACGTTCCCTTTAACCATCTTGACGGCTGACAATTCAATCACCCGATCATAAATGGCTGACAGTCCCGTTGTTTCCGTATCAAAGATCACATAGGTCGATTCCTTTAAGTCATCATGCCTATCGTTATAAGCAATGGGCACACCGTCATCGACCATGTTGGCTTCGACACCATATAAGATCTTAATGTTATTTTTTTCTCCAGCCGCAAAAGCTTCGGGGAATGCTTGGGCACCCGAGTGATCGGTAATCGCAATCGCGGGGTGACCCCACTTAGCTGCCTGCTTAACGTAATCTGACACACCGTTCGTGGCATCCATTTGACTCATGTTGGAATGCAAATGCAATTCAACCCGTTTGTCATCTTCAGGAGCTTTGTCTTGGCGAGTCGCATGGGTCGTTTCGTTAATATCATAGGCATTGATAGTCAAATCGCGCATGAAGCTATCTTCCTGAACAGAACCACGGACGCGCACCCACATACCCGCTTTTAAAGCAGCAAATTGGGCTTCATCTTCAGCATTACGTGAAAATTTCTTAACGACCATTGAGGAACTGTAGTCGGTTACCTTCAGAATCAATAATTGCCGTTGTGAACGCAGCGTCCGAACTTCCATGTCAAAAACGTAACCTTCAACGACTACGGAACGTTCTTCTTCAGTAATCTGTACCAATTGCTTGGCCGGTTCCTGCGAATTGATCTGTTTCCCTAATTGTACTGGCCCATCAATTTGAACGGGGGCATCCGCTTGTTTTTGACGTTTTTCGTTAGCCTTTTTGATGGCTGCCTCAGCCTTCTTTGCTAATTCTTGGTCAGACTTAGCTTTTTGGGCGTGAAATTCTTGAATCTTTGCCTGTGACGCCGTTTCGTCAATCATAGTGTGCACGGAGAACTTCGGAAATCCGAGTCGCCGATACGTACTTTCAATTGGTCCCAAGGCTTGGTTGGTTAAGAAATTACGAATCACTTCATTTTCTGCCAGCAAAATCACCCGACCGTCTTCATAAGTCGGCACGTTGCTATTACATAATGACTGTACTAAAGGAGATTTGATGCCACTATTCTGGACAATCCACTCCCAGTATTCCGCTAACGCCCGTGAATTGACTTCCGCATCATCGGTCGCTACCGTATAAGTCACCTGCGCAATATCTCTGAAGGCCAACTGTAATTTATTCTGAAAAGTCATAAATTGCTCGTATGGCAAAACATGCTGCAAGTGCAGATGGAACTCCCAAACTTTTGAAGCTTGATGAACGGTCAGCTTAGTAATCGCAGCTTCCGTAAATTCAGGGCCCATCGGCATTTCAATTTGTTCAAGAAGTTTCTCAAACATTTCTTGTTGATCTAAACTCACCTGTAGGCCTCCTTGTGTGTCACTAGCCATTAATATTAATGCAAATTAGATTGATATTTGTCATGATTATATTTTAATCTAAGCTTTAAATAGAACACTGATTGCTATTTAAAAATTGGGTGCACACCTAACTGATATCAACTACTATCCAGCCGTGAGGGGCGTCCTGACAATGTTCAGTGATGAAATTATCCTTGGCTGAGTGCTTTTCTCGGCTAGGATAAGGCCAAGCTTAAAGATTGCAGCGGGGTTTTGCTGAGCTTTAAGTGTGCCCACCACGTTTCCAACATTGTCAGGACGCCCCGGTAGGCGGAATTAGGGCGCATTCGTCATCCACAATGTGTGTATTAGCGGTACCAGCAATTTTCAGCTAACAATCATCACTATAGCTAGATTATTTATCAATAAAAATCACCTAGCTTCGAATAGCCGAAACTAGGTGATTTTCGCATTCACTCATTACTAAGTGTACGCATTTTTAAGCTAACTTGCAACGAATGGATTCGCAACAATTAGTCAATATTTTCAAGTAAGACTGCCAAGTTATTGGCCGTTTCTTCTTGCTTAACTTCTAAAGTTTCACCAGTTTGGCGGAGTTTGATTTCAACAATGCCTTCGCTGGCCTTCTTACCGATCGTAATCCGAACTGGAATCCCAGTCAGATCAGAATCCGCAAACTTAACCCCAGGACGTTCTTTACGATCATCGTATAAGACGTTGTAACCAGCAGCCTCTAGTTGTGCTTCAACTTGGTTAGCAACTTCAACTTGATCTTCCTTCTTAGGGTTAACAGGAATCACGTGCACGTCAAATGGTGAAATAGCTTTAGGCCAGATCAACCCATCTTCATCAGCACGTTGTTCAGCGATTGCTGACAACAAGCGTGATACCCCGATACCGTAACAGCCCATGATAACCGGAACGTTACGACCGTTAGCATCTAAGACTTCGGCGTGCAAGTCCTTAGAGTAACGCGTCCCTAATTTGAAGATATGACCAATTTCAATCCCCTTAGTGAACTTCAAGACACCCGCACCATTAGGTGAAAGTTCGCCTTCTTGAACAAAACGAATATCCACATAATCTTCTGCGTGGAAGTCGCGTTCAGGGTTCACATTGGTAAAGTGATGGCCGTCTTCGTTAGCACCAACTGTGATGTTGACCATGTCTTTAACATATTGATCAGCAATAATCTTAACGTCAGCACTAACGTTAACTGGTCCTAATGAACCAAAACTAGCACCAAGATATTGTTGGGCTTGTTCAGGGGTTGCCATATCCAAGAAGTCAGCACCCAAGTAGTTCTTTAACTTAACGTCGTTGACTTCATGGTCACCACGTACTAAAGCCATTACTGGCTGTTCGTCCGCGATGAACAAGATACTCTTAACGAGTTGATCAGCGTCAACCGTCAAGAAATCAGCCAATTCATCGATTGTGCCAACGCCTGGTGTTTCGATCTTTTCCATGTCTTTAAGTGAAGCATGTGACTTCTTAGGCACGTACAGGCTACGAGCCATTTCCAAGTTAGCGGCGTAGTCACTAGCGTCGGAATAAACGATCGTATCTTCACCAACGGCAGCCATAGCAGAGTATTCACGAGAATCCTTACCACCCATGGCACCACCATCACCGATAATTGAACGGAATTTCAATCCACAACGTTCAAAGATATTTTGGTAAGCTTTCGCCATATCTTGGAACGTGTCATCTAAAGAGCTTTCATCCGCATGGAATGAGTAAGCATCCTTCATGATGAATTCGCGGCCACGTAGCAAACCATAACGAGGACGATCTTCATCACGATACTTGGCTTGGATTTGATATAACGTCAATGGCAAACGCTTGTATGACTTTACTTCATCACGGATCAATGACGTAAAAGTTTCTTCATGGGTTGGTCCCAAGATGAATTCACGATCATGACGATTTTGTAGTTTGAATAGTTCGGGACCGTATGTTTCGTAACGGCCGGTTGCTTTCCATAATTCGGCTGGAATCACAGCGGGAACTAACATTTCTGCTGCATCGATCTTTTCCATTTCTTCACGAATAATCGCTTCGATCTTCGTTAAGACCCGGTAAGCTAAAGGTAAATAAGCGTACATTCCGGCTGAAATCTGACGAATATAGCCAGCCCGTAACATCATCTGATGGCTTAATGCTTCAGCATCGTTAGGGACTTCTTTTAATGTCGGAATTAATAATTTCGATTGTTTCATCTACAAATCTTCTCCTCATGGTTCCAGTTTAATTATCACTTAGAAGAAATACCGTTGAATATCGTTCCAAGTTACTAAGATCATTAATAACATCAATAGGCCAAACCCGACTAAAGTAATGATACTCTCAGTCTCAACTCGCAATGGTTTGCCCCGAATGCCTTCAAAAATGTTCAATACTAGTTTACCACCATCAAGTGCTGGAATTGGTAACAAATTAACAATTCCCAAGTTGATCGATAGGACTGCCAGTAAGTAGATCACCGTACGTAAGCCAGATTTAGCCGCTTGTGAGGTGGTCGCAAAGATTGCCACTGGTCCCCCAAGATCGTTCAAGCTAAAACCGTGTGTAAACATTCTTCCAAGGACTTGGAAGATCTGTTTCGTAATTCCCCACGACCCCGTAAATCCGTAAGCCAGCTTGGCACCAAGACTCGTATCCGTCTTGGTTGCCCACTGAACCCCAATTTGACCGACTTTATTACCAGATACGGTTTTGCTAACTGGGGTGACTTTAACGTGCTTTGTCTGTCCATCGCGTTTAACTGTTAAGTTCAACTGCTGCTTAGGACTATCCTGAATCAGGATGGAAATCGACTGGGCACTGGTCATCTTTTTCCCGTTGACCGCAACAATCTGATCACCTTTTTGAATACCAGCTTGACGCGCAACTGAGTTCGCCGTAGTTGCAGCGACGTTGGTGGTCGTCGTGGTCACGCCACCCTGCATGAATGCAAGAATGGCAAAGGTAATGATTGCCAGAATAAAGTTATTCATGGGACCGGCAAAGTTAGTTAACATCCGTTGCCATAACTTAGCTGATTGAAACTGAACATCGACTGGTGCAATTTGCACCTCGGTGCCGTCACTTTCAACAATGGTGGCATCGTGATCAACGGCATAACGCTTAACTTCACTCTCATCGCCATTTTCGTAACCTTCGATCCATAACTCTTTTTCGAGATCGGTAGCGGTCACTGACAACGGAATCCCGTTGAACAAGGTCGTTTTTTTACTAGCATTGATTGAATGAACTAGGCCATCTTCACCGACTTGCAAACTAACAGGTGTCCCAGGCTTAAGTTCTTCATCCTCATCGTCCGCTACGCCGGCCATCCGGACGTAACCACCGATTGGTAAAAATCGTAACGTGTAGGTTGTGGCATTGCGCCGAAACGCTACCGCTTTAGGTCCCATCCCGACTGAAAACTCTCGCACGAGGATGCCCGCCTTTTTAGCGAAGTAGAAATGACCAAATTCATGGACAATAACTAAGATACCGAAAACGATAATGAACGTAATAATTGTAACGATCAATTAAGCGCTCCTTTCTCCCACGGTTGGGTATTCGGTTCTAAAATAGACCGAATAAGTGTGCGATTGGAAAGACAAGTAACATACTGTCAAAGCGGTCCAAAATCCCACCATGACCTGGCAAGATTTTACCGGAATCCTTAACACCATAATAACGTTTTAAAGCTGATTCTACTAAATCACCAAATTGGCCAACGACTGATAAGACGATGGTGATTGCAATCATACTGATCGCACTCGCATAACCAACGTGGAAACCAATTGCAAAGGCACTGGCAATGATGACACCAATAATACTACCACCAATGCAGCCTTCCCACGTCTTATTAGGACTGATTGGCGTTACTTTGTGTTTACCTAGCTTACGTCCAACCATGTAAGCCCCACTATCCGTTGCCCAAACGATGAACATTAAGAAAAGTAACATATAAACACTCACACCACGTGCAGCGGTGAAGTAGTTAAAGCCCATCCCAATGTATAACGTTCCAAGTGTCAAGACACCGGCATCGTCAAATGAGAACCGGTTCCGTGACCACACAGTGTGTAGCAAGAGTAAAATAACTAAAAAGTAAACAACGTACGCTTTGTTTAGTTGATCAGGTAGACCATTGAACCATTTGTTAGGTGCAATTTGAATCATAACCGCCAACATACTCACAATCGCTTCAAATGAAATCAGCAATTTCTTACGCATAATCAGCAATTCACTCATTGCGATTGCACCTAATAACATAGCGACAATATCTAACGTTACCCCACCTATAAAAATAACTGGAATAAACAAAATTAACGCAACGACTGCCGTAATGACCCGTTGTCTCATACAAAAACTCCCTTTTATTTGTTATCAGCAATACCGCCAAAACGCCGATCACGACTTTGATAATCCGCGATACAGGCTTTCAGGGTCGCTGCCGTAAAGTCCGGCCATTTTACATCTGTAAAGACCAGTTCACTATAAGCAATCTGCCACATTAAAAAATTGGAGATCCGTTCTTCACCGCTCGTACGAATCAACAAATCAGGATCACTGTACGGAGCCAACGATGCCGTCATCAAAGCAGCATCAACCGTCGTATCGTCAATCTCATCGACTGTCAATTGTCCATCAGCAACCTGCTGGGCAATCTTTTGTACCCCAGTCACGATCTCAGCCCGTGAACCGTAGTTCAAAGCAAAGTTGAGGACCATCCCATCACAATCCTTAGTCTCTTCAATAGCGTTGTTGACGGCCGTTTGAGTCGCGGCTGGTAACTTATCCACGTAACCCATTACTTGCACCTGCACGTTATTTTTGATCAAATCCGGCACAAACGTATCAAAGAAACTGACTGGCAACTGCATTAAGTAATTCACTTCATCAGTTGGCCGTTTCCAGTTTTCCGTTGAAAACGCATAGAGCGTCAATACTTTAACGCCCAAATCACTAGCAGCGATCGTAATCTTCTTGACCGTATTCATGCCTTCCTTGTGTCCAGCAATCCGCGGTAAGTGCCGTGACTTTGCCCAGCGACCATTGCCATCCATAATGACAGCAATGTGGGCTGGAATCCGATTAGTGTCAAGTTGCACGTCATCCATATCAGCAGGATCCTTCTTATTAAAAAAAGCGAACAAAGCGCACCTCCATAAAAATAGCTTAACTATGCACTATTTTACCAAAAAAAGCCTCATTTAACTAATCGTGAACAAAAAAAGGCTTGAATTTCTTCAAGCCTTAATAAAAAAGCGGTAAAATTTAGCCTTCTAAGATTTCTTTTTCTTTGTCGGCAACGATGCTATCCATATTCTTACCAGCTTGATTGGTCAATTTTTGAGCTTCTTCTTCAAGTTCATGTAATTGATCATCAGTGAACTGACCGTCTTTATGAGCGCGTTTCAATGCTTCCATAGCATCACGACGAACGTTACGAACGGCAACCTTGCCACGTTCACCTTCTGCTTTAACGTCCTTAGCCAATTCCTTACGACGTTCTTCCGTCAATTGTGGAATCACTAAACGAATCGCTGAACCATCGTTAGCTGGGCTAATACCCAAGTCTGAGGATAGGATGGCCTTTTCGATTTCTTTTAAGGCACTCTTGTCAAATGGTGTTACCATCAATACCCGTGGCTCAGGTATCGTAATTGCAGCCATCTGGTTCAATGGTGTCATTGTCCCGTAATAGTCTGCTGAAATTCGGCTCAACAATGAAGCGTTAGCACGTCCTGCTCGAATGTTGCCAAGTTCACGTTGTAAAGCGGCTTCCGCTTTATCCATACGATCCTGTGCGTCTTTTAAGATTGGTTCTGTTACTGCCATGTTATTTCCCCCTTACTGTCGTACCGATGTGTTCACCAGCAACGACCTTACGAATATTACCAGGTTCATTCAAGTTAAAGACCACAACTGGAATATCATTATCCATTGATAATGAACTAGCCGTCGTATCCATAACTTGTAGCCCTTTGTTGATAATATCAAGATGCGTTAATTTATCAAACTTCACAGCATTACTGTCCTTGTTAGGATCAGCGGAGTAGACCCCGTCAACACCATTTTTAGCCATTAAGATCGCATCGGCATTGATTTCAGCGGCACGCAATGCAGCGGTCGTATCAGTTGAGAAGTATGGACTACCCGTACCACCAGCAAAGATCACGATCCGACGTTTTTCTAAATGACGCATCGCCTTGCGACGAATGTAAGGTTCTGCAATCTGACGCATTTCAATCGATGTCTGTACCCGTGTTGGTACGCCGATTGATTCCAAATTATCTTGGAGTGCTAAGGCATTCATGATGGTTGCAAGCATACCGATATAATCGGCTTGGGCACGTTCCATTCCCATTTGAGCACCGGCTTCACCACGCCACATGTTACCACCACCAACTACGATGGCGATTTGAACGCCCATATCATAGACATCCTTTAATTCTTCGGCTACCGTTTTGATAACGGGTGGGTTAATACCAAAACCCTTTTCACCTGCTAAGGCTTCGCCACTAAGTTTCAGGATTACACGCTTGTATTTAACTTCTGACATCGTTTTGTCCTCCTCAAGATTATCTGTCTATTATTTTACCATATATTTGAATTAGCGTTCGCTTACAGCCAGTAATACGGTATAAAAACTAACCGAATTCTCTTTTTAAACCGGCTTCACAGCAATCCCTACAAAAAAGGAATCACTACAAAAATAAAATTTGCAGTAATCCCCGTTTTAGTTATTACTTTAGACTATGATTAGTCTTTGATTTGACTCATAACTTCATCGATAAAGTTATCAGCCTTCTTTTCGATACCTTCGCCAACTTCGAAGCGAACAAATTTGTTAACTTTGCCGCCCTTAGATTCAACGTAGTGAGCAACGGTTTGGTCAGAATCCTTAACGAATTCTTGATCATCCAAACTGATTTCTGAAAGCCACTTGTTCAAACGGCCTTCAACCATCTTAGCAACGATCTTTTCAGGCTTGCCTTCGTTTAAGGCTTCCTTACTTAAAACTTCTTTTTCGTGTGCTAAACGTTCAGCAGGCACTTGAGTACGGTTAACGTATTCTGGGTTGATGGCAGCAACGTGCATTGCAACGTCCTTAGCAACTGTTTCATCAGCGCCGTCTAAGACAACTAAGGCACCAATTTGACCGCCATTGTGAAGGTAAGCGCCAAAGTTTTGGTCGTCACTCTTTTCAACAACTTCAAAACGACGAAGACTGATCTTTTCACCAGTAACTTGAGTCGTTTCGATAACGTCATCTTTAACTGTACCGTTAGCTGTCTTCAATGCCAAAGCATCGTCAACAGTAGCTGGTTCAGCTTCAGCAATCATGTCAGCAAGTTCTGTAACTAAGGTCTTGAACTTGTCAGTTGAAGCAACTGAGTCAGTTTCACAGTTGATTTCAACAATTGCGGCTTTGTTACCTTTAATAGCAACGGCTGCAGTACCTTCAGCGGCAACACGGCCACTCTTCTTTTCAGCCTTAGCAACACCTTTTTCACGTAAAACGTCAACGGCCTTTGCCATGTCACCATCAGTTTCAACTAACGCTTTTTTAGCGTCCATCATACCAACGCCGGTCTTATCACGAAGTTCTTTAACTTGTGCTGCAGAAATCTTTGCCATAATGTACTCTCCTTTGAGTCTCTTGATTTTAGATAAAAAGCTGCCCTCAAAATCAGGCCGTAATGGTCCGCGATTTTTTAGACAGCCTAATTATTTCAGTTAATTATTTAGCAGACTTGCCATCATTGTCGCCTTCAACGGCTTCAACGATATCTTCCAAAGAATCAACAGACTTTTTAGCGTCTTTGTTGTCTTTGAATGTATCTGCGGTAACATCTTCATCTTCACCTTGACGGCCTTCGATAATAGCGTCAGCCATCTTAGCAGTGATCAAACGAACGGCACGAATAGCGTCATCGTTTGATGGGATGATAACATCGATGTCATCTGGATCAGTATTCGTATCAACCATGGCTACGATAGGAATGTTCAACTTTTGAGCTTCCTTAACCGCAATTTGTTCCTTGCGAGGGTCAACGATGAATACAACGTCTGGAATGCGAGGCATATCTTCGATACCACCCAAGAACTTCTCAAGCTTAGCGCGTTGTTTCATTAATAATGAAACTTCCTTCTTAGGTAAGCGGTCGAAAGTACCATCGGCTTCCATCTTCTTTAAATCTTTAAGACGTTTGATCCGAGTTTGGATGGTGTTCCAGTTAGTCAAAGTCCCACCTAACCAACGGTGGTTAACGAAATATTGACCAGCACGGGTAGCTTCTTCTTCGATTGAATCTTGGGCTTGTTTCTTAGTCCCAACAAAAAGAACAACACCATCATCAGCTGCAGCGTCCTTAACGAAGTTGTAAGCTGAATCAATCATCTTGACCGTCTTTTGTAAGTCAATGATGTAGATACCGTTCCGTTCCGTAAAGATGTATGGTTTCATCTTAGGATTCCAACGACGAGTTTGGTGACCGAAATGGACACCGGCTTCAAGCAATTGTTTCATAGAAATAACAGCCATAATAAATATGCCTCCAAAAAATTTGTTTTATTCCGCCCCACCGGTCATCTGCTGACGGCACTCTCCCGAGCACAGCCGCCAACATCACAGTGAGTGTGAATTGGTTTTAACACCAAAAATTAGTATACCGAAAATCACCAGTGCATGCAAGCAATTTCATCAACAATTTGTGAATCACCAAAAGTATGTTAAAATACAATCTCGCATAGGGAGGCTCACTTAAATAATGATAAAAGCCATCATTTTTGATCTCGACGATACATTGTATGATCAAAAATCACCGTTTGTCACCGCGCTGTCTGAAACCTTTCAGCGGCCATTAGCTGGTGACGAACTCGCACAAATCTTCAATCGATTCCATGATTTTAATGATCAAACCTTTAATCAGGTTACCGACGCCACCCTCAGTTTAGAAGCGTGGCAGACTGCCCGTATCCGGTACGCCTTAGCCACAGTTACTGATGATGTTACGACCGACTGGGCTATCCAGTTTGAGATGGCCTATCAACAGGCACTCACAAACATTCAGTTATTTGAAGGCCTAGCTAGCACGCTGACTAAACTCAGTAGCTATTATAAAATCGGCGTCATTACTAATGGTCCTGCGTCAATTCAACATCAAAAGTTGCACCAACTTCAGATTGAACACTTCGTTCATCCTGATTATATCTTCATTTCCGAAGAACTAGGAATCGCCAAACCCGATCCTTCCATCTTCACTACCTGGGCTCACCAAGCTGGCATTAAAGCCGGCGAGGCCGTCTATGTCGGTGACAACGCTGCACTTGATATGACTAGTGCTAAACACGCTGGTTGGCAGACTTTTTGGTTCAATCACCGTCAAAATGATCAGGTAAAACCCAACGTCATTCCTGATCAAATTATTCAGAGCCCTGCTGAACTAAATGACCTACTGTTAGCACTCGTGCAGGCTGCTGACGCTTCATAAATACTTTAATATAATGATTTATTTCAAACTAGTCATCATTGACGGCTGCTTCTTGATTCACTCAGAAGACCGTTCAGTAATAACTAGTTTTTATTTTGTAGGAATTAATATTTTAACTAAATGTCGAAAGTTACTAATCCACTGAAGATGGTGGTATGACGATGATTAGAAAACTAAAATTAGTCACGG
>NZ_LFEE01000020.1:96339-98304 GCF_001039045.1 Lactiplantibacillus herbarum
GTCTTAACCCTCGTCTTGATCCTTGGCAAAAAACACCAATGACCAAGAGCGTCCGTGGCCTAAGCCCGGAGAATCACCGGACTAAAGCCACCTTCACCGCACCGCTAGTACAGCCCACCTCCGGCTAGATTGATTAATATTTATGATAAACATCACTAACGTTAGTTTTCAAAGAGTGCTAGCTAACAAGACTGTCATCGAATCAAATCTAAGCGGAGCTAGCTGGGAAAATGTGCCATGAAGGCAATCTTAGGTGGCGGTCTTGAAGTGCCGTACAATTGTTAGACAAACAAGCTAATAATTCAAAGGTGATCTCATGAAACAATATTCATATAAATTCAAATGTAAGATCGTTAAAAATTACCAACGTGGCGAAGGTAGCGGTGAAGATTTGGCTCAGAAATATTCGATGCCCACAGCGAGTTTAGTGAGTCGCTGGATTCAACAAGTACAAAATGGTGGGTTGAAAGCACTACGTTCTAGTAAGGGGGCTAGATACCCTGTTGATTACAAGTTAGAAGTGGTAGACTATTGCCTGAAAAACCGACACTAGCCTAAATGCCACTGCACTTCATTTTGGTATTGATAACTCAACAGTAGTCAATTGGGTTGAACAGTACCAAGAACATGGTATAGCTGGCTTCTGTCTGCATAAACAAAGAAGGCAGAGCGATATGAAAAAGCAAATACGACCCACCACTGAAAATAATCGTCAGCTCCAAGAAATCCAAAAACTCAAAGACGAGCTGAATGAAGTAAAAATGGAGCGCGATGTGCTAAAAAAATTAATAGCCGTAACCCACAAGCAGCCACCAATGCAGAAAAAGCATCGATAGTTTATACGTTGCGGCATCGGTATCCAGTTGGTCGTCTTATTCATGTGATTGGTCTTAAGCGAGCAACTTATTATGACCGTCTAAAACGCCGTCAGCGTCCGGATAAGAACAGCAAATTAAAACAACAAATCAAGAAATCATTCGTTGAATCAAGACAAACCTATGGGTATCGTCGTATTCAGCGGTGCACGCAAAAAGCGGGATTTAAAGCCTGTCCGGATACTATTCTGAGACTAATGAATCAGCTGGGGCTCCACCCAAACATGTATAACAAACACACCAGTAAATATCAATCATACAAAGGTCACATCGGAAAAATCGCTCCTAATATCTTAAATCAAGCGTTCGATGCCAAGATTCCTTACGCAGTCCTTCATACTGATGTTACTCAAGTTCGCTTATCTAACCAAAAGTGGGCTTATATTTCAGCCGTCATTGATGAGGCTAGTCGTGAAGTATTAGCGCTAAAAATCAGTGAGCACCCTGACAAAGAATTGATTCGAAAAACATTAAATCAGTTGAGCAGGACCCTCCCGAAGACTTCCGTTCCTATTCTTCATTCGGATCAAGGCTGGCAGTATCAAATTCAAAGCTATCGTTCAAAATTAAATAAAATGCATATCATTCAAAGCATGTCTCGCAAAGGCAACTGTCATGACAACGCACCGATTGAAAGCTGGTTCAATTTGTTAAAACGTGAATGCTTGTATCAGAATGATTTGAAGGATATGCGTACCCTACGTCGAATTACTAACAAATACGTTAAGTGGTTCAATAATAGCCGTATTTCGTTAATACATGGTGGTTCAACACCAGCTGAATACTGTCAAAATATGTTAGCGGCATAGCTGAAAAAAGTGTCTAACTTTTTCCTTGCACTTCAATAACGCCACCTAAGATTGCCTTCATGGCATATTTCCCCGGCTAGCTCCGCTTATATTTGGTTCAATGACTACTTAATTAGCTAGTATTCAGTTAACAATATTGCATTAGCGATGTTTATCATACCTATTAATCAATCTAGCCGGAGGTGGGCAGTACTAGTGATACGGTGAAGGTGGCGTTATTTCGGCGATCTTCCGGAATTACACCACGGACGTTCTTGATCCTTGGCGTTTTTTGCCAAGGA
>NZ_LFEE01000020.1:98314-113288 GCF_001039045.1 Lactiplantibacillus herbarum
TCTCAGGCTTAACCCGGTCCCCACAGCTAAGTTAGTACTGCCTACCGGAGGCGAAAGTGGTGACTGGTCTTAGTTTGCCAATCATAGTTATAGCAACATTTTCAGTGAATCATTAACTATCAGTTTTTAGTCGGATATAGTAAGGGACGATGGCCTGTTTGAGATACGCTACAGGTCATGGTTCCTTTTTTAGATTTGCGTAGGTAAAAAGAACAGTAAAAAAACACCTTAATCGGGCGCGGTCTTGAGTAATTGTGCTACTCTGAAACTATAAAAGAACGATAGTTGGAGGGCATTTAGATGGCGAATCAAGGCAAGGATGACGGCAATTTAACGTTGGATAAGCGGAAGTTTGCGGAAATGGTCGTAATGTCACAAAATATTCCGAATGATTTGGATCCGGAAACGATTGTTAAACAAAAATTAACGCTGTATCTATCGGCATATTACTTAGCAGAACGGTTTAATAAATTGGAAGGTGCGCACTTTGAAGGTGAGATCAGCACTGACCACTACCAGAAGTTAATGCAACAGTTGAAGGATGATAAGTTCGGCGATTGGTGAGTTAATGTTAGCTTAATATTTATTAGCACTACTGATGTTCACACAGTTTCATTGTGTGAACATCAGTAGTGCTTTTTTGTGCAATTATTTAGATGTTGATGAATGAGCATTCAAAGGCTAAATCGGGTATTAATAATTAAATTGGTACGGACAGATACTGTGAATTAAAGGCGGTATTTAGCGGTTCATCGGGTTACTAATTGGAACCGTGTTCTTTCTGTGTGCTTATGCACAAACAGACTAGAAAAAGCGCTTCCATACCGTTATGATTTGGGTATTAACTATTTAAAGGAGCTGAACCCAATGTTACTCACAATAATTGCTTACGCGATGATTATCGTCTTTATGTTCATCATTATGAAGAAGAAGATGTCGCCGTTTACCGCGCTAGTCTTAGTACCGCTAGTTTTTGGCATCATCGCAATGGTTGCAGGTGTTTCAAAGAAGGGCTCAATTGGGGATTTTGTGTTAGAGGGGATTAAAACCACCGCCAACACGGGAATCATGCTATTATTTGCTATTTTATATTTTTCAATCATGTTGGATGCGGGGTTATTCGACCCAATCACAAAACGCATGATCTATTTCGCCAAGGGTGATCCAATGAAAGTGCTGATGGCAACCGCCGTTGTCGCTGCTGCGGTTTCACTGAACGGTGATGGGACGACCACCACCTTGATCTGTTGTTCAGCCTTCATTCCTATCTACAAGAAGTTGAACATGCGGATGATGGATCTAGGGGTTCTGATCATTTTACAGAACACCATCATGAACTTACTGCCATGGGGCGGACCAACTGCTCGGGCAATGGCCGTGTTAGATGTTGATGCTAGTATCTTGGCATACGTCCTTCCAGGGATGATTTTAGCTTTACTATATGTCATCTTCATTGTTGCCCGTGGGATGGGTAAACGCGAACGGAAACGTTTAGGCGTCAAAGAATTAACGCGTGAAGAAATTGACGCAATGATCGAAGTAACTGATCCAGAAACAGCTAAGATTCGCCGGCCGCAGAACTTTGCTTTCAATGGTATCTTAACAATTGTCTTGATTGCTTGGTTAGTTGCCAGCTCATTCATCAAAGCTATCGCAATGCCACCACTGCTCTTGTTCCTCGTTGGGACTTGTATCGCATTGATGGTCAACTATCCTAAGTTGAAGGACCAGTCAAAACGTATCGGAGCTAACGGTGGTGACGCAGTGCAAGTGGTTATCTTAGTCTTTGCAGCTGGGGTCTTCATGGGTCTGTTCCAAGGAACCGGGATGGCAACTGCTTTAGCTGAAAGCTTTACCAAGATCATTCCACACCAAATGGCTGGTTTCTGGGGATTAGTAATTGCTGCAATCTCCGCACCAGGGACATTCTTCCTATCAAATGATGGTTTCTACTTCGGGGTGTTACCAGTCTTAGCTCAAGCTGGGCGGGCATATGGTTTCACCAATATGCAGATGGCACTTGCTTCATTAATGGGTCAAGCCTTCCATTTGTTAAGCCCGTTAGTTGCTTTTATTTACTTACTATTACGCTTAACTGGTTTGGATATGGGTGCATGGCAAAAGGAAACGGCCAAATACGCGCTCGGAATCTTTGCAATCTTCGTTGTGACGATTCTATTGACCGGTCACATGCCATTCTATATTCCACAATGATGATGGGAAGGTGAACTTGAATGACCAATTTTTGGCAACACTTGTGGCATCATTCTGATTCAAAAGTTAGTCCAGTTGAAGTTGAGGTAGATACAACGGCCGCAACGACGCAGGAGACTTGGGTCACCGTACCGCAATATTTGGAAGTCGATCCACGCAAACACGTCGTTCCGTCGTTAGTGGCGGCCAGTGTTACGGCGGTATCAGAACCAGATAGTCAGTTAGTTCTTAAACACTTGTACGTCCAAAACCCAGAGGCACAGTTGGTCAGCATGATCGCAAGCTGCTGTGCGACTAGTCTAGGTGATGGCGAATACGTGGTTAAGTCAATTAGAAAGAGAGAGGACCCGTCCTAATGTTACGTAAATTTAAAATTACTATTGATGGCAAAGAGTATCTAGTTGAAATGGAGGAAATCGGTGGAACTCCAACGACTGCCCCGGTTGTCGCACAGACGGTTGCTGCACCAGAACCAGTAGCTACGGCACCAACGCCGGTTGCTGAATCTGTAAGTCAGGCTACTGCTACACCAGCTGATGCTGAAGAAGCAATGAAAGCGCCAATGCCTGGGACCATTATCAAGATGTTAGTCGCACCAGGTGATGCGGTTACCGAAAATCAACCATTGTTAGTCTTAGAAGCAATGAAGATGGAAAATGAAATCGTTGCCAATAAAGCTGGAACGGTCGGTCAGATTTTCGTGAATAAGAATGACACGGTCAATGCTGGTGACGCCTTAATTCAAATTAACTGAGAGGGGTAACGATATGAACACGTTGATTCAAGGGATAACGTCAATTACCGTTAGTCAGATCATTATGATGCTGATTGGTGGCGCCCTCATCTATCTAGGAATTAAAAAAGAATATGAACCAACGTTATTGGTTCCAATGGGCTTAGGGGCAATTCTGGTTAACTTTCCGAATACCGGTGTTTTGACCCAAGTCGTTGGTGGAAGTAAGGCTGAAGGGGTCTTAGATATTCTGTTTAAAGTCGGGATCAATACGGAATTATTCCCATTACTGATCTTCATTGGTATCGGAGCCATGATCGACTTTGGGCCATTGTTGCAGAATCCATTTATGCTATTATTTGGCGCGGCGGCTCAATTCGGGATCTTCTTCGTAGTTATCATTGCGGTGTTATGTGGCTTTGATATTAAAGAAGCAGCTTCGATTGGGATTATCGGTGCGGCGGATGGTCCAACAGCGATCTTTGTATCGAACCAGTTGGCTCAGAAGTTGCTGGGGCCAATTACCGTGGCGGCTTATTCTTACATGGCCTTAGTACCAATTATTCAACCGATCGCCATTAAAGCCGTGACGACTAAGAAGGAACGCCAGATCAGAATGACCTACAAGGCTGAAGATGTTTCGAAGACAACTAAGATTCTTTTCCCAATCATTGTCACGATTCTAGCCGGATTCATTGCGCCAATCTCATTACCACTAGTCGGTTTCCTGATGTTTGGGAACCTCTTACGTGAATGCGGCGTGCTTGACCGACTCTCAGCAACTGCTCAAAATGAGTTGGTTAATATTGTCAGCATTCTCCTTGGATTGACGATCTCAGTTAAATTACAAGCAGACCAGTTCTTAAACGTACAAACGTTGATGATCATCGCGTTCGGTTTAGTGGCGTTTACGATGGATTCGATCGGTGGGGTGTTATTTGCCAAATTACTGAACTTGTTCCGTAAGCAGAAGATTAATCCAATGATTGGGGCTGCTGGAATCTCAGCATTTCCAATGTCTAGTCGGGTCATCCAAAAGATGGCTTCCGATGAAGATCCTAAGAACTTTGTCTTGATGTACGCAGTTGGGGCTAATGTTTCCGGACAAATTGCCTCAGTAATTGCGGGTGGATTGTTACTTTCATTCTTTATGTAGGAGGCCCACAATGATAAATAATTTAGAAGTGGCGTTTGAGTTAATGGGCTTTGGTATGGGTGGCGTCTTCTTAGTGCTATTCATCATCTACTTGGTAGCCAAGTTGTTACTCAAAGTCTTTCCAGCAAAAGCAAAATAGGTTAGTTAAATAAGTCATATAAAGTTTTACAGGATTAAGCGAAGGGCTGCGGTGAGTGCGTTGAAGTTAAATAGAATAATGGCTCTTCGTGTGAAGGGTCTGCGAATTAAGTTAGGACGCTCGTTGGAATTTAGAATGATTGCGGTGATGCAAGATGTCTGAACAATTGAGATATTTAGACGGTCCACAAGTCAGTTTGGAAATGATGTTAGAAACTAGGGACTGGCGTGCGGAACGACAATTAGCAGTTTTGAAGACTAACCCCCAAAGTACCCTGATCTGGTTGTCGGCGCGGATTCCTGGGCCGGTCAAGACGGGTACGCATTTAACAGCTAAGTACCAAGCGATTGCACAGGGTATTATGAATAAATACGGTGCGAATGTGGTTGATGCGGCCAGTTATCAGCGTGATACCGGCTTTGAATTCTATATTGCCGTTACGCAGGCCCCTGTTCAGGTCAAACGTGATTTAGTGGACTTTGAACAGCAGACGCGTTTTGGTCAATTATGTGACCTAGACGTCATGTATTTACATGAAGGCCAAACCAAACAAGTTGGTCGCCAACAACTGGCGCTGGCGCGGCGAACGTGTCTAGTATGCGGTGACGATGCCAAGATTTGCAGTCGTTCACGCCGGCATGACTTAGTGACGGTTCAACAAGTAGTAGATGAGATTATTTCGGAAGGGTGGCGAGAGGTTTGATTAAACAGAGTGTTGGAATTACAGAAACGGTGTTGCGAGATGGACAGCAGAGCTTGATTGCCACCCGGATGCCGATCAGTGATATGTTACCGATCCTAGACAAGATGGATCAGGCGGGGTACCACGCCTTAGAAGTTTGGGGTGGCGCAACTTTTGACTCGTGTCTGCGTTATTTGAACGAAGATCCGTGGGAACGGTTGCGGCTGATCAGAAAGCACGCGCCGAACACGAAGTTACAGATGTTATTACGGGGGCAGAATATCCTAGGATACAAGAACTATGCCGATGACGTTGTTGAAACCTTCGTTCAGAAGTCATTGGAAAATGGGATTGATATTATTCGGATGTTCGACGCGTTAAATGACACTCGTAATCTGAGAACAGCTCTGGCAGCAACTAAGAAGTATGGCGGTCATGCGCAGATGACGATCTCGTATACGACGAGTGAATTTCACACGATTCCGTACTACGTAAAACTGGCTAAAGAGATGGAAACAATGGGTGCCGACTCGTTGTGTATCAAGGATATGGCCGGAATTCTCACCCCACAGCGGGCTTATGACTTGGTCAGTGAGCTGAAAGCAACCCTCAGTATTCCGATTGAGATCCATACTCACGCAACGAGTGGAATTGCTGACATGACTTATATCAAAGCGATTGAAGCGGGTGCTGACATCATTGATACGGCTAGTTCGCCATTTGCCGGTGGGACTAGTCAGCCAGCAACTGAATCGATGCTGGTGGCGTTAAAAGACCTCGGTTATCAAGTGACAGTCGATTCAACGTCAGCTGCAGAGATTGCAGAATACTTTGCGCCCATTCGTGACCGCTTCCGTAATGACGGTGGCTTGAATCCTAAAGTGATGGACGTTCAGCCTAAGTCGTTGCGTTACCAAGTTCCGGGCGGGATGTTGTCGAACCTGCTTGCCCAGCTAAAGGATCAGGGCCAAGAAGCGCTATACGAACAGGTCTTAGATGAGGTGCCGAAAGTTCGTGCCGACCTTGGCTACCCGCCGTTAGTGACGCCGTTGTCACAGATGGTGGGGACTCAGTCGCTGATGAATGTGATGAGTGGTGAACGCTACAAATTGATTCCTAATGAAATTAAGGATTATGTGCGCGGTCAGTACGGTCGTCCACCAGTAGCGATTGATCCGGCAATCGTTCATAAAATCATTGGAGACGAACAACCAATTACGACGCGCCCCGCTGATGGAATTGCACCCCAATTACCAGCATTTGAGGATGCCATTAAGGACTACGCCCACAGTATGGAGGACGTCCTGATTTACGGGTTGTTCCCAGATCAGGGACGTGACTTCTTGGGACGTCGTGAAGATCGTTTCTATGACGTGCCCGTTCAAAATATCAAGTTGAGTTTTGCGACGGATAAAACTACAAATTAATTAATAGGATGCGATTGAGTGAGTTTGGGGCAAACCCAGACTCTTATTTCGCTTTCTCGATAGCCACGGTCAAAATATGCGACAAAAGGTAATTATTTGTCTTTCCGCACGTGTCTTTATGCATAGTATTATTGTAACAGTGGCTGGAAATTAGACGGTACCGCTTACTAGGTTTGATATAATAAACTTAACAGGGGGAGTGATCAGTATGGACAGTGTGGTACAAGCAGTTGCCAAAAACATGGATTTGTCACAAAATTTGCCGTTAAAAGAACAGGTACTAACGGCTTTTCGGAAGACGATTATTTTAGGCGATATTCCGGCTGGAACGCGCATCAATGAAAAGCAAGTTGCTGAAGAACTCAATGTCAGTCGAACGCCGATTCGGTACGCCTTAGAGCGTTTAGCTGCGGAAGCCTTGGTCACACGGACACCTGGAAGTAGCACGATCGTTCGTGGTGTCACCATCAAGGACGCCTATGAAATTTTTGATATTCGTAAAGAGTTGGACGTGCTTGCTACCCGTAAAGCGATGGCAAGAATGACGGACGCCGACTTTGTTGAATTACGGAAATTACTAGAACAAACGGAGCGTGACTTGAATCAAGCCCCCGACACTACGGTTGTGAGCTATTTTACGGATTTTAATCAATTTATTTATCAGCACTGTGATATGCCCCACCTCGTACGAACGATTTTTAGATTACAGACTTACTTAGTTTACTTCCGCGATATTTCGATTATGCCGCAAGAACGTCGGGCATTGGCGTTACAAGAGCATTGGCGCATCTATCAGGCGATGGTCAACCATGATGAGGTTCAGATTAACCTGATTATTCGTGAACATCTGGGACAGTCACTCCAGTTTATTATCAAGGAAATGCGTTTATTGAATATTGAATAAGTATCGATCGTTGCGTAACGATTATTTAAAGGCTCTTACAGTTTGACCGAGTTTAGGTAACTGGGAGGGCTTTTTATGTATCTCATGTCCAGCTCTGGCGGGGAAGTATGATACAATGATGAGGAGTTTACACATTAGCTCATCCGCAGTTTAGGAGAGCTTATCGCTTATGATTTCATCATGGGCGATGATTGCGCCACTATGGACGACTCGAACTGAATCTTAATTCGGTATTAGCTCAGAGTTGTTCATCATTGTGGCGACTTAATATTAAAAACGTTTGAGAGGAATTTACGCTATGGCAGAAACAAAACCAACTTATTATATTACGACGCCGATCTACTATCCTTCCGGGAAATTACATATCGGTAACTCATACACCACGATCGCGTGTGACACGTTAGCACGCTACAAACGGGCGATGGGTTACGATGTCTTCTTCCTAACTGGGACGGACGAACACGGCCTTAAAATCGAAGAAAAAGCTGAAAAGCTCAACACTGATCCTAAGACTTACGTTGACGGGATGGCTAAGCAGATCAAGGAACTTTGGGAATTGCTTGAAATCTCTAACGACAAGTTTATTCGGACGACGGATGATTACCATGAACATGCCGTTCAAGAGATCTTCGATCGTTTGTTGAAAAACGGCGACATCTATTTGGGTGAATACGAAGGCTGGTACTCCGTTGATGATGAAGAATACTTCACTGAAACGCAATTAGCTGAAGTCTACCATGATGACAACGGTAAGGTTATCGGTGGGAAAGCTCCTAGCGGTAACGAAGTTGAACTCGTTAAGGAACAATCTTATTTCTTCAAGATGAGTAAGTACGCTGACTGGTTGTTAGATTACTACCAGACCCACCCTAACTTCATCGAACCAGCTAACCGGATGACTGAAATGATCAATAATTTCATCAAGCCTGGTTTGGAAGACCTAGCCGTTTCACGGACGAGTTTCACTTGGGGCGTACCCGTCAAGAGTGATCCTAAGCACGTTGTTTACGTGTGGATCGATGCCTTGACCAATTATATTACGGCCCTTGGTTACGCAACTGGCGATTCTGAAGACTTGTTCAACAAGTACTGGCCAGCTGATGTTCAGATGGTTGGTAAGGAAATCGTGCGTTTCCATACCATCTACTGGCCAATCATCTTACATGCCCTTGGCTTGCCACAACCAAAACAAATCTTTGGTCACGGTTGGTTGTTGATGCGTGATGACAAGATGTCGAAATCTAAGGGGAACGTCATTTATCCTGATACCTTAGTTGAACACTATGGTTTGGATGCCTTACGTTATTACCTAGTTAAGGCTATGCCTTATGGAAATGACGGTCGTTTCACACCTGAAGATTTCGTGGAACGTTTGAACTATGATCTCGCTAACGACTTGGGGAACTTGTTGAACCGGACCGTTGCCATGATCAACAAGTACGAAGGCGGTAAGGTACCAACCTTTAAGTCTGACGTTACCGAATTCGATGCCGACCTTGAAGCAACGGCCGCAACGACGATCACTAACTACAATAACAGCATGGACACGTTACACTTAGCCGATGCTGTCAGTGAAGTTTGGAAGCTCGTTAGTCGGACCAACAAGTACATCGACGAAACGGCGCCTTGGCAATTAGCTAAGAGTGAAGATGCAGCGGATGCTGACAAGTTAGCTAGTGTCATGGCTCATTTAGCAGCCAGTCTACGCGTCATCGCCAGCTTGATCAGTCCCGTTATGACCCATGCACCAAAGGAAATCTTCACCCAACTTGGTTTGGATGTTGATACGTTAGCAATCGCTGACCTTAAGATCAGTGATTTGCCAGCTGGTTCTCAAGTGGTTGCTAAGGGGACACCGATCTTCCCACGGGTTGATATGGAAGTTGAAATCGAATTCTTAAAGGGCCAGATGACTAAGTCCGATAAGAAAAAGGGTCGCGCCGCAATGGAAGCTGCTAAGCACGAAGCTGAAGTTGAAGTCGACTGGGACCCTGCCAAGACTGAATTAAACTTAACGAAACCAGAAATGACCATTGATGACTTTGATAAGGTCGAATTAAAAGTGGCCGAAGTCGTGACGGTTCAAAAGGTTAAGGGTGCCGATAAGCTATTACAATTCCGTTTAGATGCCGGTGATGCTGATCATCGCCAGATTCTATCAGGAATTGCCAAGTGGTATCCAGAACCAGAAGACCTGATCGGTAAGAAGGTTGTTATCGTTGGTAACTTGAAACCACGTAAGATGCGTGGCGAGATGAGCCAAGGTATGCTGCTTTCTGCGGAACATGATGGTGAAGTTCAATTGATCACCGTTCCTGAAACGATGGTTAATGGTTCATTAATTTCATAAGCTAAACGATTAAATCAGACTGCTAATTGGTAGTCTGATTTTTTTGTTGTTTTGACAAATTGAACTAAATCCCGTAAAGTATACCGAACAGAAATGAGGTGACGGCATATGAAGTTTGAACAGATCTTAGTATGCGTAGCCGTAGATGGAAAAGGGCGTTTTTCCGCAAATTAATTAAATTTAGGAGTCTTAATTAAAATGAAAAACGTCCAAAAACAGGTTCCATCCTTACTATTATTAATTACCTTAGTTGGGTTTCCGCAAATCAGTGAATCGATCTTCACACCCATCTTACCCGCCTTGAGTCGAGCATTAAGCGTTAGTGCGAGTCACAGTCAGCTGACGATGAGCAGTTACTTCGTGGCTTTTGCCGTGGGAGTGCTCTTCTGGGGTCAGTATGCCGATTATAAAGGTCGTCGATTGGCGATGCTCGGTGGACTCGTGACTTATCTGATTGGAAATGTCGGTTTGTACCTGAGTCCAGATTTCAACTGGCTATTAGTCTGTCGGTTAATTCAGGCTTTTGGTGCCAGTGCGGGGTCAGTCGTGACGCAAACGATTATGCGCGAGAGTTTTAGCGGTGTGACGGGTGCCAAGGTATTTGCTAAAGTCAGTGCGGCGATGGCTCTGTCACCAGCACTCGGACCGTTGATTGGTGGCGGTGTTCAGACGGCATGGGGTTATCAGAATGTCTTCTCTGTTCTGATCATGATGGCAATCGCAATCTTGCTATACGCGGGCTGGCGCTTGCCAGAAACGCGCCCGGCAACGGTTAAAGTCGTGAGCTGGCAGCAGCAACGTTTAGTTGTTAAACGCCTGCTGATGGATCCAGTTGTCTGGTGCTACGGTTTGCTGATTAGTGGAATCAATGGAATCTTGTTTAGTTATTACGCCGAAGCGCCGTTTATCTTTGAAGCGCACTTTGGTTTTACTGCCATTCAGTATGGCAGTTTAGGGTTGTTAATCGCAGCTGCTAGCCTATTAGGAGCGTTATTAGTGAATTGGTTGGTCAATTATTGGTCATCGATGACGATTGCGTTAGCGGGGCTACTGTTGAGTAGTGTGGCTGCCTGTGGGTTAGTGCTTGCGGCTAGTAGTGGTCACGTGGTTGGCCTATTAGTCGGAATTTTTGCCGTCTTCTTAGGGCTGAATGTCACGTTGCCTAACGCCTTAAATCGAGCGTTGATTGGCTATGAAAGCGTGATGGGTAGTGCCAGTGGCTGGTTCAGCCTGGGGTACTACTTGCTGGTCAGCGTGTTAACTTACCTGATGAGCTGGTTACATCACGGCAGTATCATGACGCTGCCATACTATATGTTAGGTGTGTGTGTCGTTATGAGTGTCACGTATGGTTGGCTATACTGGCGACAACGTTAATGAAATAATAGATAAGATGAAGTCCGGGGCAAGTTTCCGGACTTTTTATATGAACTTTAGTGACAGTGGCGATTATTATTCAGCTATATTAAAAATAAGTAGCGTTGTAGTTTTCCGAAAACTTGCGTCGCATGGTAAAATCAACTAAGATAACAAAAGTCGAAAAGGGGATATTACATGCGGATTTTTGATTCTCATACCCATTTAAATAGTGAAGAATTCATTCAAGAAGTACCACGTTACTTGCAACAAGCAGCTGACTTGGACGTGGTCAAAATGGCTATCGTTGGCTCGAACACGCAGCTCAATGCTGATGCCATCAAGCTAGCTGAAACGTATCCACAATTAGTTGCGATTGTCGGTTGGCACCCGGAAGATTCCAAGGATTATGACAAAGCCGCGGAACAGTTGTTGATCGAACAACTTCAGAAGCCCAAAGTCGTTGCGCTAGGTGAAATCGGTTTGGACTATCACTGGGATACATCGCCACGGGACGTGCAGCAACAAGTGTTTGCGCGCCAAGTAGCGATTGCCAAAGACATGCAGATGCCCATCTCTGTTCACAATCGGGATGCCTTTGAAGATACGTATAAAATCTTGAAGGCCGCTGATATTCGGGATACTGGTGGTGTGATGCACAGCTTTAACGGTGATCCTGAGTGGCTCAAACGCTTCTTAGACCTGGGTATGCACATTTCATACAGTGGCGTGGCTTCATTCAAGAACGCCAAAGATGTTCATGAAGCGGTCAAACAGACGCCGCTTGATCGGTTGCTGGTTGAAACGGATGCACCGTATCTCACACCAGAACCATATCGTGGTAAGCAAAATGAACCTGGCTTTACCCGTTACGTGGTGGAAGCCGTGGCGAAATTGCGAGAGATGACGCCAGAAGCAGTTGCGGCACAAACTTATCAAAATGCAGAGGAATTTTTTAAGATTGAAGAAGATTAAAGAAGTGATCGTCGTTGAGGGCAAGGATGATACCAAACGCTTAGCTTTAGCGGTAGAAGCGGACACCCTTGAAACGAACGGTTCAGCTATTTCCAAAGAAACCATCGCCCATATTAAGCAATTACAGGCAAGTCGTGGCGTGATCGTCTTTACCGATCCAGATTTTTCTGGTGAACGGATTCGTAAGATTATCTCGGCTGAAGTGCCTGGTGTTAAGCACGCGTTTTTGGGACGTAAAGACGGTGTACCCACTAAAGCTGGCGGTAGTCTCGGCGTTGAACATGCCAGTCCCGCCATCATTCAGGCTGCGTTGGCCAATCTCTACACCGAACGTGTTGAGGAGGCCCAGTTACTGATCAATCAGAGTGATCTGATCAGAGCGGGTTTATTAGCTGGCCCAGCGTCAAGGCAGCGCCGTGAACGGCTAGGCGAATTGCTGAAGATTGGCTACGTTAATGGCAAGCAACTACCAAAAAGACTACAACTATTTCAAATTCAGCCCGCTGATTTCTGGGCGGCTGTTAACCAACTACCCACAGAGGAGATCAAATGAGTAAAGATTTAGATATTGCAAACCCTGCCCGCACCCAGGCGATTATGAATGCGTACGGCTTACGTGTAAAGAAGAGCTTAGGCCAAAATTTCCTAACTGACCAAAATGTCCTTCACAACATCGTGGCGACCGCTGACATCTGGACGGATGATAATGTGATTGAAATTGGCCCTGGGATTGGTGCGTTGACGGAGTTCTTAGCCCGCTCAGCACACAAAGTCCTAGCTTTTGAAATCGATGACCGTTTATTACCCATCTTGGATGAAACGTTAGCTGATTACGATAACATTGATATCGTTAACCAAGATATCTTAAAAGTAGATTTACCAGCAATGATTGCCGAACACTTAGACGGCGACCGACCATTAAAATTAGTCGCTAACTTACCTTATTACATTACAACGCCAATCTTAATGAGCTTATTGGCGGGTGACGTTAAGTTTGAAAACATCGTCGTGATGATGCAAAAGGAAGTTGCGGATCGTTTAGCCGCAGAACCAGGGACAAAGGCGTACGGTGCCTTGACGATTGCTGTTCAGTACCGGATGGCTGCGGAGTTAGCCATGATTGTGCCACGAAAAGTTTTCGTTCCCGTACCAAATGTGGATTCAGCCATTGTGAAATTAACGGCGTTGCCACCACGTACGCACGTGCCATATGATGAAGCGGCCTTTTTCAAAGTAGTTAAGGCTGGTTTTGCACATCGACGGAAGAATTTGTGGAATAATTTACAAAGTTTATTTGGCAAATTACCAGAGACAAAGGAAGCTATTCAAGCCGCCTTGGATCAAGCTGGAATTGATCCTAAAATCCGGGCTGAACGCTTGACAGTAGACGAATTCATCACCTTGACGGATGCTCTACATCAGGCCGAATTACTTTAATAAATAGCGTTATATAAAACTGTTGCACATTAGAAAACCTTGTGATATAATGTTGACTTTTTTGTGAAAAGCTAGTATAGTAGCTTTCATGAGGAGGATTCTCAATGCCAATTTCACTAGCTGCAATTAAAGATAAACTCGACGCACGCATTGGTCAACGGATGAAAGTCGTTGCCCAAGCTGGTCGTAAGAAAACGACCGAACGCCATGGTATCTTAAAGGAAACCTATCGTTCAGTGTTCGTTGTGGATTTAGACCAACAAGAAAATGCGTTTGAACGGGTTTCTTACAGTTACACTGATGTGTTAACTAAGAACGTGCAAATTGCCTTCGATGACGATATGACTGAAGAAACTGAAGCTTAATATACGTCACGTGAATTCTCAATATCAAGACCTCCAGCAAGGTCTTTTTATTTTGCCTTGATATTAGTATAATTGTATCAAAAGCAAGACAGCGACCCAGATGATTGTGGTAATGGAAGAGGGTGAAACGCGTGCAGATTGTGGAAAAGGCACCGGCTAAGATTAACCTAGGCTTGGATACTTTGTTTGAACATTCCAATGGTGATAAAGAATGGGATATGGTGATGACTTCGGTTGATTTGGCCGACTATGTCACGCTAGAATCCTTACCAACTAAACGGATCGAAGTCATAACGGATAGTGGCTTTTTGCCGAATGATCGTCGAAACTTAGCTTTTCAAGCGGTGAGTGTTTTGAGGCGCCATTGTCATGTTGAATACGGTGTCCGGATAACCATCAAAAAGGCGATTCCGGTAGCAGCTGGTTTGGGCGGTGGTTCGTCCGATGCGGCCGCAGTTTTGCGTGGGTTGAACCGGATGTGGTCGCTGGGATTAGACCTGGCAACGCTAGCGAAGCTTGGTCTGCGGATTGACTCCGACGTGCCATATTGTGTTTACAGTCAAACGGCGCACGTTACGGGTAAGGGTGAGGTCGTGACACCTTTACCGAAGTTACCCCCGATGTGGATTGTGCTGGCAAAACCTAAAATTAGTGTTTCAACCCCCAATATTTTGCGGCAGGTTGATTACGAACAGTTGGAGAGCCACCTCGACATTAACGAATTGTTGACCGGCATTCAGCAGCAGGATTTTACCAGTATCTTTGCCAACATGGGTAACGTGTTAGAGCCAATTACATCAAAACGCTATCCTGAAATTTTACAGATTAAACAACAACTATTAAAATTCGGTGCCGATGCGGCCCAGATGAGCGGTACTGGGCCAACCGTTTTCGGTGTCTGCCGGAAACGCTCCCGGGCACAGCGTGTCTATAACTCGCTGAAGGGCTTTTGCAAGGAAGTCTATCTCGTGCGGCCGGTTAATTTGAATGAAGATTAAAGAGTGTGTTTTCAGGCGGTTAGTTTGTGAGCATTAACGTGAAATTGGCGATTATTCCCGGTCTTGGAATAGTCGTCAATTTATTCGTTAAGCGGAACAAACTGCCTGAAAACACACGTTTCGGCACTAATAAATTTTTCGGGAATTTGATGTTTTGGGTGTAACTTATTTGTATTAGGCTGCACAGAGTTTGGTGTACTGAACGATTTATAGCCGAAACGTGCGTCTGCAGGCAGGA
>NZ_LFEE01000020.1:113298-144061 GCF_001039045.1 Lactiplantibacillus herbarum
AAAAGTGTCTAACTTTTTCCTTGCACTTCATCTTGGCCGCCTTAAATTGCGGGACGTCTTTTGAGACTTGAATTTTAGGCTCAAAAGCGAGGTCCTAGACCGCTTTTTGGCTAGGACTGGTCCCCATGGCGTATTTTCCCGGCTGGCGGAACGATGTGTAAAGTATTGAGACCAATTTCTAAATAACTATTACTGGTAAAGTAATTATTCTAGCTATTTTATAACTTTCAACCTTTAGTATTTTAATACCAACTGATGATGACGTCCCATAACTAACTATAATATCTCATCTTTTTATTTCGAACATCAACACTTAAAACATGCACCAAAAACCAACTAACTCTGTTTAGATACCGAAATCAACCGATTAATATCCCCAATCATTCGACCTCCTGAGTAACATCAGTAACTATACAGCTTCTGTCACACGCTCTTTACACAAAAAAAGCGGAACTACCAATTAGGCAGTCCCGCTTTTATCAATTTATCTTAAAATTAGTCAAACTTAACTTGCGTATCAGCTTTACCAGTTTCGATGAATTGAACGTTGCTGTTCATTGAGATGTGCACCATGTTGTGAACGGCTGGTTCAGTGTAGAAAGCCGTATGTGGTGTAATCAAAACGTTGTCGCGTTCGAACAAGTTCATGAAGACCTTGTCATCAATAACTTGACCTTCAAGGTCCTTGTTAAAGATCTTAGTTTCGTATTCGTACGTATCAACTGCGGCACCGGCAACTTTGCCACTGTCTAAGGCTTTGATCAAGTCTTCTGAGTCGATAAGAGTCCCACGAGCAAAGTTCAAGATGTAAGCGCCGTCCTTCATCTTGCTGAAGGCGTCAGCGTTTAACATGTGGTAGTTATCTTTTAATGCAGGAACGTGTAACGTGATAACGTCTGATTGGGCGTATAATTCGTCCAAAGTATCAACGTACATGCCTTCTTCTTCGAGTTCCTTGTTACGGAAAACGTCGTAACCGATCACTTTAGCACCGAAACCTTTGAAGATATCGATAGCAGCGCGACCAATACGGCCAGTACCAACAACCCCAACCGTCATCGTGTGTAATTCTTTAGCGATGTTTGGTGCCCAACGGAAGTCTTGTTTTGCTAACTTCTTGTTGAATTGTGGAGTTTGACGTAATAATTGCATCAATTGCGTAATTGATAATTCAGCAATTGCGTTTGGTGAGTATGCAGGAACGTTAGAAATGTTTAAGCCACGAGCTTTAACAGTAGGAACGTCTACGTTGTCAACACCAACGTTACGAAGTGAAATGTTCTTAACACCTTCGTCGGCTAACTTGTTTAATACTTCAGCAGTATAGTCTTTTTGTTGGTATACATCGGCACCGTCGAAACCTTTAGCTAAGTCAACGTTGTCTTCAGTAAGTAGTTCTGAAACCAATTTAACTTCAACATCTGGGTTTTCTTTCATCCAAGTGTCAAAGAATGGGCGTTCGTCGTCACGTACAGCATATGCAATAATTTTCATTACAAAAATTCCTCCTATATATTGATACAGTAAATATTATAACAGTAATTCCCAGAAATAGAATGCAAAATTATGAAAACTTGGTTAAATTTTTACATCATGTGCAGCTAAATACTTTAACTTGGCCGTTCGCGGCTGATGTTTAAAAGCATATTCCGCTTTTAACGCACTGGATTTATCATCGTAAGTTTCGTGATAAATCATCGTCAGCGGTCGTCGTGACTTAACTCGGGTATATTTGGCACCCTTCCCAGCGTTGTGAGTTGCAAGACGGCGCTCTAGGTCGTCCGTAAAACCGCCGTATAGCGTCTGATCGGCACATAGTAACACGTAAAAATAATATTGCTTAGTCGTTGCCATAGAGTAACGTATGCACCTCTTCCCCATATGATCCATCTGCTTGATATACCACAACGGGCGGTTGAATCCGAACACCATTAGCCTTACCGTCCTTGATCATCTCGATCAGAACCATGTTGGCTTCGCGATCCGCCTTTGGATGCACAAACCGGATTCGTTTAGGCGCTAAGCGATGCTGTTTCATAGTTGCAAACAAATCATCAAGTCGCTCTGGACGATGAACAAAGTAGGCCTTACCGTTAGTTTTCAGTAAATCACTCGTGACACCCATAATCTGATCTAAGTTCGCTGAGATTTCGTGACGAGCAATCGCCAAGTGTGGATTGGGATTCTTAACGCTTTGAGGTTGATCTTTAAAATACGGTGGGTTGCAAAGTACGGTATCGATCGAATCCTTGGCAACGTGATTAGTAACCGTTAATAAGTCTTCATTTAAAACGGTCATTCGTGCCGTCAATTGATTGAGCTCAACACTCCGTTGGGCCATGTCGGCTAACCGTGGCTGCAACTCAACCGCCGTAATGTGTCCCTGCGTGCGTTCACTCACAAACAGACCGACAACACCATTGCCCGCGCACAGATCGACAATTTGGCAACTAGACGCTTTAGACACCTGAGCAAAATCGCCCAACAGCACCGCGTCGAGTGAGAACGCAAAGACTTGCGAACTTTGAATAATTTGAATATTTCTACTATATAGTTGGTCGATACGCTCATCAGCGTGTAACGTGACATTAGCCATGTGCAACCACCTCTCTCAAAAGTCATTGCAAGCATACCATACAATTAACTTGCAGAATTTCTAAACTTTCGTCATACTGTGAGCAGTTAGCAAACGAAAGGAAGATCATGATGTTCTATTCATTTATGCGCGGACTAGTCCGGCTAATCGTTACCCTGATCAACGGACGCCCCCGTTACCAGGGCAAAGAAAACCTTCCAGATGGGGCCTACATCTTAGTAGGACCTCACCGGACATGGTTCGACCCACTCTACTATGCTTTAGCGGGTAGCCCCATGAAGTTTAGCTTTATGGCCAAAGAAGAATTATTCAAAAATCCAGTGCTTCGCTATATTCTACTTCACGCCAATGCGTTTCCAGTTGACCGTAAGCACCCGGGGCCCTCTGCCATCAAGACGCCGGTTAAATTCCTACGTAGTGGCAAATTATCACTGATCATGTACCCCTCTGGTACTCGGCACTCCCAAGAATTAAAGGGTGGCGCTATCGTGATTGCAAAAATGGCGGGGGTACCATTAGTCCCAACCGTCTACCAAGGACCACTGACATTCAAACAACTATTTAGCCGTAAGAAGATCACTGTTCGTTTCGGCAAACCAATCTATGTAGACCATAAGCTCAAATTGAACGACGATGGTCAAAAACAGATTGAAACGCAAATGTTAACTGCTTTTGACGACCTTGATCGTCAAATCGATCCAACGTTTAAATACGTCGATCCTGCAGCTGACAAATACGCTTCACATGACAATTAGTCTTACGCACGATCTTAAAAGTTAATCACAAAAAATGCCGGTAATTGCAAATTGCAACTACCGGCATTTTTTAACTCGTTAATTACTTGCTATCTTTAGAAGCAGCTTTCATTGAGTTCAACATTTGGTGCAATTTCTTTTCGGATGGGCGTTGACCCATTTGCATCATCATGCTCCGTAGCATTTCCTCACTAATTGGTGGGTTTTGCTTCAAGTAGTTTTGCATGTAGTGACGAGCACCAAAGAAACCACCAGTTAAGCCAACTAATACGCCCAAGACGACGATTAGAATCCAAATTCCAGTAGACATAGTCATTCCCCTCCCTTATTACAGTCTTCATTAAACTAGTCTACACAAATTAATAATAAAAGAAAAGGAAAATTTGTCAGTTAACAAATTTTCCTGAAATCGGTTAATCATCACGTAGGCCGCGATCGCGTTGTACCTGGCGAACTTTTTCTGGCGTGACTTCCTTACCATCTTTATCATAAACTTGCAGCATTTCGACTTGTTGTCTAAAACCAGCCCGAAATTCTTTAAGATATTTTTGACGTAAATCCTTACGTTCTAACTCTTCTAACTCGGTGAGCCCCTCAGCTTTCGCCTTGTGAGCTAACTCATTGATCCGAGCGAGCAATTCTTTTGAAATCAAAGCAGCAGCTCCCTTCAAAACAGAAATATACACGAAATTAGACCCTAAATCAATTAATAGGGTTTGTCAACCGAACATTTGTTTGAAAGCTGTGAAAAGCTATGCTACAATTGCCTTAACCACTTAACGAAAATAATAAATGAGGTGCCAAGATGAGTAAAACATCGGAAAGCAAACAAATGGCGGTTCTGCGTTTTATTTATGATCGCGTCAATGAAAAAGGATATCCGCCAACCGTCCGTGAGATTGGTGAAGCCGTCGATTTATCTTCGACTTCCACCGTCCACGGTCACATTTCCCGCTTAGAGAAAAAAGGGTTCATCGAAAAAGATCCCACCAAGCCCCGGGCAATCGAAGTTACGCCAGCTGGTTTTGAAGCACTGGGTGTCGAGATTAACCCTCACCAAATCCCAGTCTTAGGGACGGTCACGGCCGGGCAACCAATCCTAGCCGTCCAAGAAGCAACCGACTACTTCCCAATTCCTAAAGAACTTGAATCCTTCGGTGGTGACCTGTTCATGCTGACCATCCGTGGTGAAAGTATGATCAACATTGGTATCATGAACGGTGACCAAGTAATCGTTCGCCAACAGAGTTCGGCCGACAACGGTGATATTATCATTGCCATGACCGACGAAAACGAAGCCACTTGTAAACGTTTCTTCAAGGAAGCTGATCACTACCGCTTGCAACCAGAAAACGATACGATGGCACCAATTATTTTAAATAGCGTCTCTGTTTTAGGTAAAGTTGTGGGCTTATACCGCGACATGCTTTTCCAATAAACAATTAAAGACACCACTCAAATAAGCTACTTCAGAAATGTTGAATTTCTGAAGTAGCTTATTTGTATCTCCCTGTAGCTAATCATCCTCGAAACGTGCGTCATGAGGACCCTTAAGCCACGTCATATAGTGAAAAAGGAATCTTCAATCATCCTTTTTATCACTGCTGTGCGGGTAAGTACTTTTGGCCCTCCCGTTGCGCCAATTTTGATAACGGTACGGTAGCAAAGAATTCACGTACCCACTCCGGATTAGTTTTACTGTAATCACGGAGTGCCCAACCGATTGCTTTCTGGATGAAGAACTCATCATTCGATTGATTATTTAGAATTGCGGTTCGTAAGTAGTCCTCATCCGTTTGCATTTTACGACCCAATTGCAAGATAATGCTGATTCGTCGTAACCACAAATTATCCGCAGTTAAAAAAGCTGGTCCGAGTTCTTCCAACGCATCCTGTTTAAATACGTACGTCGATAACACTTTACGCCAAGCGTCCACACTATCCCACCAAGGTGTCACCGTAACTTGCTGGTAACACCATTGATACTGTTGTGGCGTTAACCGTTTGATGTTGGCGAATGCCAGATCAATGGCCACGTATTGATATTCACGGTACGGTTGCTGGTAATAGAACGCTAACCAATCCTGTAGCGTCTTTTCATCTAAGGTTTTACTTTGTCGACTGATTGGTCGTAATAACTCACGCCGCTCAGTACTACGAACGCCTAAGAATTGAAACTGATCGCGCATATAGCGGGCCATTGGCGCTTGATTCTCAGGGTGCTTTGGTAAAAATAATGGTGGCATCCAATCATTCCTCACATTGTAATTTGTTAATTTGTTAAATCTTTAACGGCAGTACGATAGTTCAATGGTATAATGATTATACTATTTTAAACATTGGAGTTGGTGACATGTTGTTCCTAGCCATTATGGGCTTGATCATTTTTCTATTAGCATTATTTTCCGTGCTGTACGCGCGTCAATCGGGTGGCGGCTGGAAGTTTCTAACCTTCGTAACCGTCTTAAGTGCCCTTGTGACCGGTTATGCCACTTTCAAATTACCTTACTGGCCATATAACCAGACCAGCAAATCGTCCAAGAGTGCTGCTTCATCTAGTAGTTCAAGCAGCACTAGTAAAACAACTAGTTTAAGCTCTTCACAGGCTGTTTTTAATGAAGATAGCGAAAAACAAGCTGCCGCAACGACTAAGTTGAAGGAAGACAATATCCTTAAACAACTCAAATCAAATTACCAGTCAATCGGTACCGTGGCTTTCAGCAAAGCTGATAAGACTTACACGATTACCCCTACTGGTAAGAAGTATATCAGTTCGTTGAAGACGATCAAGGAACATCCTACTGATAATAAAAAAGCAATCTCGACAATCACAACTAATTTTGAGAGTCTTTCAAAATCGTTGAAGAAAAATCTAGCTGCCGGCTACACAATCACGCTGCTAGAACCAGGAACAACCAACACTTTGCTTAGCCTTAAAGATGGTAAAGTTGTAACTAGTAATTTCGAATAATCTAAACACAAAAATAAAACCCTTCAGAAATTTTGAATTTCTGAAGGGTTTTATTTTAGTCCACAGCATTTTAGCAAACCATGTATTCAAAACCCATTACTTCTACGATTAGCTAACCTACAGTTGTTTTTCGGCCTGCTGATCGAAATACTGGCGCTGTTCATCTCGTTGACCAGCCAAAACAAACCGATGGGGATCATTTTGATAATCTAAATCCTGATCTTCAGCCTTCCAAGCTAACTGACCATTGAATAACCGTTCGTATTCAGCCACACTGACACGTTGCCGTTTAGTTAAACGTTGTGGTAACCCTAAGTCGAGTCCCTGTTGGTAATTAGCTTGCAGCTCACCAGTATAGAATTCACCTTCCGCACCGGAACCATAGCTGAATAGTCCTAATCGATCCCCCGCCTTTAAGTCAGGATCTGTCAACAACTGTGATAATAGACTAAGATACAGTGAACCCGTGTACAAGTTTCCCACTTGTCGATTTAATTGACGGGCATGTTCAAAATGCGCTAACCAAGTTGCTTGCTGAGCTTCATCAACCATTGGTAACACGCTGCGTAATGCTTTTAGGCCCATTTTTGTATATGGCAAATGAAAGACTAACGCCGTTAACGCTTCGGGCTGCGTTTCCGTAGCTTCTAAGTAACCTTTAAAGACATCTTGGAAGTAATCAATGTAAATGTTTGATGAATATTTACCGTCTACCAAAGCTTCAGTGTGATACAATGGCCGCCAAAAATCCATCACGTCTTCACTCAGCAAGCAGGATTGGTCACTTAACGCTAACACTTGTGGATCAGCACTGATCAGCATAGCCACCGCACCGCCACCCTGAGTCGGTTCACCCGCTGATTTCAGCCCGTAACGAGCGATATCTGTTCCAATCACTAAGGCTTTCTTATCTGGATGAGCCTGCACGTGTTCTTGCGCCAAACGAACCCCGGCAGTCGCAGCATAACAGGCTTCCTTCATTTCAATTGCTCGTACTCGGCGATTGAGTCCCAATAAATGGGCCACGTAGATTGCACTGGCCTTAGAATTATCCACACCAGACTCCGTACCCACGATTAACAGGTCAATCGCCTCAATATCAGCCGCAGTCAACATTGGATATGCCGCGTTAGCCGCCAATGTAACCGCATCTTGGCTCGGTGGAATGACTGCCATTTGCGACTGGCCGATCCCAATTAAATATTTGTCTGGTTCAGCTTGTCGTGCTGTGGCCAACTCAGCCATATCTACGTAAAGATGTGAAGTTGCAAAGTGCAACTTATCGATTCCGACTTTCACGTTAATTCCTCCAATTAATTAGGGTTCATCATTATATTTATCAACCGGTCTAAATACCCGGATTTCCTTGACGCAAGCTTCAGAAACACCACACTAACTATTAAATCAGGCAGTGTTTTGCTGAACTTACGACGACTGGTTCTAACAATTTATTTATTATAACATTTTGCCTCAAAAATAATTGCATGCGCCTGCTTGACATGGGACGGGTTTCATAGTTTACGCTACGGGTGAACTTAAAATTTAACAAATTCAATCATCCTTAGGAGGTCTTCTTATGCAGTTCTGGCATCGACATCAAACAACTAAACTAGGCGCACCCGTAGATGGTAAAATTACTATCTCATAATTGATTGCTTTATACATTAATTCAAGCTATGATATTTGTATTGGACTGATAATCATGGTTAGTCTGCACACGAAGATTTTGTACGTGCTAGAATAACAAAATCTGCCTAGATTATCATAAGAACCTTACAATACAGCAATTATAAATTATATTGATGACTAGTAATATCCGATTACTGGTCGGAACAATTTTAGAAAAGGTCGGAAAACACTAATAATGAAAACTATAAGCTTAGTTGTTCCTTGTTATAACGAGGAACCAACCATTGAAATTTTTTATAACACCGTTGAAAAAGTGATTGCTGATAACGCGGCAGCCTTTGAAGGTGTTGACCACGAATACGTCTTTGTTAATGATGGCTCTTCTGACGGTACGTTGAATGTTTTCCGTCAGTTAAATACGGCTCATCCTGATACTGTCCATTATGTTTCCTTCTCTCGTAATTTCGGGAAAGAAGCCGGATTGTTGGCGGGACTACAACATACTACTGGTGATTACGTTGCCGTCATGGACGTTGACCTTCAAGATCCACCAGAGTTATTACCAAAAATGTTAACGATGCTACAGACTGATGAATACGATTGTATCGGAACGATGCGCGAAGACCGTGCTGGCGAACCATTTATTCGTTCATTCCTATCCCGTTCATTCTACTCAGTCGTTAACAAGATCTCGAAAGTTCAGATTATTCCGAACGCTCGTGACTATCGTCTAATGACCCGTCAGATGGTTGACGCCATCTTAGCAATGCCTGAAGCGAACCGGTTTTCAAAGGGAATCTTTAATTGGGTCGGTTTCCGAACAACTTATCTGAAGTTTGAAAACCAACCCCGTTCAGCCGGTGAAACTCACTGGTCAATCTGGCAATTATTCGATTACTCAATTGATGCGATTGTCGATTTTTCAGACGTTCCATTGAAGATTGCAACCTTTACTGGGGGCCTATTGTCATTTGCCTCAATCATCAGTATTTTTGTGGTTATTATTCGTAAATTAATCTTCAATAATAGCGCTAGCGGTTGGGCATCACTTGTTACTATCCTTCTCTTAATTGGCGGGATCCAGTTATTCTGCCTTGGTATTATTGGGAACTATATCGGTAAGATCTATATTGAAACGAAACATCGACCACATTATATTGTGCAGGAAGAAAAATAGCATTTAACATTGTAAATGAAGGTAGATATTGGCTAAGTAGTCGATACCTACCTTCATTTTTCTTTATCTACTTTTATAGTTTTCGTCAGAATCCATTGCTAAAATCCATGAATATTTCATCGATTTCCATACAACAAAAAAACGTCACCAATCACTAAATTGGCGACGCTCTAAATATCATTTTAAGGAGAGTACAGGATTTGAACCTGCGCGCCGGTATTAGCCGGTTCGCCGGATTTCGAGTCCGGTGCATTACCACTCTGCCAACTCTCCATGTGGTACTTGAATAGTATAGCATAATTCACTTGAAGAACAAATATTTATTCAATCGATTTCAACTAATAAATCAATACTAATAACTGATGTTTACCCTGCCTACTTAGATTCTCCATAAGGAAGATTTCAAACGAAATTTGAAGATACACATTTTTGGGAATAACGCATAAAATCCCCACACTAGTCAAATTAACCAGTGTGGGGATTCATATTACTTCACGTATTTTAGTGTATTATCAGCTGAGCCAGTCGCCATGTAAGCATAACCAGTATCGCGTGGCTGCCGCACCCAACGATACCCTCCCGTAATGATAGCTTGATCAGTCTTAACAACTGAACCAGCTGGCAAGACAGCAATTACATCGGCAGACGTTGATGCACCTGTACGAAGCTTAACAGCTGTCTTCAACGTATAAGTCCTATTGTCCTTAACCCACTGTGGTGCAGAGATATCATGATTGGGTACTGGCTTACTAGCTACTGCTGTTTTAGTAGCCTCAGCATACTTATCCCATGACGATTTATCACCATAAAAAACGTTAAAATCTAACCCTTCGCCCCAACCAGATAAACGACCAGCACTCGTATATTGAAACATGACTGCGGTCTTCCAGTATTCTAGTGAGCCATACAAATCACGTGGTGTATACCCATTAACCGCGTTGTAATTATTATACTGAGCAATCCATAAACCATAATTGGCTGCCACTACCGCTGACCAATTCAATGAGTTTTCACAACTAATGCCCGTATATAAAACGGGCCGTACCCCAGTCTTATCATAGACATAATCCAACCATTGCTTAGCCAAGCCAACTCCAGTTTGATTTTGAATGGTTGAGCCATTGGTATTTTCAAAATCCAATACTAGCATCGTTTGTCCAATGTAACGGCCAACCTTAGTTAAGAAATAATCCGCTTGTCGTTTAATGTCAACATCATTACGGATGAAGTGATACACACCTAACTTCTTACCCGACGTCAACGCCTGCTGAACATGTGTATTGAACACTGGATTAATATAATCAGTACCTTCAGTTACTTTTACCAGTACAAAATCACCGGCAACGCTGCCTACATCCATGCCAGTTTGGTAACTTGATACGTCAAATCCATTTAAAGTAGCCATTACTTGTTCCCTCCATACATACTAAAAGTGTTCATGAGCGACTTGATCAACTCATTACCACCAACACTGACCGCACCGGCAACTAATCCATCCACCATCCCAACAATCCACGTTGTATCTGCCATGGCTTGGGCAATAAAAATACCAACCACAGCCCCGATTAACTCGGCCATAATTGGTAAGTATTCGTTATTAAACTTGGTGTACTTGATTCCCCACACAATCAGGAACGTTACCACGGCAATTGCCGCAATCGTCCCGCCATTTACTAATTGAATAAAACTGGTCATCACTTATCATCCCGTTTCCGATAGTAGTCTACAATCTCTTGTAGCTCGTCATTTTGCTTTTTCAATTCCACATTGTCTTTCTTTAGGTGCCCCTGATCATCGCTGTCTGCGGCTTTATTACCATTCCAGATTGCCACTAATTGGGTCAAAATTGCGACAAGAACAGACCCGACAGTGGTAATCAGTGCCACCGCAACAGCATCGCTCATCATTAATCATCCCCTGTCACAATTTCGAACACTGTAGATGCCAATACGAAGAAAGCATACATACTTTCAAAGCTCAGATACTTTTGAATTTCAAAGTCATGGAACCCAAACGCGACCATAAAAAACAGCCATACAAAGGTTAGCAACCCTGTCATGACTGGTTTATAGTAAGCAATATTAACATTCCACAGTGCATAAACTAGCGCAAACGTACCAACAATCGCTAGTATAAAAATCACTGGCGGATCGTCGAAAATATCGAGTAAGGTTGGTCTAGGTGGCTCAAACTTAAACGTGTTTTGCTTGATAATGAAATAGATTCCGAGGCCATACGTTTCAAGTGATTTCCATAACCAGAATCTATTTTTCTTTAAATGTTTTAGCATATCTCCTCTCCTTCTAATGCCATGCAGTAAAACCAGTAGTAAAATCTAAACTAGCAATTGGCCCTTGATACTGAAATGAGCCATTAATATTAGAAGTCGTCCCGTTACTAAAAGTATAGCCAGAAGTTGCAATTCTCAATATTCCATTATCAATAGTAAGCGGTGCCTGAACTGCCCCATAGGTACTAGAGTTAGCGCCTAGTTGATTGTAAGCCATCGCTCGGCCGTTAACCCCTGCTAAAGAACTATTAAACATTCCACCAAGGTACGAAACCAATATACTTGTATTACCACCGTACCCAACCGGCCAAACTTCCATGTTAAGATAAAGTATATTTTCACGTATTTCATATTCTATAAAGTTTTTTGCAGTACCTGTTGTACACGTGTTGCAAGAAATAGTAGGCTTAATAATTTCCGAAGAAAATTTACTTACTCGCCATGATCCAGACAACACCCCATTTTTAAACGTAGCTTCATAACGAGTACCACTAACCCCAGTAACATCAACACTAAAATCACCTTGATCACTCGATCCAAAATAGTTAATAGTAATCCATCCACTAGCATTTTCATTTCCCGGAAAATCATCTGTTTTAGCAGTTAATACAACAAATCTAGAATGTGCTGCAAACTGAGTTGACAAACCAACCATAAATTTTTTTATTGATCCCCAGTCATCAATATAGAAGGGATTACCAAATCGATCCGTCAAGGCAACTGACTGCATTGCTCGTACATCAGGCATCTGAACAAATGTCAAATAATCAGTTGGTTGTGATAAATCCTCTTTCATTCGTTCCGACTAATACATCTGAGTACCGCTATATTCCTGATTAATAACTATATTCTCCATATAATACGGTATTAACCCTTTTTCTTGACGTCTCCAAATACGAATAGTTCCGAAATAATCGCGGTCATTCGACAAAAATGTAACACCCCACCACAGAGTACGGTTGTATCCTTCGGGAGCAGTAGTAAAAATAGCACCGGCTTTAATCTGTAATGTATATAGTCCTTCTGCTAGTGGCCACAGCTTCAATGCCACACTTTCTCCTTTCTCAACTACTACCGTGGCTGTACCATCAGTCTTAGTGATAGGCGGCTGTTGAAAATTAGATAAATCGTATGCTGTTTGAGAAGTGCCCGTAGCAGGCAAAATAACCTTACTACTCCCATCAGTAGCCACCGGTTGAAAATTCGTCTCATTAACTTTGATCGTCCCATCATGATTATCATGCACCACATCCGCATCCTGCGCTAAATCCTTAATCGCATTCTGCACATACTGCTGCGTCGCCAAATTATTAGCCACCATCTCAATCGTCACGTTACTCTTCTGCCCGACAGCCATCGTAATTATCGTCTTAAATTCCATCAACACTTTATCCGCAAAGTCCGGCATAAACTCGGCCTGATCCGCAATTGCCACACTGTATAGAATCTCATTCGTCGTTCCCGCTTCCATGGCATACACACCAATCGCATTAATCTGATAACTCTTCGCTAAATCCTGATTAGTAAATAATAGTTCTGTCGTAATTAAAGTATGATCATCACTAACCACGTTATCACTCTGCGCAATGGTTCCCGCCTGCACCTCATTTGGCAACATGGTAAGTTTCTTAATACCATCCGTAGTTAACACATCCGCCGTCGTTGCGGTCCGTGTTAACTTAAACGTCGTCTTGCCAGCATAGGCCTTACTTGCCAGCAATAGTCCGGCTGGGGTTAATACTGAATCTTGATATTTTGACATCTTAAACCTCCTCATAAATGACAGCAGCTGCCCCAATCTGATCACTAACTACCGTATGTGCCGCGAAACCGATACTAAGTGGTAACGCATTCTCAGTTTTAGCCTGTTCACTAATAACATAAGCCAAGTTTGCTGGTAAATAAACACTCAATAAATAGCGTAACCGCACCACTTGTTCTGGCGTGATCACGGTAGCGCTACTGAATGTCTTCACACTCGACTTACCTGAATCCACCGTAATGGTTGTTGGAATTTGCAGCGACTTAACCAGCGCTCGCAAATAACCAATTGTAATCGCTTGAGGTGGCATGATTCGCAATAACACGTTACTACGCCGTTCCTCTAAGGACTCACCAGCCGTCACTTCAATCTTTAACTCGTACTCAAATAGCGACAACCCATTACTATCTGCTGTCATGACAAACCGATTTAACAGCAATCGATTAACCAAGTCACCCTGGCCATCGAAAATCACTTGTTCAGCCGCCATCAGTTGCTGCATTTCTACAACTTCATCGTAATAATTAGGTAAATAATCCGCTAGATTAACCATCAAGTTTCACCGTCCCCATAATCGGTAACTGTGAAGTTTCATTATTAAACACTAAGTCCACATCACTTTCGGCACCGTTAAGCACCGGCATGGACGCATTCACAACGCCGTCAACTTTTAAAATCTCACTTAGAATCTGGGCGCGGTAAATCGTCAACTTATAGCCGCGGCCAAGCGTTTTATCCACGTTATCCCAATCTTTACGCCGCTTCTGAAAATAGTCCGCAATGCCGCTCTCGATTTGTGATTGAACAGTTACTAGCGTAATCTGCGGGTTAACTTCCACATTAGTTGTCACATCAATGTTTAGCTCAGTTGGAGCAGCTACGGTAACTTGATGACCAATCGGTGCCAATCCGTACCCTTGACCTGTAGCTTCTTCCGGATCAAGTTCTGCTTTAACGGCTTTCAACAGTGTATCGCTGGCCGCTCGCAAATCGTTATTTAGAATGACAACCTTAACTGTGCTACCACCAGCCCACGCCGGATAGATTTGACCGGCACCAACCTCTTCAATCTTCGCTAGCATTGTCAGATAGTCGGCTACATTGCCACCGTAAGCATTATAGGTATCTGGCGATAATAGCCGTTCGCGTAAATGGTCATCCGTTTCGGCATCACGTGCAGGTACCGGTACGTCAATAATTTCAGCCCATGACAAACTATCATTCGGCGTAATCGGTAGAATCTGACCACGATAACTATTGGGCCCAATTCCAGCAATCTCAGCCGTCAACGTCCCAGCTCCTGGACCGGTAATCGCCGTCACTGAGTAAAAAATCGGTTCATCACCCAAACTGGCAAAGCGATCACCTACTTGTACACTAGTCACCGAGTTACCATCTGCGTCCGTAAAAGTCACGCTGGCTTGAGTTGCTGTTGCCGTCTGGCGACTAGTCCCTTGCTCAACTGCTCGGTAATCCAGAAACTCGCCAGTCGCAGTTGTCGTATAGACTTGCCGAACAACTGTACCAATACTGAGCGATTGTTCTGCCAAAGCAGTCACTGCAGGGGCTAGCGCATCATAGATAATGGCGCCTTCCCGTTTGTCGATAGTATCTGGCACCTCAGCCATCACTTTATCCATAAAATAATCAAAGTTTTGACTCCCAATTTGATTCGCTAATTCCTCAGGATTCACCCATCTGCACCTCCGTTTCTGTGTTGACCGCACCGTATATCGTTTCGACCGTCGCTTGAACCTCTAAAACCGTCGCGTCGACTCGTTCCACATTATCAATGGTCACTTCATTAACTCGATCATCAGCTAACAACGCTTCTTTCAGCATCCGTTCGACCTCGACCTCCGCATAATCAAACGACTTCCCCAATAGTTCGGTAAAGTCGTTGCCGTACTGATCACTATAAATCGGAAACACAAAGCGCTCGGTTTTCATGACCTTATCAACGGCTTGCACCATTGCTTCGTAATCATCAGTCATACCGATAATATGACCGTCCTTAACCTTGTACGTTCGCGACGGCAGCGTGACTTCTTCAACCTCATCGCTAAGCGTGTCACCAACCGTTTGAACATCATCATCCATCTAAACCACCTCACAATTTGTCAAAGATATAAAAAGTCTGGCCACCATCGCCGCGAATCATCGCTACGTGGTCACCAGACTGTAGGCCGTTTTTCACGGTCATCGTTTTCTTTTCGTCGTCAATCACTATCGTTGTCGTATAATCGGACACCGCCCGCCCTTTGGTCAATAACGAACTTGGTAGGATCATGTTATTACTTACTTGAACCTGCAGCGGACTGGTACTCACAACGGTGCCATAAATCACATCCGAGTAATCTGACTTATTACCGCCGCGAGCCCCTATCTGTTGCATTAACCATTCACCAGCCAATTTCTACACCTTCATTTCAATATCAGCCATATAGTCGGCGCTAAAACGATGCGTTGCCTTCGTAATCAGCATTGCTTGCGTTCCATAGCCGATGTCTGCCAAACTTTGGACTTTCAGCCATGCCGAATTACCAGCCACAAGTGCCGGGTCGCCAATCACTGTTAATGTGAGTTTGTTCGTCGGCTTGTTCTTAGATTTTAGTAAATCCTTCGCTTGTTGCCGCATTTGAGCTTCATTGGCCTTTTCCTCTGCGGTTTCAATAGTCTGTAGGCGTCCCCACTTATTAATATTGCCACTAGCGGTTACCGCCGTAAACGACGTATTACTTGGATCTTTGGTACCTGCCGTTGCGGTACTTCGTTGTCCTTTATCTTCGTTCTCACGAATCACTCGCACTACGTTAGCTGCATCATCAATGCTCTGCTCATACTCAAACTTTGTCATTAATGACTTATCACCTACAACCAGTGTAGTTTCTTTGTATGGCGCTTTTCTAAGCTCAACGGTGTCATAGTTGGTTGCAAGAAAGAACTGGCTACCAGTCGCTTTTTGAGTGGTCTCAATTGAGGATTGAAGCATGTCAAAGTAACTTTTACCATCAGCTACCTCTGCTACTAATTTATGCTCAGAATTATTAACTACCCGGTAACTAACCCCCGCCATCTTCGCAACTTTAGTAAAGCGTTGTGATAGTGTCGAAACCGGCCACACCAGCGAATCTTGGTTTTTAAAGTATCGCAACTTATCATAAGCTGTAACAGTAAACTTTTCATTAGTGTACTTAAAATCAAAGACATAACCATAAAACACCTTGGTATTATCCCAATAAAACTCCACAATATCACCCATATGTGGTGTAAAACCTTCGTTCACTTCAATCATTTCAAACTCTAGCGTTCCGGCCGAATAGTTAAGATCAGTTGTCCAGGTGACAACGCCACTCAAAATACTACGAACGTCCCACACTCGTGGATCAGTCCGCCGACCAACGGTAAACTTTGTCACTGTCATTCTTACACCGCCCTCACTGACGACTTAGTGACCCAACCGCGCCAACCGCCACTTAGCGTTGTGACATGGTACGGACAGGCTCGCCCCAACGCAATGAAGTTGACCTTGCGGGTCGCATTGCGCTCCGTTTGCCCCGGCCCACTGCCGTAACTATCAACGTGCAAGCGACCATTAACAATCACCGTTGACCCACGCCCAATCTTCTTGGGTGGCGCTGGTCGCTTCTTGCCCTTAGCAGCAACCTTCTTCTTAGTGATTTTCATCAGTTCGGCTTTATATGACTTGTACTCTGTTAGAACCAGTGTATAAACATACTCATCCGAATTACCACTCTTAAATCCATAAGTAAAACTTGCAATCGTCATCTGTAACGAAATCTTAGTCCCAGATAGCACAAAGCGCACCGGCTTCTTAGACTGATGAATACTAGTCAACCGATTGATATAGTCCTGTGCTTTACTCAATGGCTTAGATGCCGTCACATAACCCACGCCTTTATTACTAATCGGTAAAATACCATCAATACTAATGGAACGTAACTTGACCTCACCAATCCGATTGATGGCACCGAGTTTTACGACCTCCTCTGTACTATCATTCGTTTCATAGTTGATTTTTAATTCCTCTGGATTGACTGGCAGCTCAAACGTTTTGTTCTTACTGTCAGTCAGATAAATTCCAATATGTGCCATTTCTTCACCTCTAACTCATTGACTTGCCATCCAACTGAATCAAGTAGCTTTCTAACTTACGGGCGATTGTCTCACCGTCTTGTTCACCATCGCCACTACTAATCACTTGAATCGCACCGCTCTCAACTCTCACAATCATTGCAGAACTATTCTGATTGTTACGATTATTGGTAACCGTTTGACCATTAGGATTTTGACGATTAAATGACGTTTCACTTGGGATGCTTTCGGCACCAATGCCGCCAAATTCCATTGCTGGTAGTTGACTGGAAACACCCCCAGCAGCAGCCGTCGCCAAATCACTACCGGCAGTCGCTACTAATGAGTTAGTACCATCCATACCTAGTGCCATCCCTTGGCCCATATAATCCCCAATTTCAGCGAATAAACGTGATGGTGAATGAACTTTAGCAGCAGCGCGGGCGGCACGATTAGCTTGTGCTACTAACGCATTAGCCGCAGCAGCTACCGCACCAACTTGCGAACGCATCCCAGTAGCCAATCCAGCACCAATCATTGATCCAGCAGCTTGCATTGCACTAGCCCCAGAACGAGCAGCCGCAGCAGCGGCATTTACTGATGCACGCACAGCATTCGTGAGTTGTGAACCACCTGAGCGTGCTGCTGCAACTGCCGACGCCATACCTGATCTAACGGCAGAAACTACCCCAGCCATTGATGGTTTCCCAATCTTAGGTGCCGGAATGTTAGCAATTTTAATCCGCGCTGGTTGCGGAATTACTGGCTTGCCAACTTTAGGCGCAGCAATCGAAGTTGCCTTAACCTTAGTTGGTTGTGGCGTTTGTGGCTTACCAACTTTTGGTGCTGCAATTGTCGCAATCTTAGGTGCTGTCGGTGTTGGTATTTTCGGCTTAGCAACCTTAGCATCATACTGAACCGTACCGCCTTTAACCGTTTGACCAGCTAATGCGGCAGTCTTTTGCTTAGCAGCACTTGTATCAGCATCAACTTTGACGGTTTTACTCGTCTTATCAAGTGGCAGCGCTGTATTCATACTATTAGTTAGTTGGGTTGTATCGGCACCAACCTTTACCATAGTTGCCTTCTTAGAGGAAGTGGCTTTATCCACACTACTGTTAAGTTGAGTTGTATCACCCTTGACACTTACGGTGCTATTTTTCTTAGAACTAGTAGCAGTATCTAAGCTTTTAGTTAACTGGCTCGTATCACCCTTAACATTTACTGTACTTGCTTTCGAAGACTTAGTGGCTAAATCTAAGCTATTAGTAAATGGTGTCATATTGCCTTTAACATTTACTGTACTATTTTTAGGATTCTTAGTTGCCAAATCCATACTATTAGTTAGGCCGCTTGTATCTCCCTTAACATTAACCGTGCTAGACTTGCCATTTACCCCAGCAATAGCTTGATCTACCCCGCTAGAAACATCACTGGTATCTGCTTTAACATTCACCTTTGGTTGCGTCTTACCAAGCTCACTAACCGAGTCTTTAACAGTACCAAGAATATCACCAACCCCTTTGATACTAGTCTTAGCACCATTGAATCCATTCTCCAAGCTTTTACTACCTGCATCAAATTCCTTGGCTGCACCGCTAAAGTTACCCGTTAACGCTTTGCCTAATGCCATTGCATCGTGAGCAATGGCTCCAATCACACCAGCAACCAATTGACCAGCCGCCACCAAAACTAACGCAGCACTTGCTGCAGCCACAAAACCAACTGCTAAAATACCAATCACGATTGCACCAATTCCTTTAAGGATAGGTACTAATGGCGCTAGCGAAACTGCCATATTGCTGAACGCACTCTTCATTGCATTGCCAACAATACCAAAAATTGGTGCTAGTCCTTCAATGACACCACGAATATTCATAAAGTTACTCTGCCATGCCATGACGGCACCTGCAATCACGGCCGTAACCGCTGCTACCACTAAGATAACTGGTCCAAACGCAGTCGAAACAACGCCACCAATACCACTAAATGATGCTTCTATTGCTGGCAATATTCCCCCTCCGCTAAATGCAGAAATAACTCCTTTTACAGCTTTTGCAGCTGCGGGACCAATTTCACCAAGTCCGAGTGTATCCGCTAGTTTCATTCCCCCTTTAATCAAACTGATAGCTTTAACCGCAGCTACTAACGAACCAATCGCAATTGCGACCCCTTTGATCTGTCCCGGACTCATCTGCTTGATTGCATCACTAACTGATTTTATTGCATTAGCGGCTCCCGTTACTGCACTCCCAGCTAAACGGCCTAAAGAATCAGCCAAACTATCAAGACTAGCACCTCCAGTGAAAGCATTACTAATATTTTTCATGGCATCTCCAAGCGATTGCATGGCTGCGCTCGCAGCACTAATTGCTGAGGTATTTGACATTGATTGCCAAAATTCGGCCACGAAACTTCCAGCCACTTTCAATCCATTAACGATTCCATTAGCAACTGTCGCCACTTTAGACTGAACCCCACTAAAGTCCATTGCTGAGATTTTATTCGACAGCTCACCTATTGCTTCAACACCAACTTTACTCACTGCTGCATATGCAGGGGACAATTTATTAACTAAAGTTTTTTGCAACCCATCCATCGCTTGTCCAAGAGTGGTAACTTGTTGTGTATTTCCGTTGAAAGCTTGCCATGCACTGCTAGAGCTTTCAAGCTCACCTATCAACGACTTGACACCCGCTGCTGCCAGCCCAACGCCTTTAGCAACACCATTCTTTACCAGATTGGACCCCAACGTGGCCTTGATTAAACTACCAGACTTACGAGTGCTACCATCTAATTGATCAAAACCGGCTTTAAAATTACTAGCGAATGTACTGCCACTCTGTTGAGACATTGAGTGTTGTAATTGTTGGATTGCATTCATTGACTGCTTTAATCCAGAATTCAATTGATTTAACGTATTTGAAAATTGATTATTAATTATAATTGAACCTTTTACTGTTGCCATTTTTCCGCCTCCTTTCAGGTATGTAAAAAGCCAAGCGCTTAATTGCGCTTGGCTTCCATTTCAGCTTGTTCCCGCCGTAGTCGTTCTTGTTCTATGTCGATGCCCGCAATAACTAAGCCGCGCTCTCTAATCGAGAGACCTATCCAGTCTTGAGGTTTCCAGCCCCAGCTAAGCATACAGTAGTGATAGTATTGAAATTCATTACCCTCACCATTGTTAATTATTTTTTTACGTCGTTTGCAACCTCGGTCACACCACTAACATCGAAACCGCTAAACTTCTGAATAGCTGCGGATAAGTCTGTATATTCGCCACCACGAAGCATTGTTTTAAGAATACTTGCGGGATGACCAATTGCACCCCATGATTCTTGCAACTTAGCATTGGTTAAGTCTGGATTGACTACCGCCGCTACAATAAGATTTTCCAATAATTTTTCATCATCAGTTTCATTGAAGAACTCACCTGATTTATTTTGGAACTTCCGCGTACTTTGTTTACGAATCTGGGCCATCCGTTTTTCAGTCAGCGATTGAATCGTGATTGAAAGTCCTAAACGTTCAATTGGAACTTCTTTTGTTTCAACTGGATCACTAACATTTTCACGCAAAAACGCGTCAATCCCAACCTGTTTAGAACGTGTTTCAACTGCTTGATTATCGTTTGCCATTTTTAAATCCTCCAATTATTTAATGTCGTTGAATGGCGTTACTAACTTAACACCATCGAAGGTGAAATCAGTATCCCATTCCAACACTTTGTCATCAGCCTTCAAGTCTAAAATTGGCACCTTATCCAAGTTGACGTTCTTTAGCAGAACCGTTTGCGTCCCCGTACTACTTGTGTTGTCATTAATCGTGGCCGTAATATCAAAGTACATATCCGCACCGCCATTAGCGTAATCAAGACCATACTCGATCCAATTAGAACTAATCAAATAACCGCTAAGCTTACCTTTACCAGCCATAGAGGTCGTCTTATTCTTAGACCAACGATCACCAATAACTTTGACTTTTTCCTTATTCTTTTCAACATCCGCACTTAATTCGATCAGTTCCATCATGTTGATGTTCTGGCCTTTGTAGTTCATGAAAACCGTAGCTTCCTTAGAACTAATCGTATCTTGGCCGTTTAAAAATTGGCTAGTTGTCGCCATATTCGTTGCCTCCCTTATTTAACCGTTAATGTCATGTAGAGTTTTTCCATTGCTTCATTAGGTTGCGCACCCAAATCAACAACAATGGAATCCTTGTCGTCACCAGCCGTGATCATCACATCATCCTCAACGAAGTTCTGGATAATGTTGGCATTTTGTAAATCAGTCATGTAAGTAATCAGGGCCGACTTGAATAAATCACGACCAGTCGTGTTGTTATTGACCTTGCCAATGAATTGATCTTCAAAAGTCGTTTGAACAGTATTGGCAATCTCGTCCATTGTTCGCACAACTTGGTTCTTAGCGAAGTAGCTCGGTTTGTCTGCAGTGAACAACGTTAAACTGTTGATGTCTTCTTCAACAACCACATCGCCATCACGCTTAACACTGAACACTAAGTGGCCCTTTTGAAGGTTATCAATAATCGCTGTGTTAGATAATCGTGGTGTGGCGTCCTGAGCATTAGGGTAGATTGCGTAAGTCAACGACCCGCTACCATCCATTGCTGATGATGCCCCAGCGATATATGCAGCAGCCGTCGTTGCTTCTAAGACCGTGCCATCCATTAACGTGACCCCATTAACAACGGTTGTGATCGCCTCATCATTGTACTTAGTGTCCGTAACAAGTGCTGGCACAACACCAGTAACTTTGTAGCCTTCATCATCCCGCATTCGCTTAACTAAGTTAGCTAGTAACGCATGTAATTCACTGTCGACTGAGTAACCAGCCGTCGTCGCCACACTATATTCACGAGTCTCCATGGCATCGGCAAGTAGTTCCGTAACGTCTCCTTTATCACTCGTACCACCGGTTAACTTGTACGTGGTCTTACCTGCTAAAGCTGCTAATTTAGTTGATACTGTAGCGGCGTCACCAGTAACCACGTCAACATAGTCATTACTGGTCAATGCTGTTGCTCCATCTGTACTGATTACTTGTTCATCAACAGTCACCGTATCTAATAGCGTCGTTACTGTAAGTTTAGTGGTGTCAGTTGGGTCCTTTAAAATGCTGACCGTGATGTTGTTACCACGAACACCGGCGTACTTAGCATTGAACGTCCATGGTAAGGCGTCATCCGTAATCGCGGCCTTCGTCCCAGCATTAGCATTCACCAAGAGCACGGTTACCGCACCCTTGAGCGCTTCACGAATCGTAATCGCCTTAGCATCCGTCTGAGCAACACCAATCAAGGCCTTAAAATCACTATCACTAGCTAATTCAATGACCCCATTAGTGCCCCAGCCATAATCGACACCATTGACCATCAACACTCGCCCTGCCGTCGTGTCAGGCTTGTCCTGTGGGACCCCAACTGTATTGATATATGCACCGGGGCGCTTTTTGTTTTGGTTCTTCCAAATTCCACCAGCCATTTAAATAGCCTCCTTAAATTTCTTAATTGCTTGTTTTGCTTGGTCCACTGAGTAGTCTTGATCATCGTTCAAAGCGACTTTCAAAATATCAAGTTCCAATTTAGTAAAGCCACTAGCACGCAGTAAGTCCGCCTTGCCATATTTGACAACGGTCTTCTTAGCAGCACTAGCCTTCTTTGTTTCAGTCATGCTTCAATCCTCCTTGATAATCGATTGCTTGTTGCTTAGTCCCTTTATCGACTGGCACTGCCCGGAAACTGACTCTAAATGTCATGATCAACGTGCTATCACTGCGTTCAAAATCAATGTCACTGACCGTAGCAAAGTCTTCCAGTTGTTTAAAATTGTCAGATAACTGTTCCTCCATCAAATCCATATCTTCGTTTGGCTTATCAATATTTGGAAAGTAGATCACCTCAAAATGATTGTCTCGAAACTGGATACCAAACAGATTAGGATTGATGTGTGACGTAATCTTATTCACAAAAAAAGATGGTTCCTGAAAACCACCTCGTTGTTGTTCACGATAGATTGGGATGTCTGGACTAAGCTTCGCTAACTCCATTGCAATTCGTTCACTGATATTAAATGCCATTACATCAACCCCTGTAAGCAGGAGTTTAAATTGGCATCCAGGATAGCCGGTAGCCGATTATCAATTTCAGCTATTGCTTTTGTTAGGGTATGTTGTCCTGAGATCCAACTACCATGAGTCCGATACCCATTCTCAATTTTAGCTGCATCATCAACGTTATTGGTCACTGTCAAAATAATCATCGATTGGTTATTAGTGGTCCCATCTATTTCCCAGCTACTGCTATCTGGTGTTCGATTTTTAAGTTCTTCCAATAATGTCATGCCTGATTTTTTTAAGTTATTATTCAACATCATTTCCATTTGATGGGATTTCACTTCCGAATCAATACGCTTTGATAAGGCCTCAAATGCACTAATATCAAACGTTCCCCACGCCATCCGCAACCACCTCCTTCGCCTTCTCATCGCGAACCATCGCGACTTCCTGATGACTCACATAGCCGGTGTAGCCCTTGCTAGCTCGCCGATATCGTGTCACGTTGCCGTTGACATCCGTCACCGTAATCAAGTCACCCGCAGCAATCTTAATCGCACTATCGATAATCAGCTTGGCATCATAGGTATCCGTTCCAAAAAGAGTTTGCTCACTCGCTTTTAAGCTACCTAACACAACTTTTCCCGGGCGATCCACGCACACGTTAACATCAGCAGTAGTCGTAAACGGACCATCTACTACTTCGCGTACCCCAACAATCGTGACCCGATCATGCCACAGTCTTGGCAGTACTTTAGTCATTCGCTTAAAGCCGTCCATCAGTATTTCACCTGCCTAAACTGGTTGAGCACCATTAAATAGTTATCGCTAATCGCATTAACCGACTGCAATTCCAGCAACGTTGCCGATAATGATTTAAAAATTACCGCCGTATCACCCTCGCTGAGCGATTGAACGTCATTCATTGGCTCAGCTGATGATGCCAGTAGTTGATGGGTTTCCAGCAACTGTTGTGCCATTCCAACAATCGTTTGATCTAATTCGGCTGGCAAACTCGCTATTGCGATGTGCGTATAATTAGCAATATCATTAATCGTCTTATCCAGCACATAAGCCATAATCTCATCATAATTCGGATTGGCTTCCACGTTGGGATTCAGCTTAATTAATTGAGCCAATAGTTCTGGCCGTCGCGACAATGCTGCCATACTTATTCCTCCCTAAACAACTAAAGCTAATAAATCGGCCTTGTTAGCGCCGGCACTGTACGTGATGCCTTTTTGATCAAGGTACGCTTTAATCTCATCGATCGTGTTAGCATCAGTTGGCTTATTAATCGTCTTATCGCTGATGACAAATTCGATCCCCTTCGTCTTGGTCTTCAGTAATAACACATCATCATAAGATTGTTCGTAGTAAAGATAGTTCCCGCTAGCAGCGGCCGTTGGTGCATCGAAACCAGCAAAACTGTACTTTTGTGGTGCAATTTGGACACCATTAGAGATCAAGAACATTTCAATCTGTTTGGCATCATCCTTAAGCTTTGAGCCCACCGTAAAGTCAAAGCTAGTTTGCATCAAATCAGATGGTACGACAATCACGGTAACATCATCAATACTATAAATTGAACGTTGCACGTTATTAGCGTCACTCAAGACCAACTGACGATTCATCGCATCTGCACGTTTCAGGATCGCGTTGTTTTTAGGTGTTAAATACAAGAAACGCCCTTGTTGCGGCACTCGCTGTTCATCCATATCGGTCATCATATTGTCGAAAGCTTCTAAAATGCTCTTTTCATCTAACGTATCCGTATGAATACCATCAGCACCATCAATGGCAATCTTACCCTGATACAACTTACTGAACATTTCACGATCCATTTCAGGCATCTTTTCATCCTTGTTGAACTGGGTCGTAATATTAGCAATCGAAACGACCATGTTTGATTCATCCACGTCACTCGGATCAACCAAGGTTGACCAGTAACGTTCATTCGTTAATTCATAAGAATCCCAATCATTCGAATAATTAGCTTGAATCGTCGTGATTTCTCGCCGTGCTCGATTTCGCCGTCCTTCTTCAATCGTTAAACGAGGTAATTTAATGTGTTTCGCCCCATCGAATCTAATAACACTGTTGGAAGGTGAGTTCCAGAGCGGTGCTGAGAATAAATGTCCATCATAAAAAGCTTGCTGAATCGCTTGTTGATAAGCGTCCGCATAATTAATTGTTGCCATAAGTTAATGTCCCTCTTTCTTACTGTTGTTTGAATGCATCAATCATCACTTGGGTTGGATTCTCATCCTGAGAACCAGCACCACCGTTGGGTTCATAATGGGTCTGCTGACCACCATTGAATAGATAACCATCCGATTGCTTTAAAGCTGCCACCTGATCTTCAAAACCTTCCAGCTGACCCTCATCTGTTAAGCTAACCTTACTCATATCCAACAAGCCGCGTACCGCTTTGGTATTCCGTGCCTTAGCTCCGGTCAGCGCCGCATCAAGTGCCCCGTCAAGTTGGGTTTGTTTAAGTTGGGCTGTTAAATTTTCGGTATCTTGATCATACTTAGCTTGAAGCGCCGTTACCTGCTGAGAGAGGCCTTCATTATCACCAAGCTGTTGTTTCAAGGCCTTCATATCCTGATCCCGGGTAGTCAACTGGTCACGTAGCTGCTCATTTTCCTGCTTAATTCCAGCAACATCACCAATTCCGGCCTTGGCATTTTCAATATCATGCCCGTTGGTTTTCATAATGGCATTGATCTGATCATCAGTCAGCCCCATCTTAGTTAACACATCTCGTTTCATATCTACCATTCCTTTCACGCTTTAATGACGCGGTGCGACCGCAATTCAAGGTAAAACAAAATGGCCTTTTTACGTCATGCCAAGGACAATTAGGGTATTAAAAAAGGCCATGCGATTAACGCCGGTCTTATGACACTGTCATTTATACTAAACACACTTTAAACCAAGTCTATAAAGCACTGTCAAAACCCTAATCCTGTTCCACGCTACCTGCTGATGCTTGATTTTCACCAGGCTGCTCATGCACGTCCACTCTCATCATATCTGCCTGTCTATCAACCAATTCTTGCTGCCAATCTGTGATAATCGGATTAGCCTTAGCAATCGCCTCAGAACTAGAATACGGCGCAACTTGTGCAACCACCTGTGCCTGTTCTAAGCTATTTTGAATCGCGGTTCGTGTCCACATTTGACTGATTGGCCGACTATTTGCGTCCGCTACGCCTAGCCAATTCATCATAGCGCGCACTAGTTCATTAAGCGCATCCCGAAAATAGGCCTCCGTGATCGACGCCTTTAGTTCTAAATGGCCATATAAAGCACGGATCGCAGTTCCCGACGCATTGCCGATTGTTTTAAAATCAACCGGATTGATGCCTTGACCATCGACAAAAATCTTACTATCCGTTCGTTGTAAGACATTATCACGAGCCTCAACCGGAATATCAATCGTTAGCTTATCTACACCAGATTTATCTCCCGGTCCGATGCTATCCATCTTAATCGCTTTGTCCTTTTTAAGTGTCTGCATCAGCTCATCTAAATCAGTACCACCGTAATTTGTCAGCACTAAGATGACTTGTTGGACGTCATTGATATCGTTAACGAAGCCATTAAACACATTATCATAAACGTCGATCAGCCCTTTATACTTAAACAAATCAGGGCGCTGCAGCTTATTCTTAGGAAAACCAATAAATGGGACACGTCCGAAACCATGTTGATAAACATTGCTGGTTCCGATCGTTTCACCAGTGGATACATCCGTAACGCTGAATCGGTCATCGATCGTCTGCAAATCAACGTAATCATGTGCAGACGATTTAAACGCCGTAACGTCCTGATCCGTCCAGTACTCGTGAATATAATACGATTTGCCGTCAGCTGGATTAAGTTGCTGATAAGTCCGGCGTACGGCTAATAGTTTTCTATCCAAGTCATTACTGTAGATTGGCGTAACTTGATCTGGCGGTACGACTCCATACCGAAATTGCTGATCCTCATCAATCCAGTAGTGTAGCCATGCCATACCCGCATTACTTGCATCCACTACTAACTGTTCAAGTCGCAAATTAAAGTTATCGCCTAACGTATTTTTCAATGCGTCATTGAGAGCCGTATTTTCAACATCAATTGCTGGTGGCGTCGTTGCTAGGTACCCTGCTTCTTGGTCGACTAACAACTGATGATAGTTGCTGCTGACCCGGTTATCTGCATGCCGCAGTAGCTCATCCTTGCCATCTGGTTTAACTTTAGACTCACCAGCATTGCGCAGCGTAATATCATTTTCATTGCGATAATAATGTAACGACCGCTCAAACCGGCGCCTAAATTCCAGCCGACGTGCGTCCGTATTTCGAAGCAATTCGATCATGGTTTTCGTTTCCAAGGCTTAAACCCTCCCTTTCTAATAATTGATTCAAGCGAATACCTAGTGGCATCATTGGTATGATCATTACCATCTGGATACTCCGCCTTTAAATTACCGTTGCCATCACGTTCCAGTTCATAACCGGTAAACTCACGGGCTGCATTTGGACACCGCACCGGATCAATAACGATTGCTCGTAAATCTTGCAACCATTTATAGCCTTGGTCCCGACTTCCCGGGCCTTTGCGGGCACCAATAACGTTCAGCCCCATATCTCGATACTCTGCGATAGTGCCTGGCGAAGCTGAATCCGCAATAATCAACTTATTCTCAGGATTCAGTCGTTTAATTAGCTCAATAGCATTACGATTTTTCAATCCAACCTGATAGATTTCGTTAAAAATATATAACTGGTGCCTAGCGACATCAAAAAAAGTTTCAACGTATGCCAATGGATCGCTCGCAAAACCGAAGTCCAATCCACGTTTAACGTTATCGAATAATTGACACTCATCATCCGTAATCTGGCGTTTAACGATATTATTGAACACTTCCGTCCCGGTACCCGTCACTTCACCTAAATATTCATGAGCATAAGCTTTCGGATTATCATGCTTAAGTTGCTGTGCGTCAGCCAAAAATTCCTTGCCCAACCATTGCCGTGGCACCGTCAGATAATCAGATGAGTGGACCAATGTATCCGCGCGTAACCCTTCTTTACTAGTCGTCAGATTAACCCAGCTATTCTGGCTCGCCGGTGGATTATAACTATAAAAGGTCATGATATTACTACCACCACGATTGAGTGACTGATTGATCGACCGAATCTCCGGCCAACCTACGAACTCATCAACTTCCTCGTAGTGTTTGAACTTCGTATAACCGTGGCGAAACTTCTGCGACTTGATTTTACGCGGTTTATCAGCACCCTTAAAACGAATCTGCTGACCAGTCGGGATGTACGTTAACATCATTGGACTAATTGATTCCTTCCAATAGTCCTGAACGCCCAACACATCAATTGCCCATAAATACTGGTCAAATACCGAGTCACGCAACGTATTCGCTACTTTCCGCAGGACAATCGCATTCGCTTCTGGATCTTTCATAATTCCCAAGACCACTTCGATTGAGATAAAACTAGATTTAGTGGAGCCACGGCCGCCAGACAACCAATAATTACTGTGTCGCTGCTGCTTAATATCAACATGCAGCTGACGAAACGACGGTGCCACCTTATTCCGTAGTTTCACGATGGTACTCACGTTCATCATCCTCCTCAATGTCGTCTGCGATTTGAACGCCCTGCGTTTCATGCTGGGCCGCATAAATATCCGTATATTTGATCAGACTATCCAAGGCTTTTTGCTTATCATACATTTCAACAGTCACCTTATCCTGATCGACTCGTAACGATTTAACGTTCGTCGTGTCAATCTCATCACTATTACGTAGCTTAACCACGTTTTCGTAATAGTATGCTTGCTCCCCAGTATCAGGATCAATCTTCGGAATCATGCGATAGTGGCCATTTCCATCCGTGTATGGTCCACGTTTATCGCGTACCTTATACCACGCATGGTGTTTGACCGTTTTAAACTGAAGCACATCGCGAATATCTGCGGTGGATTGCTGCCGCAACTCACGAATAATATCTTGGATATCGAAATACAGCTCGGTTGACTGCTGCTTTCTCAATTCACTTAGCTGGGCCTTCACCTTTTCATTACTCATTAACCGCGGCCCGTTGCGCATCGCTTGCTCATGACTGACATGATAGACCTGCTGGTAGGCCCACGTCGCATTAAATCGCTGTAAATAAAAAAGGCAAAACAATTTCTGCTTTTCAGTCAGCTGATTGTTTGCCTCTAATATCTCAATTGCGGGAGGAACGTCTGATGATAACTTCGTGACTGACTTTGTAATTGCCTTAGTTACCGTCTTAGCTTGGATAGCCGAATTTTTAGCCGCATCGCGTTGCCACTTATACCGCGTCTTCCAAGTTTTTACCGTATTCAGGCTGACTGCATATTTAGTCGCGATGTCTTTGTATTTCATACCGGCCACGTAATCTTGAAGGGCCTGTTCATGCTTATTTGTCATTACATCTCACCACACCTTACTTTCTAATTGAATTTCAACGTTCATGACTCACCGCTTCTCATTAACACGTCAGCTGACTTTCTAAGTTATTTCCAAGGGTAAAACTGAAACTTTAATATTGCCGGCGAACTTTGAACGTGTATCCCATCACGGCTTATCCATTAGCCTATGGTGACGCCTTGTCTGAAATTGCTTTTTATGGAAATGCCATAACTTATTTATTAACCATTTGGCATGCTACTAATTTAACACGATAATGGCGATCAGTTTTCTCGATATTTTCCACTAGGCAATATCGTACAGTCCCAATCCCTTAGCACACTCATCAATGAACGCGTTCTTTAGCTCATAAGCTCGGGCTTTGCCTACACTGATCACGTTATTATCAACTAGGCCGACTAAGGTGTACTTGGGATGTTTCTTGAAATATAATTCGCCGATAATGGTTTCCGTATCAGTACCGACTTCATCCAAGCAATCTTCTACGATGGCGCGTTGACGTTTCAGTGCGTTGATTCGGCGGTCCTCATCAATCGTAATCAATGTGGCCAACGTGGGATTGATTTCCTTATTCTGTGCCCGACCACCACCAGTATTTTCATCGGCGGCTCGTGATGAGTAGCGTAATTCTTGCTCACGCGTTTCGATATATTTATCAATTTGTGGATAATCCCGTAAAATATCTTCGACTGTTCGTACTGTTGATCGTTTCATTAATAAGTCCCCCTAGTTAGTCCTTCGTTGATTTCAAATTAGTCGGTTCATTGGTTTTGAGTACACGCTGGTCGCATTCAGTCTTACGCATCAAATATTGCTCAACCGCTGACCAGCTTGAAAAATTCTTTACATATGATGACTGCCCGCTATTCTTTAACGGGATAATTGTAAATTTCATTCGTTCAACTCCTTTTTATAAGAACGTGTTTAGAATCTTTTCAAGAGTAT
>NZ_LFEE01000045.1 GCF_001039045.1 Lactiplantibacillus herbarum
AAAAATTCGGATTAAATTTGCAATCTACCACTCAAATGCCATCCATGCCGTTGAAAAATATTCAACCCGTAAGGCTGACGTCATGGTTTGTTTCTACGTCATTGACAGTTGCTGCATTAAACGACCCTCTTTCATGTGACTGTTCATCTAAGTACAGACACATGATATATTCAACATATGTATATGCCAACATATAACGCCGATCAATGACTCCATGAAAGGTCTTGCAGCAACTTCTTAACAAACTAGTGCTGGTGGGCGTGTTGTTGACTTGACTGGGGCCGATAAGCGGCAACTAACCCTGTCACAGCGTCCAAAGTCATAATCAGACCCATTAACCACATCGCTGCCATATTGTGCATGGTACCAATTAGAATCAGCAGCACCACATTTAACGCCAGCATGAGCCAGCCCATTGTTTTCGACATTTGTTGCATGAAAATCCTCCTCAAGTGTATGGATAAGACCTATACCATTTTTCAATACTACTTTAGGTTAATTCTAAATTATGTTTATGGCAACCCTAAAAAGTGTTAAAATTCTTGTCAGAGGGGGAAATCACGATGAAAATCTATACGGACTATTTCTTTGATGAGCCAGCGTTTGATCTCCACGATGGCGGGTACGTGCCGCTTGAGGTCAGTGATGCGTCTGAGAAGCCCTTAAATGTGCCGCCGTTGTTGAAACCGGATAAAGAGACGGCGACCGACGTTTATTACACGGTGACAGCAGAGGCTGGGGAAACGCAACTGTTACCTGGGGCGAAGACCAAGACGTGGGGCTATAATACCAGTCTGTTAGGTCAGACGATTGTGTATCGCCGTGGTCAGCATACGCATGTGACACTGAAAAACACCCTGCCTGAGTTGACCACTTTTCATTGGCATGGGGCTAATGTCAGTGGCCCTTATGTTGATGGCGGATGCCATGCGCCGGTTTATCCGGGTGAAAGTAAGCATATCGACTTCACATTGGAACAACCGGCGACGACTTTGTGGCTGCACGCGCATCCGTGCCCATCCACAGCCGAGCAGGTTTGGCATGGTTTGGCTGCCATGGTGATTGTCAAAGACGACCATGAAGCCAGCCTGCCATTGCCAAGGAACTATGGCGTTGACGATATTCCGGTCATTTTGCAAGACCGGCGTTTTCATGAGAACAACCAGTGGGACTACCGGGCTGATTATGATCCTGACGGTGTTGCTGGGCCAACTGCAATGATTAACGGTGACATCAATCCCTATTTTGATGTCACCACGCAAAAGGTCCGGTTGCGTTTTCTGGATGGTGCTAATCGCCGTGAATGGCGGTTGCATTTTTCCGATGACCTGCCATTTACGCAAATTGGCGGGGATGGCTCACTGTTACCGGAGCCGGTCAAATTTACCCATTTGATGCTGACTTGTGCTGAGCGTGCCGAAGTGATTGTTGATTTTGGCCAATACCATGAAGGCGACGAGGTCACCTTATATACGGATGATGTGCCATTGCTAAAGTTCCGCATTCATGCGTTCAAACCGGATCAGACTACCTTGCCTGATAAGTTGTTCGATGTGAAGGCACCAGTGGTTGACCCGGCTTTGCCAGTTCGCCATGTTGTGATGCAGGGGATGGACGAAGGTGTTGCGATTGATGGTAAAAAGTTTGCCATGCAGCGGATTGATGCCACGCAACCAATTGGCAAAGCCCAGTACTGGGATGTTACCAATAGCAATGATGCGCCTGGAATGGTTCATCCATTCCATGTGCATGGAACCCAATTCTTAGTCTTGTCGCGGAATGGGCATGCGCCGTATCCAAATGAACATGGTTTCAAAGATACAATTGGCGTGAATCCTGGTGAAACGGTTCGGCTGCTGGTTCGCTTTGATTTGCCAGGGGTTTATATGTATCACTGCCATATCATTGAGCACGAAGATGGCGGCATGATGGCACAGATTGAAACATTCGATCCAGCCAAGCCAAAGCAAGAATATAAATTGATGGATATGGATACGTTAATGATGGCCTTGGCTAAAGAACGTGGCGTCAAACCATCTGAGATTTGGATGGGCGGTATGCAGTCTTATGAAAAAATGGGAATGAAAATGTAAACGTCCCACAATACTAATATAGAAAAAGATGATTTTAATATGCACTCTCCAACGATCAAACATCGCGGGGCTTTTGTCGCCACGTTACTGACAGGTACCTTTTCGATGTCAATTTCTCAGTCTTCTTTAAGCACCGCTTATCCTGCTTTTATGAAAGCTTTTGGTTTAGGAGCGGATACAGTTGCTTGGCTGACAACCGGCTTTATGTTGGTGATGACCTTGATGATTCCGGTTAGCCCATGGCTGTTGCATAATGTTACTTTCCAACGGCTTTTCCAAGCGATTGAACTCATTTTTGCCATTGGGACAGGCTTATGTATCTGGGCACCGAGTTTTACCGTGCTCATGATTGGCCGGTTGCTTGAAGCGATTGCGGTCGGGATTATTTTCCCGAGTTTCCAGACCGTGTTGCTGACGATTACGCCGCATAGTGAGCGTGGTCGGGTGATGGGCACGGCGGGATTGGTCATGGGCTCAGCCTTGGCAGTCGGTCCGATTATTTCCGGTGTTTTGCTGACATGGTTCCCTTGGCAGGCTTTATTCTTGTTCTTCTTGGTCGTTTCGCTGCTTGTGCTGGCCGTTTCAACGGTGACCATTGCGTCTGTCATGCCATTGCAACCGACGCAACTGGACTGGGTGTCCTTCCTTTTATCCGCAAGTTTTCCAATTCTACTTTATGCCTTGGGTGCTTTGTCGAAAAAAGGCTTAACTGTTGGCGTGGTTGGTTTGTTGATTTTAGGCGTTCTGGCAGCTGGTATTTTCGTTGTTCGGCAATTGAATCGCCAACCACCAATGTTGCAAATGCGAGTTTTTGCCACTGGTATGTTTACTAAAGCGGTGTTTCTGACCGGAATTTCATACGTCGGTTTGATTGTCACCACTATCCTGATGCCGCTTTACTTTCAAACGCTACTTGGTTTGTCACCGTTGATTTCTGGCTTGTCCTGGGGCCAGCTGCGGTGTTGCTGAGTATTTTGAATCCAATTAGCGGGCGCCTACTGGATCGCTTTGGACCGCGTGTCGTGGCCATGATTGGCATGTTGTTGATTACTGGCGGCTTTGGTCTGTTAGCAGTCTTTGCCCATCATTTACCGCTGATTGGGGCAATTATGTTGGCGATGGCGACTGAAGCCGGCAATGCCTTTGTGATGATGCCTTCAGTGACGGCTGGCGCGAATGCTTTGCCGAATGAGCTCGTGGCAGACGGCACTGCGGTTACGACGACGGCTCGTCAGTTATTTGGTTCTGCCGGTGTCATGTTCGCCACAGTGTTGTTGGATGGCATGCAAACCACGCTGCGAAGTCATGCTGGCGGTTTTGCTGTTACCTTCGCTGTGTTTGCTGGCGTGGGCCTGATTGGCTTGCTGTTGGCGTTGACGTTACCAAAGGAAGTCGCGAAGAAAGCGGTATAGCTGCGAATTCGTGCTTAGTTGCAACAAAAATGACCGTCTACTTTTTGGTAGGCGGTCATTTTTGTTGCAACTAAGCATGCTTGACTGGGTACTTAGCCGCAAATGATCAGGAGAGAAGCATCGCGACTAGGAAAGGAGGGCAACACGGTTGCTTTAGTCAACAAAGACCAGTTCGATAGTTTCATCTTCCGGTTTGATGTTGACAGATAAATGACGATTAAGGTCGGCCACCAGTTTGCGTGCGAAGGCCATCTTCTCGTCGAATTCGGTCATGTGCGAAGTAAACGGGACGCTTTGGTAATTAAAGTTTTCGCCGATATAGCCCGGATCAGTCACGTAGCGCAAGTTGTTTTCGTCGTGGCGACTGCCCGGTTTCAGGACGGTATCCAAATACTGATAGAGAATCGTTGGATCGTAGTTCAGCGGCTTATCAAGGGTCGTGGAAAGCTTGTAGCCGGTTGCTTGACCAGCGAATTGTTCGTTGATTTGGACTTGGGTAAGGCTTTGATACAATTTCAAAACGATCACTCCTCTTCTTTTCACTTTTAGTATAGCAGTTATGGTAGATTGTAAAATTAATCCGAACAGCGTTCGGATTAATTTTACAAT
>NZ_LFEE01000054.1 GCF_001039045.1 Lactiplantibacillus herbarum
GGCAGATTGCAAGAAATAACTTGAACGAATTTAATGACGTAAATTAAGCAAGAAGATCTCGATTGGTGTATGCCAATTAAGACATTTAAGTGGCCGTGAATTCAAATACCAATTAATTTGAACCAATTGGTGATCACTTAGTTCTTCAATGGCTTGGCCTTTGGGAATAAAGCGCCGCAAAACTCGGTTACGGTTCTCATTACTGCCTCTTTCATGCGGTGAATAGGCATGGGCAAAATAAACCTGTGTACCAGTTCGCCGTTCAATTGTCTGATAGTTAGCGAACTCTTTACCATGATCTACGGTAAGCGTCTTGAGCTTGTCTTGAAGTTGACTAGCTAGTTCAAGTACGGCTTGAGTCATGGACTGACTGTCGCGACCATGGAGCCGTTTAACAATTGTCAGGCGACTCTTACGCTCCACAAAAGTAGCCACAGCTTGACCTTTACGTTTGCCAGAAAGTACGGTATCAGCTTCAAAGTGGCCGAATTCCTGGCGAGTTTCGACTTTATGAGGCCGCTCCTCAATGGAGCGGCCGTGATTGAACGTACCACGCTTTTCTTTAGCACGATGACGACGAATTCCATGATCAGGCAAATCGGTCAACTGTATATCAAGCCATCCTTGATCAATCCAGTTGTAGACCGTCTTGTAGGCAATCCCCACCACATGGGCAACTTGTTCAGGGGACCACTTCTGGACTTGAATCTTTCCCTCGATCAAGTGTTTAAGTTTTTTAGTGAGCGAAGACTTCCGCCCCCGTTGACTAACCTTTCGTTCAAAGTCAGTTTGCGCTAGCCCAGCCTGGTACTCACTATTTAGCCGGTGAAGTTCGTTAAAGATGGTGGTCTTACTAAAGCCTAAGTAGTTAGCGATGTATCGCAAGGAACGTCCTTCATTATGAAGCGTTTCAATGACAACACGGTTCTGGAATGATAAAATAGTGGTGCTCATCAAGGTCCTTCTTTCTAATGGATTGTGTGGTAACACCAGTAAAGACCTTGATGGTTTTTTCTGTCCACTTAAATGTTCAACTTAAATTTTACAATCTGCC
>NZ_LFEE01000039.1:0-14887 GCF_001039045.1 Lactiplantibacillus herbarum
TTCTCAGGCTTAACCCGGTCCCCACAGCTAAAGCTAGTGCTGACCACCGGAGGCAAAAGTTGTGACTAGTTTTAATTTTTAGACCACAAGCATACCAACACTTTCATTGAGTAATTAACTTTCAACTTTTAGTTACCTAGATAGTAGTCACAAACACTTGAGAGTCTGGCTTTTCAGACTCTTTTTTTTATGTGTCTTTACTCCTACTACCATCCGTTCAAGCTAACGAAAAAATAGTTTGACAGGCCCTAACGCATTCGCTACACTACGGTTATTAATAAGCATTGGTTCCGTTTCAAAGCCGAACAATGCTTATTTTTTGTTAACAGATTAGTTTTCGGATAAACTAGGAGTGTTGCAGAAAATTTGTAGGAGTGTGTTTCTAATGAAAACATGGGTAAAAAAGCTGGGTGTCGCAGTACTAGGGTTAGCATTAGCGGGGACCTTAACGGCTTGCGGTAATCAGTCTAGCAGTAGTTCTAAGAGTAATGACTTAGGATTACAAAAATCGGGGACTTTAACAATCGGGTTAGAAGGAACCTTCCAACCTTACAGTTATCGTAAAGATGGAAAACTAACCGGTTTTGAAGTTGAATTAGGTAAAGCAGTTGCTAAGAAGATGGGCTTAAAGGCAGTATTCGTGCCAACTAAGTTCGATTCACTAGTGGCTGGATTAGACGTTAACAAGTTCGACGTGGTCATGAACAACATGTCTGAAACGCCAGCTCGTAAGAAGAAATACCTCTTCTCAACGCCATATATCTATTCTAAATCTCAATTAGCTGTTAAGAAGGACTCTAGCATCAAGTCGATCACTGAGATCAAGGGCAAAAAAGTGGCTGAAACAACCACTAGTAATAACGCCACTGATGCTAAACGTTTAGGAGCTACGATCACCCCTACTGACAGTTTCCAACAATCAATCGACTTAGTGTCACAAGGTCGCGTTGCTGGAACCATCAATTCGCGTGAATCGTTCTACGCTTACTTCAAGCAAAATCCTAAGGCCAACATCAAATTGATCGATTCTGGTGATCAGATTGCATCCCAGAAGATCGGTGCGATTGTTACCAAGGAACATCCTAAGATGCAAAAGCAAATTTCTAAGGCCATCCAAGAACTTCGTAAAGACGGCACACTCAAAAAATTGTCCGTTAAGTACTTTGGTGGTAACGTTACTGATAAATAAAGTTTCATCCGTTGGTTCGCCAGCGGCTACATAGCACCATAATAATCGTTACAGGAGGCATTTCATGGACTCAATCTGGCACATTATCGTTACCGCCACACCGCAAATTGCTGCGGCTGGTTTAAAATATACGATTCCAATTGCAATTATTTCATTTATCTTAGGGCTGATTCTCGCCATCTTCACGGCGCTCGTTAAGATTTCAACACGGCGAGGCTGGTTCTTAATCGTCAAAGCAATCGCTAACTTTTACGTCTGGCTCTTCCGGAGTACACCCTTACTAGTTCAGCTTTTCATTGTCTACTTCGGTCTCCCCTATCTTAAAATCAAAGGAGTCTTTCCTAATGGTATCCAGCTTGGACCATGGACGGCCGGAATTGCAACCTTTTCACTGAATACTGGGGCTTACTGTGCCGAAACGATTCGAGCAGCAATTCTTTCAATCTCGCAAGGCCAATGGGAAGCTGCTTATTCCATCGGTATGACTAAGTCACAAGTTTTACGACGGATCATCCTGCCACAAGCAGCGCGGGTCTCACTACCACCACTGTCTAACAGCTTTATCAGTTTGGTCAAAGACACGTCACTAGCTGCTTCGATCACCATTATTGAAATGTTTGAAGTTAGTCAACAAATTGCCGCACAAAATTACCAGCCACTCGTGATGTATTCACTGGTCGCCGCCCTGTACGCAATTCTCTGCACCATCTTAAGCTGGTTACAAGGGTACTTAGAAAAACGGACGTCACGTTACTTACGTCCACTTAACTAGGAGGCCATACGATGATTAAATTAGAACACGTCAATAAAACGTTTGGCGATCACCAAGCGTTGACCGATATCAACACTGAATTTAAAGAACATGAAACGACCGTCATTGTGGGGCCTTCTGGTTCTGGTAAGTCGACCCTGTTGCGTTCGCTTAACCTGTTGGAACGACCAGAAAGTGGTCTGTATCACTTCAATGACCAAACCATCGACTTTTCACAGCCATTAACTAACAAGACGATTCTCAACGTTCGCCGTAAAACTGGGATGGTCTTTCAAGGCTACAACTTGTTCCCTCACTTAAGCGTTGTTAGAAACGTAATGGAAGGTCCCGTCCAAGTCCTGAAGCAGGATGCTGAGACGGCCAAGCAAAATGCGCTGGAACTATTAGATCGTGTTGGCCTGCAAGACAAGGCTGACGCTTATCCTGAACAACTTTCTGGTGGTCAGCAGCAACGGGTCGCCATCGCGCGTTCCCTAGCCATGGATCCCGAATATATCTTATTGGACGAACCAACCAGTGCCCTCGATCCCGAGTTAGAAGCTGGTGTCTTACGGGTTTTACTAGGGTTAGCTCAGGAAGAAGATTCGATGATCATTGTGACGCATAACATGGAATTTGCACGTGCCGTTGCTGACAAGATTCTCTTCGTGGAAGACGGTCAGATTCTATTCGACGGGACACCCGCCGAGTTCTTCAAGCAACCAACCCAACGAATCGCTGATTTCTTGGCAGCGATGACGTTTACTACCATTTCAGATAAAGCTAATCAATAATGAGCTTTAACTCGTATCGCCAGTCTTAGTGATGCGAGTTTTTTTATACCCGTAAAATTAAAACTAGCCACGACTTCCGCCCTCCGATAGCCAGTACTAACTTAGCTGTGGGGACCGGGGCAAGCCTGGGGAACGGTCTCGCCCCTCGACTTGATCATTGGCACACTTCGCCAATGACCAAGATCGTCCGTGGTGTAATTCCGGAAAATCACCGGAATAACGCCACCTTCACAGCACCGCTAGTACTGCCTATCTCCGGCTAGATTGGTTAACAATTGATCACACTTAAGGTTAAGTTTCGTCTTTAATCAAAAAATTCTAGTTGCCCCCCCCTCAAATTAATAATTGAATCTAATCTAAGCGGAGCTAGCTGTGGAAATATGCCATTCAGGCAATGTTAGGTGGCGTTCTTGGCCTCCTTAGATTGCGGGACGTCTTTAAAGACTTGAACTTTAGGCTTTAAAGCGAGGTCACAGACCGCTGTTTGGCTGGGACCGGTCCCCATGACATCTTTCCACAGCTGGCGAAGCGTTCAGTCAAACGCCGACAACATTTTTTATGCAGTAGTCTATAATTAAAAAGTGGCATTTAGATTAATTTTAAACGAGAAAATGCATTGACTTTTCTCATTTAAAACGATAGACTATCGTTAATATTTAAACATTGTGATGAGATGAGTAACGTTATTGCCACGCAAAGCGAGCCGTTGGTTGGTGTGAAACGGTCGGGCAACAAGGTGAAGATGGTCTTCTAAATGGTGCTGGTGAACTGCGGTAAACCAGTAACGCGTCGTACCCGTTAGCGTACTGAGCTTGTCTAACAGGCTCATTGAGCCAAGTTATGTGTACTAACTTGGGAACTAAGGTGGTACCACGAATCAGCACTCGTCCTTTTATTAAGGATGAGTGCTGATTTTTTTACTCATAACACACAATCAAGACGGGGGTCTTATCATGAAAAAATGGATTAGAAATTTCAGTTTAGCAATTCTGGGGATTATCTTAACGGTCACCTTAGCTGCTTGCGGTAACTCAAATACGACTAAAAGTAGCTCTTCTAGTACTAGTACACAGCTTGGCCTACAACAGAATGGCACGTTGACGATTGGGCTAGAAGGCACCTTTCAACCCTACAGTTACCGTAAGAATGGTAAATTGACCGGCTTTGAGGTCGAACTAGGACGCGCCATTGCCAAGCAACTCGGCGTCAAAGTGAAGTTTGTGCCAACGAAGTTCGACTCTCTGATTGCCGGGCTCGATGTTAACAAGTACGACGTGGTGATCAACGACATCGCTGAGACACCACAAAGACAACAAAAATACCTATTCTCAACACCCTACATCTACTCCAAGTCCCAATTAGCGGTTAAAAAAGGGTCCAAGATCAGTAGTATCACCGATATCAAGGGACAAAAGGTTGCACAAACGACGACCAGTAACAATGCCAGTGACGCCACCCGATTAGGTGCAACAGTCACCCCTACTGATGGCTTCCAGCAATCAATCGACTTAGTATCACAAGGTCGGGTTGCCGGAACAATCAATTCGCGTGAATCCTTCTACGCCTATCTTAAACAGAATCCGAAAGCTAACATTAAGTTGATCAATGCTGGCTCAGAGATTAAAACCCAAAAGATCGGTGCGATTTTGAACAAAAAGCACGCCAATTTGCAGACCCAAATTTCTAAAGCTATTCAAACCTTACGCAAGGACGGTACTTTAAAACAACTGTCAGAGAAGTATTTTGGCGGTAACGTTACTAATAAATAATCAATTTTTGAGCTCATCATTCAGCGTCATTAAAAAGCCATCTACTATAGCATATAATGGTATCGATAATCATTATATGCTATAATATCAAGTATGAAGAAACCTGAATTTGCATTTTATCAGCGACCCAATGGGCATACCGAGTTCCTAGAATTCTTACAATCGTTACCTGAAAAAGATCGTGCCAAATTAATTGCCAACATCACAAACGTACAAGATCAAGGCCTAATCGTGGCTAGAAAGATGAAATGGATCAAGAAGCTAGACGATAACCTATTTGAGCTACGATCCAAAGCTGGTAACAATATTCAACGTGGATTGTATTTTCACGTTACAGGATCCGATTATCAAATTACCCATGGTTTTACCAAGAAATCACAGAAAACGCCACCTAACGAAGTAAAGCATGCTCTGGAAATTAGGGCTGAATACTGGGAGGAACAAAAAAATGACTAGTATTAAATTCAATGATTACTTAAATGATGCTCTGAAAGATCCTTCATTCAAAGCAGCCTACGACGGCGAATATACTAAGTTAGCTAGTGCTGCCGCATTGATGAAAGCTCGGGAATCCGCTGGACTAACACAACAGCAACTTGCTGACAAAGCATCCGTACCACAGTCCACTGTTGCACGAATTGAAAGTGGTGCTAATACAAGTTTTGACACTTTATCTAAGATTGCAGCTGCTCTAGGAAAACGCTTGAACGTAAGCATCTCTTAAATTCAGAATAACCAGTGGATCAAGGGAAAAATTTATCCTATTCAAATCACTGAAGACCACATTTGGCCAATCATCTTCAATTAAATAATAATTTGCTATACGTGCAACTTCAGTACGATAGATATTTTGTTAATACATTATCAAAAGCGTAGGCCACAAGACAACTTGTGACCTACGCTTTTTCTATCCTCGTCTAAATCGATTGACACTAATCCCACATCAAGCTATACTACTCATTGAGCAATACTATATGACGTATAATATAACAGGAGGGATAGTAATGGCCATTCAAATTAGTTCTGAATTGTTGGACGGTTGTGTCTTGGCATGTTTAAAGGAGCAGGACTATTACGGTTACGCGTTAACACAACGGCTTCAGGCTGCCATTTCAGTATCCGAATCAACCCTTTATCCAGTACTGCGACGGTTAAAGAAGAATGATTGGGTTACAACTTACGATCAAGCCTATCAAGGCCGTAATCGTCGTTATTACCAAATCACTGCGACCGGTTTAACCCAGTTGGGGACGATTCAGCAGGACTGGCAAACCTATTACTTAGCCATTAATCAATTACTTCAGGGGGAGGATCTATCATGAATGATTACTTGGAAAAATTCGACGCACTACTTGTTCAACTGAGTAACACTGAACGTGACGAAGTTGTGGAATTCTATCGCGAATACCTATTGGACGCCGGAATCGAAAACTACGATGACTGTGTTGCTGAAATAGGCACGCCTAAACAACTAGCACGCAAGGTTCTAGCGGATTACTCTATTCGTTTCAACGAAAATCTAAACGCAGGAACTTCTAAGCGTAAGAAATCTCAGGCTAGCGTCCGGACGATTTGGCTCGTGGTACTAGCCCTGCTCTCAACACCAATTACGATTCCAGCGTTGATTGCTATTTTAGCGGTTTTCTTCTTAATCGGCGTTATCGTCTTCAGCATCGTCATCACTTTAGGCGCTTTAATCTTCGGCCTTACACTGTTGGCCTTTGCAATGATTACAGCTGGGATTGGAATTTTCACCAGTTCACTCTGGGTCGCCCTCTTCTACCTTGGCTGCGGCTTTGCCTTAATTGGTGGCGAACTATTAGTCTTGCCACTCTTCATTTGGCTGATCAGCTTGATCATTCAAGGTATCTCAAAGCTCTTCCAACGTTTATATCACCGCTTTGTTAAGAAAAATCGGGCCGAATATGGGGGGCGTAATCATGCGAAAAACAATTAAAATTGGCTTCATTCTACTCGTTTTAGGCTTGATCATGGCCATGTTTGGGATTGCAAATAACGGTATTCAAGCCGTTTATTGGGACAGTGGGTTTCACGTTGCACACTATCAAACGAAAACTTATCCACTTAAACAAGTCAAACAGATCACTTTAGCTACAGCCAACAACGTCACGATTCGTCAGGGCAATACTGCCAGCATTAAAGTGACTGCTAACCGAAAGTTACCAACCATAACAACTAAAGATGGTCATGTCACTATTAAATCACCTACTTACGACTCAGAAACAATCGGCTTCATGTTCAACAATACCGGGAGTTTTGCAGATACTACCTTGATCACGGTTCCTAAAGGCACAACTATCGAGCGCATCGATGATCGAAATCAGCAAAGTGGCAATATCCATTTACAAAACATTACAATAAAAAACGTTCAATTGCTTGCTGATGATAACAGCGTCAGTCTAAGTAACGTTGACATTCAGCAATCCGCATCTTTTACCGCTGACAGTCTACATCTGAGTCAGGTTACCGCACCCAGTCTCCAAACTAACGGCGGTACCGTAACGATTGCTAACAGTCAGTTTACTAAGGGAACTTCTAAGCTCAGCCTTGATGATGAGAATGCCCAGTTAACTAATAACACATTTAAGGCGCTACAGGTTCACACAAGTGATGGTAATCTGACGCTTAGTAATAACCAGATTACAGATAGTTTGACGGCTAGCACCGCCGACGGTAATATCCACGTCACCGCACCAAAAACCACTGGAATTACAGCTATTACCGGTGATGGCAATCTGAATATTTTCGGTACAACCAATCAACATCGCTACCAATATAATCAGCACGCCACACCTCAGTATCATTTAACAACTGATGATGGCAATATCACCGTGACAGAATCATAATTAACTTTTAACATCCCTGTTCAAATCACAAAGGACGTCTGAAACACCTCTCCAGCGAGGTACTTCAGACGTCCTTTTATTAGCTAAAACTTAAATTAGCCCTTGATAGTAATCAAACCATACCAGTAAGAACGATAGAATCAGTAAGCTCACTAGCGCAACAACGTGCCACCATTTATTGCGTACGAAGATTGCGATATATTCTCGAATAATAGCGTTTGGTAAGAAGAAGCGTGCTGTCCGAGCTCCAATACCATCCGCGTATAAGCCAACTTGGCGAGCAAACATCCCCGCTCGGAACGTGTGGTAGTTATTCGTCACGAAGATGGTCCGTGGCTCCTTGACTGGCCCCTGATCAATCAATCGTTTACTGAATTGCATATTCTGCAACGTCGTTTTAGACGCCGTTTCCGCCCAACCATGTTCAGCTGGTAAGCCATGTGCCACCGCATAATCTAGCATTGCTTGGCCTTCCGGACCCGGTTTCGTCACCACCCTGACCACCGGAAAAAATCATAACGGCTGGATGTTGCGTTTTACGCTGCTGTTTCTGATAAAATGTCAGACCGCGCATGATTCGCTGACCTAACAGTGGCGAAACTCGATTGCCGTCCAACAAACCCGCCCCTAACACAATAATGTAATCTTGCCGTAATTTCGGCCGGTTGAATTGATAAATAACCAGCATTGTCAGGTAATTGTAGAACCAGAATGCCAAGTAAAAGATCACCAAGTTAGGGAACACGGCCATCCAGTAACTGACCACGTGTGGCACCCAATTACCAACCATATTACCTACAAACGGTAAAACAAGAATTGCTATTCCTAAAAACAGCGTCAACATATTCGCCAGCGTATGACTTTCATGACGCCACATGATCCACGCATTCCATAATAAGAAGAAGGCTTGAAGAACAAATAGTAACCCAATCAATAATATAAACAACACGAATAGCGTGCCGCAGACCACAATCAGGATATGCTGATTACTCCCTAAGATGGTCATGGCTAGTAAAGCCCAAAACGTGTAGAAAAACAGCGAAAACCAGATTCCATTGCTCAACCGAACCTTATCGCGATGATACCGCCAGCCAAAGATCACACCAAACGTGATTGGAATCAACCAGCCCCAGTAAGCGACCATCGGGATCGGCACCCATACTGCCGAACTATTCACATCAATACCCCCGTATTTAAATTTATATTTCCATCATAAATGACCTGTGTCGTTACTTCAATTGCTTATGCTCATTATAAAAATTACGGTAGGCCAAGTAGCAAGCAATGATCGAACCCAAACTCGTTGCCGACAGCAACATGAAGGTCACCATAATCTGATATTTAATCGCTCGTACCGGATCAACGCCAGCAAAAATCAACCCGGACATCATCCCTGGTAAGCTGACTAGCCCCACCGTTTTAGCAGAATCAATCGTGGGTGACATCCCCGTTCGAATCGCTTCACGAACGATGGCTATCGAAGCATCCAGTAACCCTGATCCTAGCGCCAATCGTTCCAAAACACCTTGCCGATGATCGTGAAACTGGCTGTTCAAGCTCCGATACGCTAACCCAATCGCAACCATCGAGTTAGACGCAATCATCCCTGAGATTGGAATCATTTGTGACGGAATAAACTTAATCGCACCCGATAGTACCAGAACACCCAACGTAACACCCGTACTGATCAAAATCGCTAATAGTGAAATACCCAGTGCATGATCAATTCCTGGGCCCCGCTTTCTCGCATTCCAAGCCGCATTAAAGATAATAAACGCAATCATCGCTAACGTTAGCCATAAGTTATTGACCCGAAAGATATACTTCAACAAGTAGCCAACTAAAAATAACTGAACGACCGCACGAATAACGCCGATCACAATGTCCTTATCGAGTCCTAGCTTTTGCCACAGACTGATAGCTAACGCTACTAAGACTAACATTGCGGCCAAGAATAATGATGTGTTGTTCACTGCTAAGTTCATTGTGCCACCTCCAAACGACCAGCAACTACTTTAACCAGCTGATCTGCTGCCGCAATTTCCGTAGCGTCGTGAGTAATCATGATAGTCGTCACGTGCTTTTGCTCATTCAACCGCCGCAACCACGCATGGATCAATTGTTTGTTGTCCTCATCAAGGCCAGCCGTGACCTCATCGAGTAACAACACTTGCGGTAAGAATAGAATGTTACGAATCAAAGCTACCCGTTGACGTTCACCACCAGAGAGTTCGGTAACTGCTTGTTGTAAAGTCCGTTCGGATAAGCCAAAATTAGTCAGCGCCGTAATCACATGCTCACGGTCCATTGACTGTTTACGAATCTGATACGGAAACGCCATATTGTCCGCCACAGTTTCACCGAATAATGTCGGTTGTTGAAAACAGTAGGAGACTTGCCGACGGTACATGATGGGGTCATAACTCTCAATTGGCTGACCAGCAAACGTCAGCTCCCCACTCGTCTTCGTGATCATCGCTGCCATAATCCGTAGTAAGGTACTCTTACCACCACCAGAAGGTCCGGTAACCGTAATGTGGGCTCCCGTTGGAATCTGCCAATCAATATCATGTAGAATCTGCTTATCAGCTACTTCATAATTAATCTGTTTTAACGTCATTAATGCATCCATTACTAATCCCCCCACGATTATTTTTCAATTTAGAATCATTATAACTGGTTAACTAAATCGCTTTCAACTAATTATCCCTGACCGTGCTCACACCGAGTCCATGCTATAATAAAACTTAAATAGCCCACAGAAAAAAACGAGGTCAGAAAACAACTTATGCCACAAAACAATCATTATACAAACTTATCCCGGTCACAAAACAATCATTATACAAACTTATCCCGGTCACAAAACAACCGTCAGCGCCAAGAACCAGCTGAGCAGGTTCAATCAGACATTCAAATTGGTCAACGTTTCCCACTAACCATTCGGCGACTCGGTATCAATGGTGAAGGAATCGGTTACTACAAGCACGTCATTACCCTTCATCAAGGGTGCCCTTCCTGAAGAAGTCGTCGTGGCTGAAGTCACTGCTGTTCACCCCCGCTACCTTGAAGCAAAAATTCGTAAGATCCGCAAGTTCAGTCCAGATCGTGTTGATCCTCGCGACGAATACGCTGGTGAAGTTGGTGGCTTCGAATTAGAGCACTTGGACTATCCCGCACAGTTGGCTTTCAAACAAGATTTGATTCGCCAATCGCTCGAAAAATACCGTCCAGCTGGCTACAAACATTACGATGTTCGGCCAACAATTGGTATGGATGATCCTTACGAGTATCGTAACAAGGCTCAATTCCAAGTTCGCATGATCGATGGGCACGTTGCTGCCGGTCTATACAAAGAAAACAGCCACGACCTAGTTGATTTACCAACTTGTTCAGTTCAAATGCCAGCTACCATGACCGTCATGCGTCAATTGGTCGCTTGGTTAGAAGAACTCCAAGTCCCAATCTATGATGAAGAAAAGAATTCCGGTATTCTTAAAACAATCGTGATTCGTGAAGCCGCTGCAACTGGTGAGATGCAACTCGTCTTGATTACGAATACACCCAAGTTACCTAAGAAACACCAATTATTAGTCAAGATTGCCGAAAAGTTCCCAATGATCGTCTCTGTCATGCAGAACGTCAATGTCGGCAAAACATCATTGATTTGGGGCGACCAGACAACGATGTTAGCTGGTAAACCAACCATTACCGAAGAACTCGACGGTCTCGCTTTTGACTTATCTGCACGCGCTTTCTTCCAACTCAACCCGTCACAGACTAAGAAGCTCTACCAATTAGCTCGTGAAGCATTAGATTTAGCACCTAACGAAACCTTAGTGGATGCTTATTCGGGGGTTGGGACGATTGGTCTTTCCTTAGCTGACATCGCTAAGGAAGTTCGTGGGATGGATACGATTCCCGCCGCCGTCATGGACGCCAATGACAACGCCAAACGTAATCAGATCACAAATGCACATTACGAAGTTGGTGAAGCTGAAACCTTGCTACCTCAATGGTTAGCTAGTGGCTTCGCACCAGATGCCATTATCGTTGATCCACCCCGCACTGGTCTTGACAATGTTTTAATTGATTCTATCTTGCAGAGTGCTCCTGAAAAACTGGTCTACATCTCATGTAACCCATCGACATTGGCTCAAGACCTACGCGAGCTAATCCGTGGTTACCAAGTGGACTACATTCAATCAATCGACATGTTCCCACAAACAGCTCGTTGTGAAGCAGTCGTTCGGTTTACGAAACGTCACTAACCTTAATTAGTCATAAATTATTTACATCAAAAGGATTCATACCGAGGAGGAATTGGCATGGGGGATACAGATAGCCAAATTGCACTAGCGATGACCTTCACTTTACGGCCACCATTTAAAGCACATTTTCTACTCTTAAAGGATTACGTGGCGGACGTACGCTTACCCGCTAGGGACGGGATGTTAACCACGCTGATTGCTAAGAACATTCCGTTGTCACCCGCATTGGAGCAACTTCAAGCCATCTTTGATGATGTTCAAAATCCGGTTTACTGGCACTTGCACGATCAGGCCGTCCAAGAATTTTTCACGGCTTATCCTGAGCAACGCCCGATACTACCATTGGATTTATTACAAGTCATGTTGACCACCCTGGCCGAACAGGGCTTGACTGATCAACAATTGACACACATCATGAAAGACGTCTTTGACCGTTTACAGACCAATGATTTCAATGGTCAAGCTGCCAAACGGATTTTAAATATGAGTGAGCTATAAGACTGTCATACTAAAAAATCCAAGCAGATTTTATCTGCTTGGATTTTTTAGATACATTTATTTAATACATGCATTGTGCTAGTTAAACTTGTCTAAGTAGCCAATTTTAGACTGAACAATTGCCAGCTATTTCTACTTTGAATACAGCCATCAGTCAAATCAAAACTGGGTAAATCATTATCAGTCCTTTGAACCCTAACTAGCCGTGGGGGGAGTCTGACAACGCTCAGCCATGAAATTACACTTAGCTGAGTGGTTTTTGCAGGTTAGTGTAAGGCCGAGTTTTGAGATTGCAAGCGTCCTTGGCTTGTGAGCTCAAAATCGTGCCCATGGCGTTCCAGCGCTTGTCAGACTGCCCCGGTAGGCGGATAAATCACCGCACGTATTACGCCCCACTACAGGGAAATTAGCTAAAATTCCAACCTGCACAACGCGTATTTAATACCGAACTAGTGACTATCGTTAGCCGCTTGATCTTTCAACTCGAAAACGACCTGGTCATCAACTAACTTGGCAACCAATTCTTTACTAGGATCTGGATCAAACGCCCCCAGATCTACTAATATCTGCCCGTTGTCCGCCACTTGATATCCCTGATACCGGTCGAACATAATATGATACATCGTTTGTGCGGGACGCATCCGCTCGTCCACTTGAGCAGCAGCGGCCTTTAACGTATACCCGGCTTGCAATAGGTTGCTCATAGCAGCCGCTTTGATGACCATCTTCATGGTGTAGATGCGTGCCCGCCCAGGTTCATCCTCGTTCTTCGGAATAATGTACCCTTTTTTTTGCCAGTATCGTAACTGACGTGGCGAGACACCAGTCATTTTGCTAAGTTCACTAATCCCAATCGTCAATTGATCCCTGTGAAAAAGTCCCCGAAAATCTGGACGTGCTTCATTAGCCATGCTGATGCCTCCTTTCCATTTACTATCTTTTTAAATTATAGCATGGAAATTCGTTACCACCGTTAACTCCCGTTGATTTTTTTACGATTAATCATGACTTAGGCACGTTCATTTGTAAATAATCGATTAACGACTGGGCAGGATGATCCATAATCTTTTCGTAATCATCACTAGTGGTTGCAAGTAATCCCATGGCACCACCCGCGTACATCGACGCAAGCATGGCGCCCTCGTTATCCTGATCGTACATTTCGCCAAACGCTGCCAACGTCACTGGTTGATAACCAATGGACTGGCCACTGACTTCGCTTAAAACTGCGGCTAGTTCTGGCATCGTGTACGCCTTAGATTGGCTCAGTGTATAGATTTTACCCGACTGAAGTAAGGCTGGCGTAGTTGCAACCTTAGCAAAAGCCGCCGCACTATCTTCTTGGCTGATAAAACTCAACGCTGCATCACCCACTGGATAGATGACGTTGTGTCGTTCGATCAGTTCAGGTAGATATGGCACCAACGGATCAGCGTACAAGGCGTTACGTACAATCGTGTAATTAATGTTCGTGCCCGCTAATCGGCGTGGGACGTAACCATAAAAGGCTGACAATGCGAACGGGTTATTGACCTGATCCGCAATGAAGCCCATGACTAAGAAATGTTTGACGTTAGCTTGTTGAACCGCACCCAAGACATTCTCAAATTCCTGTACCCGTGAATAACTGTCGTGACTCTTACTAGGAATATAGATTAAGACATCACTATCCTGAAATAATGCTCGTAAACTCGCTGGTTGTTGGTAATCAATTGTTTGGACTACCATCCCCTGAGCTTGGTATCCGGCGGCCTTACTGGGCGTATGAACGCCTAAATGCAGTTCCGATGCCGCAACGGACTGGCTCAGCGCCGTGACAATTTGTTGACCTAAATGACCAGTAGCTCCCGTAATCGTGTATTTCATATTAATCCGCTCCATTCATGTAACTTTTATAGTTACATTTAACAAGTTATGCGCTGATTTGTCAATAAAAAAGAATTGGCTACCAGAAACGTCCATCACGGGACAACATCCAGTTCCAATTCTTTAAGTGATTATTCTAAATAAGTTAACCCGTTATTCAGCAACTTCTTGACCTAAATGTTTCTTCGCAGGCGCCGTCTTAACTTTTTTAACGTCACTGTCTGAGAAACCAAACATCCAAGTTAACGTGAAGGAGACCACGATATCAACAACTGAAGCAATCAAGTAGCCGTAGAGACTAAAGTCGATCCCCTTGGGGTTGATGAACGATGTGAAACCAATCAATGATCCCGCAAAGCCCCACATATTGACGTTGAATAACCCCGTCAGGAAACCTCCAACGGCCCCACCAATACTGGCAGTCACGAAGGCCCGACCGTACTTCAGGTTAATCCCATACATGGCAGGCTCAGTGACCCCGCAGAATGCAGAAATCGTTGCGGGCCATGCTAACTCTTTGACACTAGCAACCTTTGACTTCAAGGCAATTGCCAGAACTGCACCACCTTGAGCTACCATTGTTGCGGAAACGATCGCATTTAAGTAGCTGTGACCAGTCGACGTAATATCGTTGACCACAATTGGGATAATCGCCCAATGTAGCCCGAAAATAACTAACACTTGGTAGAAACCACCGATAATCAACCCAGAACCGCTGGACTCAATTTGTAGATTGCGACGATTCCGGCTGCCAACGCGCCAGACAATGCCGTAATAATTGGCCCAATCACAATAATAATAACGCCAGAAATCAAGACAACTTCAATCAGTGGCACGAAGATCATCCGTAAGACCGTTGGAATCACCCGTTTGAGCCATGGTTCC
>NZ_LFEE01000039.1:14897-26444 GCF_001039045.1 Lactiplantibacillus herbarum
ACTTGCCATCCATGCGCCCGCAATCATTGGAAAGATCGAGTACGTATATGAAGCAACGTGCACCGGAATACCAAAGAAGTTCGCATTGATCGCCATGCCTAGCAGATGACTCGTGACTTTCCCACTCGTTGCAATTCCAACGATGGCAGGATACGTTAGGACACCACCGACAATCCCCATGATAATTGGGTCAGACCCTAGCTTTTTAGCCGCGGTAAAACCAACGAAGATCGGTAAGAAGTAGAAGACGGAGTCTCCCATCGCATTGATAATGACGTAGGTTGACTCAGTTGCCGACACCACGTGGAAATTAGTGAGTAGCGCCAAGACCCCTTTCAAGATCCCAGAAGCGGCCAACAAGCCAATCACCGGAATCATCGAACCAGTAATCACACCAATCAGGCTGCTCATACTATGCTTAACCTTTTCCCACGGATTCATCTTCTGCCACGCAATCCGGTTAGCTTCCTTTTCAGAGGCAATTGCGGACGCATCATCATCACCAAAACCAGCACCGAGTTGTGCGACAATCGCATCATAGACGTCGGTAACGGCAGGACCAATCACGACTTGATACTGACCACCCGCCTTGGCAACATCGATAACCCCCTTTAAATTACGGATGACATCATCATTCGCTTGTTGTTCATCCTTCAGGTAGAACCGGACCCTTGTAATACAATGAATGACACTCTTAACATTGACTGGGCCGCCAACATTCGCAATGATTTGGCTCGCTAAGTCAGCATATTTGCCTCCGTGGCCTGCTTTAGTCGTTACAGTTGCCACTGGTTCGTTTGGTTTAACGTCAGCACGTAAATCAATCATCGCACCAACTACCCCAGCACGTACTTCTCCGACTTGTGGTGCTAGTTTAGCAACCATGTCATTAGAATTAGTCACTGCTACAATGACTGTGGTTGCTTTATTAGCTGCATTAATGGCTGCCAAATCCATTATAGCCACAGGTTCACCTGCTTTTACCGTATCACCAACTTGAACGTTAACTTTAAACGGTGGATTGTCGGCCATCTCAACCGTATCGATACCGAGATGGACCAATACTTCTAGTCCGTCACTGCTCGTAAAGCCAATAGCATGCAACGTTGAAGCAACCATCGTCACCTTACCACTGATCGGCGCCACAACTTGACCATCACTCGGTTCAATCCCGAAACCTTGGCCCATCATCCCCTGTGAAAAGACCGGATCTTTGACCGCCTTGAGCAGTATCAACTGCCCCGCAATCGGTGTTAATAACTCTACTTGTTTCATTGCGATGCTCCCCCTTTGATCTATCGCATGCCTAACTAACTTGTCCCCATCAATAACCATCATAATAATTGCGATTACTAATAATGAGCGATTACTGATTGTTTCAACAACAATTAAAAATCAAGCCAGCGCCTCGATATAAAGCGCTTTCTTTTATAACTATAATAATAACCGCCCCTAAAAAGGCGGTCAATCAAAGCCAGTTTAATTCAATCATTAATCGTCGTAATTAACCACTATCTTTATTAGTTAGCAAAACTTGCTAAACAAGTGTCAACCGTTGTGCTGCTAAAAAGGACTGCTCGAAATCCGTCGTATTCTTGATGGTCTTACCATAGTCAACGATCAACGCGTGAAATTCCCAGGCTTTTGATAAGTCATAGCTCCAAGCTTGCTCAATTAACGCCTGAGCTTGGCCATAATTATTCGGTAATGGTTGGTCTAACCAGCCAAATAAGCGACGTAAATACGTATCGATAATTATAGTTGGCTGATGAAAAACATACATACTAAAATAGTCGGCCGTCTCATCACCGATTCCCCGTAAAGCTTTCAATTCTGCACGCAACTGTTCTGCTGGCAGGCTCTGGATGGTTGCTAAGTTAAAGTCATATTGCTGACACCACGCCGCCAAAACTTGCAACGTTGGAACTTTCCGTGTGTAGAAGCCCGCTGGTTTAACTAGTGTTGTCAGTTCAGTGGTACTCAGCGCTAACAATTGTTGCGGTTCAAAGCCGGTTGCTTTTTTCAAATTAGCTAGCGCATAGTCAACATTTCGCCAATTCGTATTTTGAACCAAGATTCCACCCCACAGAATCTCCCACGCTGTTTCTGCAGGTGGTGTCCCAATTTGAAGCCAGTGCCGCGGTCCCATTGCGGTTAGCATTCGCTGATATAGTTCTTCAATCGTCATTAGTCTAACGCCTTCATTCGTTCATTAATGTCCTTGATCGTACACAAAAATAGCCACAGCGACAACTATTTGTCCCGCCGTGGTTATTTACCAGTATTATTTTAATCTGCAGTTACGGTACTGCGTTTAACAACTAACACAATGTCGGCCTTGTGATTGGCTGGCTTAACCTTCTCTTCAAAATCTAATTCGGCATCTTTGAATAGGCGCTGAATTTCAGTATTCACTAACGGTAAGTCGCGTGGGTCCCCAGCTTGCTGGCGAATATAAACCACGTATTGATCTGATAATTCTTCCAGATCATATTCTACATCTTCATCATTCAAAATGACATAAATCAACTGACGTTCTTTGTTCATACTAAATTTCCCCTTATCAATTATTTTATCCGCATTAGTCGTTAGGGGCTAATTGCTGCGCAAACTCAAGGTAGTCCTGCACACAATGATCCAGCCACGCTACTGATTGGTCATCCGTGATATTGCCAGCTGCATCGATCTTATTTTGAACCATGCCCAGTAAAAACTCGTTTCCAGGTAGAACTCGCGCTGCAACACCTGGTGAATCCAGAATCTGGCGCAAATGCCCTTGCGCCCGAACCGTTCCAAGTGGCCCCATTGTTGCACCTAGAATCATAACGGGTTTTCCCGTCAAAGGCCGTTCAACTCGAGACAACCAATCGATGGCATTACCTAGAACTCCAGGAATACTGTGATTGTACTCCGGCGTGACAAATAACACCCCGTCAGCAGCCAGAACAGCTTGTTTAAACTCTTGAACAACTGCTGGCGCTTCTAATTCGATATCTTGGTCATAGTATGGCAAAGCCCCTAAATCAAGAATAGTGACATCCAGTTGTCCGGCGTAGTGTTGCTGAACAAACGCCGCTAACTTTCGATTATACGAAGAACGGCGAATGCTACCAACCAGTGCGACAATTTTCATCTTGTGAAAAACTCCCTTAAGTTGTGATTATCTTCAGTATACCAGTTTTTTAGCAAGCGGACGGAAACGTTTTCAAAAAATAACCCTACTTGCTCGTTTTATTACAAAGATTGCCTATTATTTATTAATAGCACCCTTTCAAACGGTTACCTGACCCCCATTACTAATTTTAAGCCCTACACCATTAATAAAGTTTCACGAATGTTTATTAACTTTTTTCAAAAACAACCATCCCTCGTAACCGCGCTAAATATTGTCTGGTATACTGATAATTAGAGAAATTGATCGGGGGAGTTAGCATGTATTATCGTGGTGAAGCACTTGATTTTTTAAATATGTTACTCACGGATGAAACAGCACCTTTAATGCGTTCACGGGTGGTCTTTTCAAGCAAGATCGACGTTGAACGTTTGAAGGCAGCCGTTCTCTCTTCTGCAAAAGTCGTACCCGAAATTTTCGGTCACTATCAGCCTGATCACAACCGCTTTGTCGTCGACGAGCCAGATGTCAACCAAATCGTTAGTGAAGTTCAGAGCCCGTATAGTCCTGAAAATACTGAGTTTGAGTTCACCAAGGGACCTCAATTGCGTTTGTTTGTGATTCATCACGGTCAATACGACGTCTTACAAGCTTTCATGAGTCACCTACTCACCGACAATCACGGATTTAAGGAGTACCTCTACCTATTAGCTCGTGCCTATAACTATGATGACCTATCGGCTGAACGTAATGAACGCCGTTTACGGCCAGTCATCAATCAGCTAACCAAGCAGTTTTCACGTTCACACCATAAGATCCCTACTACCAGTATGGTTAAACTCCCCCATTATCCGGGCATCAACCTGCGTCATGGCGGTCATGTCATGCTGAGCAGTAGTCAGTTCATGCGCGTTCGACGTATTGCCAAAGCTCAAAACGTTGGTATCAGTGAGGCTATCTTAGCTGCGTATGCAAAGGCATTGCAAGTGCTAACTGGACATACCACGGTAACGCTGCCTTGCCCAATCGATTTACGACGTTTTACAACGGACGAGGACAGCGTCCAGGTTGCCAACTTAACCGTTAACGTCTTTTTGACCATCAAAGTTGATATCGACGCGTCCTTCACAACGCTCGTCCAACAGGTTCACGACTTATTAGCCACTGAACGTTCCCGGGTTGCGTTCCTATATCGTTTGAGCAACTTGCAGAAAATGAATCACACGATGCCGATTAAAATGCTCCGAAAAATGACGACGCGCTGGTTACCACAACCATCCCTTCGATACACCAATTTCGGAGTTGTCGATCAGCAACAACTTCAATTCCACGGTTTAACCGTTGTGAACTGCGTCTTTTCAGGGGCCTTCCACTGTTCACCAGCTATGGAAATTGCTGCTTAGTACGTTTGCTGGCACTTGTACCTTGAGCTTTAATAGCACCGGTTCTGAACGAGACTATCAACTATCAATGAAGATTTTAGAAAATATCCAAGCACAATTATTGGTTTGGGCTCAAAACAGTAATGACGCCATAACGACTCCTAGCACGATTCAGTCACAGGCTTAATTCAAACTAAATAGAAAACGCCAGGTTAGTATTCAGCTAACTTGGCGTTTTATTATGGTAACTAAAGGTTGAAAGTCCCAAAACAACTTAAACCATTGATTTAACAGTGAGTATTGGATGAAAATTAGTGTCAGTACTTAATTCTCCGCGCCCGTCAGCCAAGAAATCGTGTCATGGGGACCGGTCCCAGCCAAACAGCGGTCTGGGGCCTCGCTTCAAAGCCTTAAAGGACAATCTTTTGAAGACGTCCCGCAAGCTAAGGCGGCCAAGAACGCCATCTTAGCTTGCCTTCATGACACATTTCCCAGCTGACTCCGCTTAAATGGAAAGCAATCTCTAGTTCCTTGGTTATACCTAATATTCTCTTGATCAGAACTAAAGTTAACCACGACTATCGTAATTAACGACCCGTCTAGACGGAGGTGGGCAGTACTAGCGATGCTGTGAAGGTGGCGTTATGCCGGTGATTTTCCGGAATTACGCCACGGACGTCTTTAGGCATTGGTGAATTGTGCCAATGCCTAAAGCGAGGTTCAAGACCGCTTTTCAGGCTTGAACCGGTCCCCACAGCTGAGCTAGTGCTGACTACCGGAGGCGAAAGTTATGACTAGTTTTAACCTTTAGATGGTAAAAGAAAATCCGGTCACCCTTCCTAAAGACTGACTTGTAACACTGGCAGATACGGCAACAGCTATCCCCTCTATGTTAAAAATCTGATTGATAGTTTCACGCTTAATTATCCAATTTTTACTGCTTAAGTTTAGTAAAAGTTCACTTTGATAACGATCCTAAATTGGAATCCTTCTAAAAAGTGTGGTTTAATAAAGGTGAATATGATAAAGGAGGACCGCGTCATGGCAGAAGATATGTTGACCCAAGCCTTGCAACAATTAAAGGATCATAAAATCCGCGTAACACCGCAACGGCAAATCATTCTGAACTACTTAATTACGCATCACAACCACCCGTCAGTCGAAACGATTTACCAGGCGCTGGAGACTCAGCTACCAAACTTAAGCTTAGCAACCGTCTATAACACCCTTAAATTATTCGTAGATTTAGGGATTGTCATTGAATTACAAAATGGTGACGCCGGTACCCATTATGATTTCTTCGGCCGACCACATTACCACGTTGTCTGTGAAAATTGTGGTAAGATCACCGATGTTTTTGAACCCGATCTACACAGTATTGACGTCAAAGCTGCCGAGCTTTCCGGTTATTTAGTCACTGGCCACAACATGGAAGTCTACGGACTATGCCCTGATTGCCAAAAGTTACTCAACGTCACTAAGATGGCTGACTTGAAGCGCCTGAATCTCAACCATTCAGAAACTAAGAGTGCCCCCGAGGCCGAGTAATTATTAAGTAACGATATTTTCAACTATACCTATTCAGCATACGAATAAGGACTGCGATATTAATCGCAGTCCTTATTTTTAGCTATTTAAATTAACTACTTTTCAATTTTTTAGCATTATACTAACCAAGTCAATGAATTACCGTTCCTGTCCGAATGCAAAGTAAAGCCAGGGACCAATTGGTTGAACAAATGCCATTAGCAACCATCCTAAGCGGTGCCCATGCCGAAACGACTTTGCGTGCAAGACATCGGCGACCACAATCGTTGTTGCCGTAATTTCCATAGCTAAGATTGGTAATATGCGTTGTTGGACGCGCCGACGCACTCGTGGTGGCATCGTTTGATGTTGATGATGACTCATTTTAAACATAGTCTGCACCTTCCCTAACGATTTAATTATCTTTATTATACGCTGCTATAAAAGAAAGCGCTATCTATAACTAGTATCCTGCCGGTGCTGGCTTAATAAACTTAGTATCGGCAATCGGCAGCTCATCAATCACTGTTGGCTGCTGCATCAATTGCCGCACCGTGACACCCACTTGCCCACGATCAATCGTAATAATCTGATAACTACTGCTCTCATGAACATAGTGATGTTGCGGGTCACTACAGTCAATGGCGTACGCGGCCGACCCCGCCACAACATTCAAGATATTATCGCCCACGACGTAACTAGTCGGAAAGTGAACGTGCCCTGAAAAGACCCCACCAAGATTGTGACCTCGTAATACCGACAACAGTGCTGGTGTATTCTGTAAGATAGCATAGTGCATATTAGTCATTGTCGGTCCATCCAGCGGGTGGTGTAAAAAGACAAAGGCCCGCTTAGTCGGTGCTTGACGCAGGTGTTTCCCCAACCACTGTAATTGTTCAGTCGCCAACCAGCCCGCTTCGTATCCGGCAACCTTAGAATCTAAAAAGTAGAAATCATTATTTCCAATACGCATCCGGCCATTGTAATACGGCCCAGGGTCCGCGGGCAAATAACCATCGTAAAAATCCTGACGACTATCATGGTTGCCTAACAATGCACGGACATGGCAACCAAACTCTGCTTCCATCGTATGAACAATCGCGTGCAAACGTTGATAATCATCCGCACTACCGTTATGAATCAAATCACCCGTGAGCACAATTAGATCTGGACTAGCTGGCAATCGCCGCATATCGACAATAATATCCGCCAACTTCGTCCATGGATCATACTGCTGCCCATGAACTGGAACCTGCCCGTGCGGCGTTAAGTGCAAGTCAGAAATCTGAATAACGTTTAAACATTTCATGTCCATCGCTCCCATACCCTTAGTCATTAAATGATCACTTACAATATAGCGAGCTAACGTAAAGTTTTGCCACGCAATCATATAAAATAACTGTAAAGATTGTTCAATTCAGTCTTTACGATCAGTCAGCGCCCATCAGTATCAACTGATTCACTAAATTTCCAGTTGACAAGTGCGCGTTCAGTTGCCAACATGGTGAATAGGAATTGATTAACTGAGAGTGAGGAATTACTTTGAAAAATCTGTTTATCGGCCCAAATGTTTCCTTAGCCGTTCCACAACCTGAAGATTTTGATGAAATCAGTGATTGGTATACGGACGCTGACTTTGGTCGCAACCTAGACACTGCAGCAGTACGGCCACTATCCGGCGAAGAACTCGAACGGACTTATCGCAACATTGATCGTAATACGGAATTCTATTTTCATATCCATCACCTAGAAGATGACCGTTTACTTGGCTTTGCCACGCTATTTAACGTCGAATGGAATAACCAAACGGCTCAATTAGCCTTAGCGATTGGTGATGCCGACGAACGTGGTCATGGCTATGGAACGGAAGCCCTTAACTTGATACTGAACTACGGTTTCAATGAATTGAATCTCTATAAAATCGGTTTGGACGTCATCGCAACAAACCACGCAGCCATCGCTGTCTACCAAAATAGCGGCTTCGAATTTGAGGGTACCAATAAGCTTGCCATCAAGCGTGACGGCCAACGCTATGACCTTCATCACATGGGTCTCTTTGCGGAAGACTTCCAACCTCGTATTGCTTTAAATTAATTAATCAGCTCAATTAGTTGCGGATACTAACTTTTGCAATTATAATAGTCGCAGATTGGTAGAAAGTGATTAATTAACTATCGATCCTTAATATTCTTTAGTTTTTAGATTAATTAGTGACGTTGCTGCCATAACGGATGCTAATAATCACTATCATTCATGGACTCCCCCAAGTCTCATGAATGGGGTTCATCAAAGCCCCCACTTTGATGTTTCCTACTCCTTGACCACTGCATCCTTGATGTAGTGGCTTTTTAGTCACTACATCAAGGATGACCAACTGGCTGTTATACATTTCGTATCCTAAAATAGAATTCAGGACAGCATACAAAAATAGCATTCTTCAGAAAAATTGACATTCTGAAGAACGCTATTTTTTAATTTCCTGACTGATTAGATCCAACTGGTACCCGATCTACCCTGCGGTAAATCCTGTGCCACCAAGATTTAATCCTCTTCAGTTTCCATCACTGAACTATTACGACGTGCCAGCACCCATTCTTTAACCTGAATTAGTAGCCACGCAATCCCTGCCGTAAATAGTAATAACATCAACGTTGAGATCATTACAACGAGGATAATTTGAAGTCCTTCTGCCTTAAGAACGTCTAGCTTGGTCACTAATGCAACCCCCGACGGAATAAAGATTAAGCTGATGACCTGAACGAAGAAGTTACTAACACCAGCAACTTGTTCGATCTTAACAATTTTGAACGTTAACAATAGGTACAACATAATCATCCCAATCAACGGCGTTGGCATTGGGAAGGCTGGCCAGACTTGATCCACTAATTTTGAAAGCAGACTACTGGCCAATAGAATCAAACCGTAAATAACAATCTGTTGGATAAATGCGCCTTTTTTCATAAAAGTCCTCCTTGTCTAGCCTAAACCGATCAACCGTGCAAATGTCGGTACCATGAAGTTAACCATAATTCCGGCGATAACAAAGGCAATTGCCCCCGTGGCACCGGCAGTTTCACTAACTTCAATGGCCTTAGTAGCCCCAACTGCGTTACCCGCAATTCCAAAGCCTAATCCCGCACCCACTGGATTCTTGTGTAGCTTGAACCAGCGAATAAAATGATCGCCCAGTGCATAGATTAAAACTGAATTTAGAATAACCGCGAAGGCTGCAATGGCTTGATCGCCACCAACGGATTCCGCAACCGGCAAAGCAATCGCAGTGGTCGCAGCTTGTACAAGCATGGCACCCAACGCTTCATCCGTCAAACCAACTAACCGTGAAATGCCGTAAATTCCAAATAGTGACAGTAACAACCCAATCGCTAACGCAATAATAATTACGTCCCAGTGTTTTTTAAAGATATCATTGCGCTTATATAAAGGAACGGCAAAGGACACCGTAGCCGGTGCGACAAACCAGAATAACCAGTCGCCACCAACTTGATACGCTTCATATACTTTCTGTACAGGTGCTTTTAGAATCGACGCAATCAATACCAATAAACCAATCCCGAGCAGCATTCCAAAGAATAACGGTTGGAATAACACAAAGCGATTTGTTTTGTGATACAAATACTCGCCAATCCCATAGACTAAGACCGTCAAACCGATCCCGAAAAACGGATTATTGAGAAGATAACTCACATGGGTTCCTACTTTCTTTTGGTGAAAAAGAGTGACAAAAAAGGTGCACCCATCCGGGTCTAGTCATCATTAAAATGGTGGTTAGGCTCAGAACAGTGCACCAACACAGTTCTTATTTATTATTTTTTAATTATAGCATGCCACAGTATTAATTAATAGTCAGGACACTCGTCAACTTTCACTAACCGTATAAAACATCAAGGCATATGCTCCGACACCCGTATGAGTTGCGATGATTGGACTGGTCCGCGCCACCAACAAATCCGCTTGTGGCACCACTTCATGCAATAAGTCTTCGGGTGCTTGGGCGACACTTGGATCACCGACGTATGAGATGCCGGCCGCTTCTACCCGAGTCGCATCTGCCAATTGGTCTAAAATCTGCGCTTGCGCTTTAATCAACGCCTTTTTACCACGGCCACGAGTATATAACTTCAACTTGCCATCGACTAATTCAAAGACAAACTTTAATTTGATCAAATTTGTCACCACGCCGGCAATCTTCGGCAACCGACCTCCCTTGACCAAATTGTCGAGAGTATCCACGAATAAGTAAGTACGGGTCTGCTGACGAATAACGTCAATCTTGGCTAAAATAGCGGCCATATCCGCACCAGCATGGGCCATCCGTGCGGCGGTCAACACCTGAAATGACATCCCACGATCTGCAGCTTGCGTATCAATAACCGTTACGTCACCCTCAGCTAATTCGGCGGCTTGGCGAGCAGCGTTAACCGTCCCACTCAACGTTTCCGTTAAATGCAAGGATAAAACTTGGCTCCCATCCGCCGTCAACGCATCGTAACAACTCACAAAATCACCAATTGGTGGCTGACTAGTCGTTGGTAATACCGGACTAACGACCATCTGTTGATCAAATTCAGCCGCGCTAACTGCCGTATCTGCAATCAAATCGCCACCAAATCCAACGAGTAACGGGATTACTTTAATACCATACTGTTCAATTTCGGCCGCCGTTAATTGGACCGATGAATCCGTGACGATTTTTATGCTCATACTTAAAACACCCTTCAATCTAATTTAAGAGTTATTATAGCACCTACCCTGACGCTAGCAGCCACAAAGACTGATACTAAGGCATTTTCCCTCTTGTTAACCGCATCGTTCACTGCCATTTTTTTATAAACTTTGTAAAAACGTCATAATTAAGCGTTATTAAACTATTTTTTTCAATCGAAAATCACGTTTTTAAACTTTTGGCATCACACTTTCTTCACGCACCGCCGCTATACTATGTTTATAGTCATTAAGGAAATCCCAATCCTTAACGACCCCCTAACTTTTTTGATTACTTCCCCAAGTAATGATGTGTGTGTTGTATCTAACCTATATTTACTTAATTTACTTCCCTTTTCCTCCGTATTTCCCCGATACGGAGGTTTTTTTGTGGTTCTTATCCGCCTACCGGAGCAGTCTGACAACGCGAAAACGCCATGGGCACGATTTTGAGCTCACAAGCCTAGGACGCTTGCAATCTCAAAACTCGGCCTTACACTAACCTGAGCAAACCACTCAGCTAAGTGTAATTTCATGCCTGAGCGTTGTCAGACCGCTCCTCACGGCTAGGTAAGATTCAAAATGTTGATAGGATTTTACTAGTTTTGATTAGAATGATCATTATTTTAAAAAGTAAGTAGCTCGAAATTGTCCAGTAACTGTCAGAAAATTTTTAGTAAGCAGCTCATTAAACTGAGAAATTGGGGGCCAAACGAATTTAGTCATTATGGTATTAGGTGCGCAATGTCTGACTTTGACTACTACCCAGCCGTTAGGGGTGTCCTGACAATGTTCAGTGGTGAA
>NZ_LFEE01000039.1:26568-29362 GCF_001039045.1 Lactiplantibacillus herbarum
ATAGGCGGAATAGGAAGCCGGTATTACCAATAAGTTTAACTGGCACCATGTGTGACTAACCCTACTTCAAGATTTTTGTTAAGTTAGTTAAGTCGTTTTCCATACGCAGTAGGAAAACACTGGTAAATCTGCTAAAATACGGTTTAACATAACTACTATTTTAGGAGGGCCTCTACTATGTTCTACTCATTCTTCGATCCGACTTATATTCTCGTTATTATCGGCCTGGTCATCTCAATGGCCGCTTCCGGCTATGTCAACCGTACATTCCGGCATTACGACGCCTACCGTAGTCAATCCGGAACGTCTGGAACTGACGCAGCCCAATTCATTCTCAACCAGTCAGGTATCAGTGACGTGGGTGTCCAAAAGATCAGCGGTGATCTGACTGATAACTACAACGGTCAAACTAAGATTCTGAGTTTATCCGAGGCGACGGCCGATTCGACTTCGGTCGCAGCGATTGGCGTTGCAGCTCACGAATGCGGTCACGCCGTTCAAGACCACGTTGGTTACTGGCCAATGCGGTTGCGTACTGCACTAGTTCCCGCCGCTAACATTGGTTCATCACTCTCGCTCCCCCTCATCATCGTCGGAGTACTGTTGAGTTATAACCAAACGCTGATCCACATTGGGATTTTCTTATTCTCACTAGCGTTGCTCTTCCAACTAGTCACCTTACCCGTTGAATTCAACGCGTCTCGACGTGCCTTACAGATTCTATCTGACGGACAAGTCCTGACCGCTGAAGAAGTGCCCATGGTTCGCAAGGTATTAGTTGCAGCTGCCTTAACTTACGTTGCTGCAGCCCTTGCAACCTTCTTACAATTACTACGGCTGGTGCTCCTATTCACTAACCGCGATGATCGCTAAATTAAACAGTTGAGCTATTACTAGCCAAAAAGCCCACTGACCTGAGATTTCCGTCTCAAGCTAGGTGGGCTTTTCTAAATATTGTAAATAAATTGGAACCATCCATCATCAAGAACATTGGTATAACAAGCATCATAGCGATACTTTCATGGTTCTTCACACTCTTAACAAAGCTTTTATCTTTTTTTCATCACAATGAACTCGTTCAGTCACACATTCTTCACACAAGCTCGGTATGATTACATCATAGCAATTGAGGTTAACTCAACCAGCTATAACACAACCTAAAATTTTTCATTTACTCCTCCAAAGTAATGAAATTCATAGTGACATGTGATTCCCCGTCACATGTCTACCCTACTCCTTTTTCCACCGCATTCCCCGATGCGGTGGTTTTTTGATGGTATTCTATCGGCCAGACTGATTTCTAAATCAGTTATCACGTGATCACTTTTCCAGCTTTGTTTTTTTCTACAAACGCTTAACATCAGCCTTTTGAGTGCCAGATCAGGAATCTGAAAATTAGGTCACTATGTAACTTTGACCACCAGTAAACAATTTTTCAAAATATATGTCCCAGCACATGTAAATTAGTTACCTTTTAACGGTCAAACCACTATACTAAACATATAGTGACTGGACGTCTTCTTCAGCCACTCGAACCTTTTTCATTTACTCCTCCAAAGTTAATGAAAAAATGGGCTAGCTAGGCATGATACCTAGCGGCCAGATAGAAGCCTGGGGCAATCGCCCTGGGCTTCTTTATGTTCTAAATAGTTTCATCTTGCGAATAACCGGCGTATCATGACTAGAGAGATTAGGAGTGATTACCAATGAAGAAATCCCGACTACTAGTAGCGGTTGGCGCGCCCTTAGCGCTGTTTACGACCACCCTGCTAGCCAGTGAGAAGCTGTATAGCTTTGCTTTTAAACGGGTTGATTATGTCCCTGAAACATCCGCTGACAAACAAAAGTATGCCAAAGAATACTACGCCTACGTTGACTGGCTACACCGCCAGCCACAGCAGCACTGGCAACTCAATGCCGACGACGAGGCGAACCGCCTATCCGCCTTGTACGTCCCGGCAAAAACGATGAGCAATCAAACCGTTATTATTTCCCACGGCTACAAGGGCGATGGTGAAACGATGGCTAATTATGCCTATATGTTTAATCAAATGGGCTATAACGTGCTGCTTCCTGACGACCGTGGTCATGGCAACAGCGCGGGTAAGTACATCAGTTTCGGCTGGCAGGATCGTCATGACTACCTTGACTGGATCGACAAGCTGCTGCAAGTCAACGGTTCTCGTACTGACATCGTGCTCTTCGGCGTCAGCATGGGCGGTGCCACCGTTTCAATGATGAGCGGCGAACAATTACCGCAGCAGGTTAAGGCCATCATCGCGGACTGTGGCTATACCAGCGTGGAAGAAGAACTCGCCTATTTGCTAAAACGGCAATTCCATCTACCTAAATATCCGTTCGTCCCCATCGTTAGTTTTATTAATCGCCACCGAATGGGCTACTATTTAAGTGATGTCAGCTCAGTTGAACAATTGCGCCACAACCACTTACCGATCTTCTTTATTCACGGTAAAGAAGACGTCTACGTTCCCAGCTGGATGCTGAAGAAGAACTACCAGGCAACCAATAGCCCTAAGCAGATGTGGCAAGTCCCTAACGCCACCCACGCTGAGAGTTTTTGGATTGATCCCGCCGAGTACCAAAAACACGTCAGTGCCTTTTTAGACCGCTATTTACCTTCATAGACTTATGATTTACAAAAACAAACCAAATGCGCTACTTCAGCCTGTTAATCCTGCTGAAGTAGCGCATTTTTTGTTATATCTAAAGGTTAAAAATCCCAAAACACCTTAAACCATTAATCTAACAGTGAGTATTGAATGAAAATTAGTAT
>NZ_LFEE01000021.1:0-21374 GCF_001039045.1 Lactiplantibacillus herbarum
CGAATGTCAAAGTATCCAAACACGTTCTAAGATGGGCTCTAACCGTTCTTCCTGATAAGCTTGCACACGATAACGTAGCCAAGCCGGATCATGTTGCAGCTCTTTGGCAACCAAGTACTCCCGTTGCGGGTGGACCGTCTTTTGACTCGAGACATAATTTTCAATCGTGTCATATACTGATTGACTGACATAAATAACCTCACCATGACGTTTTGTGAGCTGCCAAATGGGCTGCATGGCAGAATTAGGTGCCAGTAACACACTTCCATATTGACGCTCCACTACGACTAGGGCCTGAGCCAACTTCTTTTTATCAATCATTTTTACACCACTTTCTTGTCCTGACTTGCATATCGTTAAATTCTGAAACAACTTATCGCCATAGTAATTAAAATCGCTTTATTAACCCCTCATTGAATCTCATTTGGAATAACCAACTCCGCATCGACTTTATTTAGCATCCAATTAGCCTCAGCCATTGCTGATAAAGTGTCATATTGCAATCCAGTCATCACCTCACCGGTACTTAAATTGACGAGTCCAAATTTCAAATCAACTTGGACAATCATAAATAGATTCAACTCGTCCTCAATAATTTGCCCAACTTTAAAATAATCTTTTTTACAACTCAGACGTTCATCTATAATTTTCATCGTTTCCGTATTCCTCCCAAATTTGTTTAACTGATAACTGACAGTTTGATACTAGTAGTTACGACTATTTTCATTACCCACCTGTTATTAATACGTCAATTCATTGACGGTTTTATACTATTGCTGTAAAATCAAGATATGTTAAATAAACAAGCAAACGCATTCCGCTTGTTATTCGTTGAAGAAACTACAATGATATTGCTAAACACTATTGATAAGTTATTCAATAGCTAAATAATAACACAGGTGTAAAATAACACAACTATTTTACACCAATAGAATTATTTTTTTATTAACTATGTTAGGAGGATTGCTGCTATGTCCGTATTTGATAACATCAAAAAATATTCAAAACAACGCGGTTTGAACCTGCAATCAGTCGCGCTAAAGTCTGGTCTCAGTAAAAATGTTATTTACCAATACAACAAAGGAAAAAATCCGTCCCTAGAAACTTTAGGAAAAATTGCTTCAGTTCTAGGAACAACCACCGACATGTTGCTCGATGATAAGGAAAAACAGCCGAGTGACGCGCCCAAACACATCGATGTTGCAGAAATTGTCGACAGTTCGGCGATGCTAACGTCACGCGACCACGCCTTATCTGATGAAGATCAGGCTGCAATTAAAACCTTAATTACGACCTATCTGAATAGTAAGGAAGGCCAAGATCGGCTCCGTCAATACGGCGGTTACGGTGACGACGGCAAGAAAATTAATGAGAAACGAAGTGATTAGATGATCTATGATACTTTGGACGAAGCGTTGACCGATATGGAGACACTAGGCACGTGGGACCCGGATCGTCTAATTAGTCACTATGGTATCACCTATCATTACACTAGTGGCTTGCCTAACAACATTAAAGGCTATTCCATTCCCCTTACCAGAACTTTTTTCATTAACGAGAATGTGGTCTCACCTACATTTGTTAAGTGCCACGAATTTTATCACTGTTTATTAGACGACAGTATTGAACCACTATTAGATACCAGTATGGTATCTAATAGTAAAATTGAATCTCGTGCTAATCATGGTGCGTTCTATATCATGATTAAAAATTATGTTAATGAGAGTGGCATTGAACCACAAGATTTTGATTTAACACGTTTTAGTGAAGCCTATCATTTAGAAGCCAAGCAGCAACTATTCATCCGTAATATTGCTGAAAATGCACTCGGAATCAGCATTGAGTCTGGGGCGTTTAGCCTATAGAAGACACACCAAATACAGTGTGTCTTCTTTTATTGCCGGTTCTTTCACCTGATAAGTAAGCTATCAACTATAAAAGTTCAAAACTACTAAGCTCAAACATCGCCTCTTATTTTTACCAACAATGATTTTTCCAAATACTTATCGTATCCTAAATTTATTTATGAACTGCTTCTGTATAATATGTATTATCTATAACGCCGTTTGAATCAATCAACTAAATTGATTAATTAGTTAATATGTATTTTTAAATTTGTAAGCGGTTAAGATATTGATCATATCTGGAAATCTAATTAATTATTGAAAAGATACTCAAAAAGGCGCTTTCTTATATATACTGACCAACAATCTTATGTCATTAAAAGATGAAATTATTTTGGAGGGTTTATCATGGTTAAGCACAAATGTTTACGGGGAATTGCAGGCACTCTGCTTGCAATGTTACTAGTATTAACTTTAGTAGGTTGTTCGCAAAAGAAAACTACTACGACTAAATATTATGACAAGGAATTTGTTTCTGCCTTGGAAAAAGGACTTGAGGCACGTTGGAAGTTAACGGATGAGGTCAAAATTGAAGATATCAGTAAATCTGATTATCAAGGCTTTATCCAAGCCGAACTCGACCAAGTTCAGAGCTTTTCTAATAAGAAGCTCAAGAGTACATTCTTACAAGAAAATGTTATCGCCTATATCAATAGTTTAAAGAAGCAAAAATCAGCACTTAAATATTATAACGATGCCGATTTCCAAACCAAATGGGATAAAACCTATAACAATCGTAATGCCATCTTAGTGAAGATTGATAAGAAGTATCATTTAAAAATCGACAAAAAATACAACTCCTATCTTGTAGAACTGCGCCGCTCTGGCAATCAAACTAACAAAGACACTACTCAAGATACCGCCCTTGCTAATTTATTAAAAACCGTTAAATTCACTAAAGGTTCTGATGATGGTTCCGGTTATTATGAATACACTGCTACAGTAACTAACAATACTGGCTATAATATCAAGTCGTTCAGTGCAGTAGTAAAACTAAAAGATGCCGCTAACGTGACAGTCGACACTCAGTACGTTAATACTGACAACTGGAATAAAGATGAAAAAGTGAATTTAAAGTTCACAACTGATAAGAACTTTAAATCTTATGAAGTTACAAAAGATTACACTGCTTTCGAATAACCTTTTGACCAACAATCTTACGTCATTAAAAGGTGAAATTATTTTGGAGGGTTTATCATGAAAAAAATTGCGATTGTCGGGATGACCGCATTAATGGGGTTAGCTTTAACGGGGTGCGGCAGTTCGAGCAGTTCTTCTTCATCTAGTTCCAGCAGTTCAAAAAAAGCTAGTACGACAACTACTGGCGTTTCACTTGATAACTATAAGAGCATTCAAGTCGCTTTGCCTAATGGCGGTACTGCCACGACTGAAGCCAAAGTCAAATCAATGTTTGGCAAATCAGATCAAAGCACTCAGACTAAGGTTACTGGTCTGAGCAAAGACGCCACTCAATATACTTGGACTAATGTTGGTAAAAGTTTAGATGGCGCCACCGTTACCGTTAGTTTTTATGATGGTAAAGCCGTTGCCAAAGCATACGCTAACGCTACTTTGACACCTAGCGATAAATTAACAACTGCTACAGTCGATGGTATCAAGAACGGTGACTCACTCAGTTCCGTAGAATCAAAACTTGGGACACCAAATGCTGAATCTTTAACTGGATCAGGCGCTTTGAGTGCCCAAATCATCAACTACACTAGTATCAAAGGCAAATCTGGGGCATCCGTTTCCTTCACTTTTGCCAATAACAAGTTAATCACCACTACTAAGACTAGTTTTAACTAAATCATTACCGAGTAACTTGACTAATAACTCTTTAAAATATTTTTGTTTTATAGTTTTATCTTGATTTAGGAGATATTAAACATGGGAATGCTTTCTGAGAGTCGAAAAAATAGTGGTGAACAATTATATGAAACATCTGTTAAACCAAATTTACTTGCAAGTGATGGTAATACTCACGTCATCATGATTACTAGTTTTAGCAAGTTTACAAACCAAACCTTTGATGTCGAGACTAAATATACCGATCAACTTAATCCAATTTTGGCTAATATGCAATATGATGGCTATCATATTATTGACGTAAAATTCAATTCGATGAATAACGAAGGATTAACTAACACTAGTACTCAGTTTCAAACAATGATTATTTATAAATAATCATTGTTAACTTCTAATCAAAGTATCGGCTACCAGCTATAATACTACTGGTAACCGATACTTTTTTTGCTATCAACGCTGATACGCATGAGCTTCAAGCTTTATCGGTGTTGGATTCAACTTCACCCACTTCACCGCCAGCTCTGATAGACTAGCCGCAGCATCATAGTCCTGACCAGTATCTAGGTCCTGAATTGCATTCGTCACTAACTTCAAATCTTTATCAGCCAGTGCCTTCCCAGATGCTAAATAATCGCCCATCGCGACTAACATCGCTTGATATTCCTCATCCCAGTTCATGCCACCATTACGGTCAACCTCGTCGCCGATGTTGCTTGTAATTCTGATTACTTCACCCTGAATCGTACTAGCACTACCGTCGACCGGCACTAATACGTCCCATAATTGTTTATGTTGATTCTGCCAGCGACCCGGTTTTACCATAATTGGTTGATCAGCTGCTAGCATTTGGTGCGGTTCTACTGGTATTACGTTGAATCGCGCATAAAGTCCTTGCAAAGCCGCATCCGTTTCCCCAACATAATCCTTATCAAATCGATCACGATAGCGTTCGAAGTTCTCACCGATGTCATGCAGCAACTGCGGTATCGATTTATCAACGGTTGCCCCAGATGCTAGCAATAGTTCCGTTATTTCAGCCAGCTCGCTAATATTTGCATTCGGACACCGCACAAATGCAAGCGTTAACGGTGTCTGGCCTTCATGATCCGTTGCATTAACATTGGCACCCGCTGCTAGAAGTCGCTGAACATTCTCTGGCTTAAACGTTTCAGCTGCCATGTGTAAAGGGGTCTCACCATTATGATTTTCACAATTAATTTGCGCACCTAAGTCAATCAACAATTGCTGCTGTCCATGCCAGACGCTACTGTGCTCATGCAACGGTGTATTCCCGTAAGTATTCTGGGCATCAATATCAGCACCACGCGCAACCAACCACTGCATAACTGCTGATGGCAGCTCGGTAAATGCTAATGCCGTTTTATCAGAATAACCGTATGCGTTCAATTCACAATTTGCTAAACTTGCTTTTATTTCAGCAACATCACCACGTTCTAGTATTTCTCTAAAATCATCAGGCAACTTCGAACGTAATTTCTTAGTTGATTGCTTGGCAACTTGCACATTTTGTTGCTTAACCTGTTGCCGGTTTGAATCTACTTGTTTCGTTTGCCAGCTTTTACGAAATAACTTATTTAATTTCATCGTCAACCTACTCTATCCTAATTTTTAACCCTAACCTTATACGCTTAGCGTTTCCGTGCTACCACCATAAACCGATCCTCAAATGTTGTAATCTTGCCAGTCACATCTAGTAATCGTTGTAACTGACGCAGCTTAGGTAACATTGTCTGAACATCGAAGTTAGGAAACTCCCACGGGATAACAGTTGCATAATACACGATCGCGCCAATATCCATAAATTCCATTTTAACGTAAGCCGAATCAGCCTTGAGAATCTCAAAACCAGCCGCTTGCAACTGAGTTACAACAGACAACAATTGATTATCTGGATAAGCGGGTTGATAATGCTCATTGAAGAAACGTGATAAATCAAAATTATTCGTTGCCCCAACCTGTTCAGTAACCAAATAACCTCCTGATTTCAAAACGGTCGCCATCCGCTCAATTGGCATTGCACCGTGGCTATTCGTCACTAAGTCGAAACTGGCCGCTGGTACACCAACTAATTGCTCAGTCGGATCAGGATACAACTGCACCCCTGCAGGAACCATCGTTTGCCGTAACAAGTCAATATTAGGCGCCCAACCTTCAGTGACCGTCGTCAATTCAGCCGAGTGGTTAAACTGGCGCATCAGTTCACCCCCACCGGTATCAATATCCAACCACTGATCATCGGCCTTCATCCGGTTTTTGACTAACGTTGGATAGTCCCATGGCAATTCAGCTACTTGCCAACGCCCCGTTAAGTGACTAAAATCCCAACCGTGCATTGACCGCTGGCTTTCTTCAATCCAACTCACTTCTAACTCATTCATTTTGCACCTCCAGCAATGTAATATCGCTTTCATCTCGAATATGCTATCATAAAGTTATCATGCTTAGGAGGTTCATTCAATGACTAAAATGTTAGTAACAACTACTGAACAGATTCCAGGACAAACTTACACGGTAATTGGTGAAGTCTTTGGCCTAACCACTCAATCTAAAAATTTAGTTCGCAATATCGGTGCCGGTCTCAAAGGACTCGTCGGTGGTGAAATTAAGGATTATACTAAGATGCTTGATGAATCCCGTGATGTCGCTGTCGACCGGCTTCGTGACAATGCGGTTGCCCTCGGTGCAGATGCCGTTGTCATGATGCGGTTCGATACCGGCTCAATCAGTCAGGATATGCAGTCCGTTGCCGCTTATGGCACAGCGGTTAAATTCACTACTGCTGAATAACAATTAAGTAATTAATTCAGATGCACCTAGCCATTGCGCCAGGTGCTTTTTGTATGATGCAATTTACGACCACTTAATTGCTACCACCCACTTCTACTTATGTTTAATCCACAAACAACCTGCGCAGGCAGCCAAAATCATCATTGAAACCACATACGCTGCCTGCGCACTAACAACATTATCGATCAGTACTAACCCGATACTACCAATTGGAATTGATAAAGTTGCCAGTGTGTTAAGCACACCACTGAGACTCCCCACAATTTGCTCATCAGCAACCTTCAATAGGCTCGCCATCAACTTAGGATTTGCTTGCCCCATACAAAAACCACCAATCAACATAATTAGGACGACCAACCAATAGTTCTGCCAGCTTAACAGGTTAATATACATTAACTCATACACAAGTACTGTCACCAGTATCACTGCTCGAAATGACCATTTCTGAAACCAGCCTGTATGTAGCAAGTTTCCAGCAACACTACCAATAACAAACATCGTGTTCATGACCAACACCGCTACACTGAATGGAATTGGCAAAGTACTGCCACGATCAATTAGGTATAAATTTAGAATCGCATCCACGCTTGCTCCAACCGCGTTTAATAATAAAATACTCGTTAACAATGCTAGCACATTCATTTGAGCGCCTTGTTCTAAAGCAAGTTTTAACTTACGCCATAATTGCCGCGTCGTCATCGCTGGTTGACGACCAATCGTCAATTTTAAAGAGGGATAACCGACTAACAAAACAACTCCCGCAATCAAAAATGTGATGGCATTAACGTAACCCGCTAATTGATAATTACCCGTTAGCGCTAATAAACTCACCCCAACGGTTTGTCCCACCATCTGCATCAATACACTAACACCTTGATTGATTCCAACCGCTTGTTCTTGAACTGTTGTTGCCACCTTTGCTTGAATCAGCGGCATACGTAAACTACTACTCAATATTCCCATAATATCGGAACCCAAGTTAATCCCGATAATTACCAATAGAAAGCTAACCTGTTTCACGGTAATCAACTGTGCTAATAAAAGATATAGTCCCGCTTGGATAAATTTTAAGTTGAGTAACCATAGACGTTTGTTACGCTGTCGATCCGCCAGCCGCCCAGTTAAAAAGCCAAAAACTCCTGGTAATACGGTCGCAACAGAAACTATCGACACCAGTAGACTTGCCTGCGTGAACGAACGCGCATACGTTAACAAGATAATGTTAAATAAACTAGTACCTAACGTTTCAAAAAAATCAACGGTCGTTAAAGTCAAAAAAACCTTATTTCCTAACAGTGATTTCATGGGCCGACGCTTCCAATCAATTATTATTTATCGCTTAAATTAATTTAAACGATAAATAAACTTTAACCGTTTGATTTTGATTTGTCAATTGCGTAAGCTAATAACTGAGGTGAAAAACAATGCCGAAAAATTCATTAGATCAATTTGCTAAGCTAATGGTCGACCCAAAAGTTAATGCGATTTTAAAAGTCACCAAATCAGCTAGTGGCCTATCAACCAAGCAAATTGCCAGTGCCACCAAGATTCCTACTAATCAGTTGTATTACACAATTAATAAAATGCTAGATGCCGACCTGCTGACCATCGTTAATCAGGTGCAAGTCAAAAATCTAACCGAAAATTACTACTCTAGCAAGCAACTAACACACGAAAGCGCCGCTAATCAAACTGAACTTGATCAGATTGACCGTGACTTAACTAATATTTCGGGCGCTTGGAGCCAAACACATGCCCAAGAAATGTTGCGCTGGATCATGCTCTTAAACCGCGAGTTCAACGAAACGTTTAAGGAACAAATGACCATTGACCATCCTGAACTTGCTACCGTATTTATGAGCCACTCTACATTGGAACTTTCAGCTGCCGGTGAGCATCAACTACGCCTCGACCTGATCAAAGTTCTTGCGGATGCTGAAAAAAACGATCCTGATCCCGATGCACCTGATAAAAAAACCGCTAAGATTACCATTGAAAAGTGGGCTTAATCTCATTTTGTATTTAACAATCAGTTAACTGATTACCCTCAAACTAAAAAAATAAGATCACCACCCAGTCTAAATAACTGGATGGTGATCCTATTTTTTTAGAATTCCATTAAACTCAACATGTCGTAATCTTTAATTTTATCGCGACCATTTAGATCCTTTAATTCTACTAAGAAAGCTGTTCCGACCACGTTACCGCCTAGTTCTTCAACCATTTGGATTGTTGCCGAAATCGTACCACCAGTAGCTAAAAGGTCATCTGTCACCAAGACGTTTTGTCCTGGTTTGATGGCATCCTTATGCAAGTAAAGCGCTGACTGACCATATTCCAGATCATAAGTTGCTTTAACCGTTTCGCGAGGTAGCTTACCCTTCTTACGTGCTGGTGCAAAACCAACACCTAATTCATAGGCTACCGGGCAACCGACGATAAAACCGCGGGCTTCAGGACCGACGATCATATCGACCTGTTTGTCACGGGCAAACTTAACAATTTGTTCCGTTGCTTCACGATAAGCTTCGCCATCCGCCATCAAAGGTGAAATATCCCGGAAGATAATCCCTGGTTCTGGATAATCGGGGATGCTAGCCACATACTTTTTTAAATCTAATGCCATTTGTTCTTAACAGCTCCTTCAATTCTTAACTGCAGCTTGATTCTTAACCCATACTTGCAGGGCCGCAGATTTACTATATAAAAGCGTTTCTTCAGCTACAATCTGTTGCTCGCGTAGCTGATAACTAGGGGCGTGATGTAAATCCGTTTTTGCCGGATCCGAAACGCCGTTCATGACACCATCATTTATTTTAACAAATCCGACCTCAAAAAACACCTGAATCATAAAAATAAGTAAGTTTCGCTCAATATGCAAATGTTTAGCAACTAGCGTCAACTGGTGGTGAACGTCAACATCATGATGACTCATTGCAAATTGGTATAGCTTTGCAAACTGCTCACGGCTCGGCATACCAGCCATATAAACTGATTCCTGTCGGTAAAGGTATAGCGTCAACTGATTCAATGGCAGAGCGGCCAATACTTGATTCATATCCGCCAATGTATCTGGACAATCCACAATGTAAACTGCTTGATCCGCCGCAATACTGCTCAAATCCGTTGCTGCATCGCCTACTAATACTGGCTTGGCTTGAGGTGTCAGATGATCTTGCAACTTAGTCAGTAACTTCTGATGGAAAAACAAGTAGATACCAGGAGCCTGAAATTGCCGTGCGGATAAGTGCTGCGTCCGAGCATCAATCACTTGAGTTCCAGCAACCGCAATATCCTTAATCATAATCTGCGGCTTAGTTTGTCCATTCCAAGTATTCTCACTGAGCTCGCCGACAAGCTTGACGTCACTAGGACTAGCTTGAACAGCGTCTACTGCAGACCCCATTGAGAAACCAATCGCATCCACACTAGTCGTTCCATCACCCAGTTGTAGCTTCAAGTGTTGCTTGTCACTACCGATGGCACGAACTTGTGGCACTGTTGTTGGCTGTAGCTCAAACAACGGTGCCGGATTATCAGTCCCAAATGGTGCTAAGGTTTGTAATTCCTCAAGGGTCTTCAACGAAGCAGCCTCAATGGTCAACTGACCGTCAATAGCTAGACTAGCTTGCGCATGTTCTGCTAGACCTTGTTCAGTTGCAGCCGACTCCATCGCTGATTTGAGTGTCTCCAGTTGATCAGCCATAACCGTCAACCCAACGGCCATATGATGACCCCCAAAGGCGACTAGCGACTCACGAACTGGATCAATAGCTGCGAACAAATTATAAGATTCAACACTACGACCACTACCTTTTAACCGCCCATCAGCATCCTCATTCAATACTAAGGTTGGTTTCCCAGTCGTTTCAACAACGTGACTAGCAACAATTCCGAGGACGCCTTCGTGCCAATCCTTACCAGTAATGACCAAGGTTTGACGGGCAACGTTAGCTTCCGTTGCAGCTTGTTCGATTGCACTCGCCACAATCGTCTTAACTAAACCCTGACGTTTTTCATTTAATTGGTTAACTTGCTTAGCCAACGCGGTCGCACGGTCTTCCTCTAAGGTTGTTAATAATTCAACACCGCTTTGAGCCGATTGCAACCGGCCCAGTGCATTCAAACGGGGCGCAATGCCAAACCCAATGCTTGTTTCAGTCAGCTTATCGGGTTCTAAACCAGCTGCTTCAATCAAAGCAGCTAAACCAGGCCGCGTCGTTTGACGGAGTACCTTTAAGCCAAGCGTGACTAAGGTCCGATTCTCACCGGTCAGACTCACTAAATCCGCAACCGTCCCAATTGCCGCTAAGTCCAATAACTCTTCAGGAATTTCTTCAAGTAACGCCGTTGCCACTTTAAACGCCACCCCAGCACCAGACAAACCACCAAATGGGTAGTCACCTTCTGGATGGCGAGGATGAACGATGGCATAAGCATTAGGTAGCTCACTTGGCAATTCATGGTGATCCGTGACAACTACGTCAATGCCCTGCTCCTGAACCTGATTGATTACCGCATTACCAGCAACCCCGTTATCGACGGTCACAAACAGTTTCGTTCCCGCTTCGATCAACCGGTCAAACGCTGCCTGATTAGGGCCGTAGCCATCCTGAAAACGATCAGGGATATAGTAATTAACATTGGCACCAATCTGGTCAAGCGCTTCATACATAATCGCAGTACTCGTTAATCCATCCGCGTCATAATCACCATAAATCGTAATCAGATCACCAGCAATAATGGCATCCTGAATCCGATCAATCGCCTTTTGCATATCATGCATCATTAAAGGATCGAGTAGAGGTTGTTGCCCTGCTTGTAAAAATTCAGACGCCGCTGCTGGTGTTGTCATGCCACGCGCAATCAATAACCGTGCAATCAGCGGTGAAACACTGACAGCCGTTGCTAACTCAGTCACCGCCGCATCATCTGCGGCCACTGAAGTCCGTGGCACCCACTTTTTCTTTGCCGCTAACATGGCATCCATCCTTTCAAATTATCGCTTATTTCGTTGTCGTTGTTGGTTCAGTTACTGGGCGATTTTGCTTACCCTTGTTATTTAAGCGTAACGTTAATTGCTTATTTTCTGCCGTTAATTCGTCAATCTTAGCTTGTGCTTCAGTCAACGCCTTGGCGTGTGCAGAACGTTCTTTCGATTCATTGATCGTTGACATTAAGACAGCCGTTACGACCCCTAGAATTAACGTAATCACGATCACCAAGATTAATGGCCATTGAACGGCCACAATCCCAAAGTTGACCCGTACTGAGTCAACGTTCAAGATAGCAAATACAATAATTACTAACACAATTCCTAACGCACTAACTAACCGCCACTGATTTTTCATATTTATCGTCCCCTATTTAAAATTAAATACTGATCCAGTTAACCAATCACCCAGACGTGGTGCAACTTGATAACCCAAATTAGCCGCAGCCATCAGCCGTGGCCGATTAATCTCACGACAATGATGGCCAATTTTACTGACAATTAGTTCTGCAAATTTAACTGGGTTTAAAGCCAACCGCTCGACCCGCGCTAAGTACTCGCCACTTGGATCAGCCGTTTTGAAGAAATCGGTCTTAATGGGACCCGGATTGACCGTTAACACGTTGACGTTGGCAGGTCGTAATTCCAAACGCAGTGAATTGTCATACGCAATTAACGCCGCTTTAGTCGCTGCGTACACAGCTGACTTGGGTGTCGCAATCTTCCCCGCAATTGACGCCACGTTGATAATTTCACCATGCTGCTGATCAACCATCCGTTGCGCGGCTAACTGACTGACGTACATGCAGCCCAACGTATTGACCCGCAACATTTTAGCTGTCAACGCTGGATCCATTTCGATGGCATTCGCCATATAACCAAAGCCGGCCGCATTAATAACCACATCCAAACGACCAAACAAGTCGTCAATCGTTGCAAAAACGTGATCAACTTCTGCGACATGACTTACATCACAAGCTACTGCTATCGCCTGCGCTTCTGATAATAATCGACACTGATCGGCAACTTGTAGCAATCGGTCTTGACGCCGCGCAGCTAAGACTACGTTAGCCCCCTGTGCCGCTACTGCCAGCGCTAATTGTTCACCTAGACCGCTAGAAGCACCGGTCACTAATACGGTTTGTCCTGTCAAACGTCCCATTAGGCTCACCTAATCTTTCTTTTCTAAAGGAATATCAACCACATCAAAATCACGAACAACTTTAACGTTGGCAAACACTTCCGCAGCCTGTTTCTGTAGTTCCCAACTGAGTTTACCGGTGTAGCGTGCCGAAATATGTGTCAGTAATAAGTGCTTAACACCGGCTTGCTTAGCAACTTCTGCAGCCTGAACACTAGTTGAATGGTAATAGTTACGCGCTAATTTAGCTTCATCCTTACCAAATGTACTTTCATGAACTAAAGCGTCGGCATTTTGAGCTAATTTAAGCACATTAGGTGTCCGGCGGGTATCGCCTAAAATAGTCACAATTCGTCCCTTTTGCGGTGCGGCGATATAATCCTGCCCGTTGATCGTCCGTCCATCCGGTAACGTGACCGTTTTGCCAGCTTTTAACTGACCATAAACGGGACCACTCGGAATGTTCAGGGCTTGTAATTGATCGGCTTGCAGTTCACCAGGATGGTCCGCTTCAACCACGCGGTAACCAAAGCAGGCAATCCGGTGATCAAGTGGTTCACAGCTGACCGTGAACGTTGCATCTTCAAAAATTGTTCCGGCTTTAGTAATTTCTTGGAACTTTAGTGGGTATGACAACCGTGTTCCAGAAACGCGCAACGAGGTTTGGACAAAGTCCCGGATACCCGTTGGGCCATAAATCGTCAGCGGTTCGTCGCCCCCCTGAAATGAGCGTGAGCTTAACAAACCTGGCAATCCAAAAATGTGATCACCATGTAAATGAGTAATAAAAATCTTCGTAATCTTACGAGGTTTTAACGTTGTCCGCAAAATTTGGTGTTGCGTGCCTTCACCCACATCAAATAACCAGACTTCATTACGTTCATCTAATAGCCGTAATGCCGTACTGGTAACATTGCGAAACTTTCCCGGTGAACCAGCACCGGTACCTAAAAATTCTAATTGCATATTTTGTTCGTCCCTATCTATACAGTCTACTAATTATTTTACCGAACCTAGCGGCAATAAACAATTGTTCGTCTTATGACGCTTTTGGCTAAAGTCGTCATCACTGACGACTAAAACCATTATCATTCATATTAATGTGCTCAGTTTATTTTACCATGGCTAGCCGTAATTATTGCACTCCTAGTACGAAACTGAATAAATAATCTTAGTTTACTGGTCAGCTTTCCACTTCTCGGTCATCCAGAGTCTCAGACATCCTGAATGGTTCATATTGCTTAACCCTCATGACTGTCGTATACTGCTAGCTGAAATCAATCAATCTGGAGGTGCCTGATGCGACTCATTGACTTTAATTTATCCACGGCCGACTTGGACCGCTCATTACCCCTATACTGGGAACAAGCGACCAACCAACTAGAAGCCATTCAAAGCATTACCCTGCAGGATGACCAACTAATCCTTGTTTCAGCAGCAACCGGAACTGCACTAACACTTGACCAACTCGATGCTCGTACCCGTCAAATTAATGGACAGTGCCAATTATATATTCAAACGGCCACCGAACCACTACGCTTATTTGGCTACCGGCTGAGTGAGCAACGATTATTGTTCGGCTAATTAGATTAGTCCATTGAGTGCTTGGCTGCAATCATAAAAGAAGGTACCTCAGATTTTAAAATTCTGAGATACCTTCTTTTTATGATTGATTTTAACTGCTTTGCGATTCGTATACTTATGGCCGAAACGTGCAACATCAGGCAGAAACCTCCGCTTAGCTACGGCAGACCAAAGATTGAAAGTACACAATCCTTGGCCTGCCTAGGCTATGCTCGGTTCCTAACCGCCTGCTGTGGCACTCTTAATCCATAAATTGGAAAGCGTAATCTAAGATCTGAATCGTATCATCATTCTTAGCACCAGCTGCCCGTAACGCGTCATCGACACCCATGCCTCGAATTTGACGAGCAAAGCGCATCAGACTTTCTTCACGATCTAAGTTAGTCATCTTGAATAAGCGTTCCAACTTGTCACCAGAAAGGACGAATAACCCTTCTTCTGGATGTTCAACCTTGAATCCAGCCTCACTTGGCGTCGTGTATTCACGATGCTCAACGTCATCGACACCCTTAACTGGGAATTGTGGCGTTACATCAAGTAAGTCAGCGGTCTTAGCCAATAATGGTTTCAGCCCTTGCTGCGTAATTGATGAGATTGGGTAGACATCTGGCACGTTTGGTAACGTGTCATCCGTTGCCAACTTAGCTTTAAATTCAGCTAAATTAGCTTCGGCGTCAGGCATATCCATCTTAGTGGCAACCACGATCTGTGGTCGTTCTAACAAGTCGGGATCATAACTGATCAACTCATGATTGATTTTCTTATAATCTTCAAACGGATCGTTTTCTTCCACACCACTCATATCAATCAAGTGTAGGATAACGCGTGTCCGCTCAATATGGCGTAGGAATTGAATTCCTAGCCCGACCCCGGTAGCGGCCCCTTCAATCAATCCGGGTAGATCCGCCATAACAAAGTCACGCGCATCATCTAAGCGAACCATCCCAAGATTAGGAACCAGCGTCGTAAAGTGGTAAGCCGCAATCTTAGGCTTAGCACTAGTGACCACTGATAGCAACGTTGATTTCCCAACGGATGGGAAGCCAACTAAACCGACATCAGCTAGCACTTTCAATTCCAAACGAATCGTTAATTCAGCACCGGGTTCACCATTTTCAGAGATTTCTGGAGCGGGGTTCTTAGGACTGGCAAAGTGAATGTTACCACGACCACCGCGGCCACCCTTAGCAATGACTAGTTTTTGGTCCTTAGTCACAATATCACCAATTAATTCACCAGTTTCGGCATTCGTGACGGTTGTTCCTAGTGGCACATTAATAATCTTATCCTTAGCGGAACGGCCAGTCATTTGCTTGATCATCCCGTTGCCACCAGCTTCGGCTTTGAATTTACGCGTATAGCGGAAATCCATCAACGTCCGTAAGCCTTCATCAGCCTGAAAAACAATGCTCCCACCACGGCCACCATCACCACCGGATGGTCCACCATTTGGAACAAACTTTTCGCGGCGGAAAGCAACCATGCCGTTACCACCGTTACCGGCCTTTACATCTACTTTAACTTGATCAACAAACATGTTTTGTTCTCCCGTTTCTTCTATATTATTATCTACGATACTTCTCGTGCGAAATTAGATACCTGACCTAGTATACAAATCTTCGGCCACTTCGTCAAAAAATCCGCGGCAACGTCACCCTTTAAACTCATAATTCCGCTAAAATGGCGAAATGATGACGGATTTTGAATTATTTTGACGTTTTTTGACGGTTTTTGTTGCATTTCGTCATCAAAGCAGGTATATTAATCTTCGGAGGGATTTGAAAGTGCTTACAGAAGAACGACAACAGTACATTTTAAATACGATCCGTTTCAAGGGCATTATTAAAATCAAGGACATTTGTTCAAAAACTAATTGTTCTGAATCTACGGCTCGCCGGGATCTCCAACAATTAGAAGAACAGGGTGACTTGCTTCGCGTCCATGGTGGCGCTAAGTATATGAACTCGCTCCAAGAAGAACCCGCGATGAACGATAAGGTTTCTCGTAACGTTGACGCTAAGGATCATATTGCGCAGCAAGCCGTTGCTAACATTCAAGTTGATGACGTGATTTATCTGGACGCCGGTACTTCCACGCTGGCCATGATTCACCATTTAAATGTCGGTTACAACTTACGGGTGGTGACTAACGGGGTCGTCCACGCTTCCGCTCTTGCGGATATGGGCATTCAGACCTACTTGCTTGGTGGTAATTTGAAAGGCATCACCAAAGCCGTGATTGGTCCAGAGGCCGTCAAATCGTTAGAAGAATACCGGTTCAACAAGGTCTTTCTTGGTATCAACGGTGTCCACCCGAAATTTGGGCTCACCACGCCCGACCCTGACGAAGCGGTCGTTAAAAAGACTGCCATTGCGCAGAGCGAAGAGAGTTTTATTCTAGCTGATAATACTAAGTTCGACCACGTCTCGTTTGCTCGTGTCGGTGATTTATCCAGTGCAACGATCATTACCGATAAGCTCACGCCAAGTGTTGCCGAACAATATTTACCATTAACTACGATTCAGGAGGTTCAATCATGATTTACACCATTACCGTCAACCCATCGATTGACTACGTAGTCCAACTACCTAACATGGTCCTGGGCAGTGTCAACCGCTTAGCGCACGCCGCTAAGTTACCCGGTGGCAAAGGAATCAACGTTTCACAGATTCTGAACGACTTAGAACAACCTAACCGGGCACTAGGTTTCATCGGTGGCTTTACCGGCACGTTCATTAGCGACGCGCTTAAACAAAAAGGCCTCGATTGTCACTTTACCCCGATTGCTGATGACACTCGCATCAACGTTAAGATTCACGCGGAAGGAGAAACAGAATTAAACGGTGCCGGTCCCGATATCACGGCCGCCGAAATTGATTCTTTCTATACTGAACTCGCTGACTTAACACCAGATGACGTGGTTGTCATGTCTGGTAGTTTAGCACCAAGTTTACCCGCTAGCTTCTACTACGATATTATTCAAAAAGTTGAAGCTGCCGGTGCTAACTTCGTGATCGATACGACCGGCGAAGCATTGAAGAAGACGTTACCTAGTCACCCACTGGTTGTTAAACCTAATAACCACGAACTGGCCGACTACTACCAAACCACGTTTAATAGCCAAGCTGATATCATTGCAGCTGGTCAACGTTTATTGGCAGAAGGCGCCCAACACGTGTTAATCTCAATGGCTGGTGACGGTGGTCTCCTGATTACTAAGGATGCTGTCTACTTCAGTCCAGCACCTAAGGGTCACGTCATCAATTCCGTTGGGGCTGGTGATTCAATGATTGGTGGCTTCGTTGGAACCTTTGCGAAGACCCACGACGCCGTTGAAAGTTTCCGTTACGGTTTAGCTTGTGGTTCAGCAACCGCCTTCTCTGAAGACATTGCCACCCGTGCTAAGATCGACGAAATCTTACCATTAATTAATATCGAACAATTATCTGATTAACGAAAGGACTGTTACCGTAAAATGGATATCCGCGATTTATTATTAAAAGACGTCATGATCATGGACATGCAAGCCACGACCAAGGATGACGCGATTGATGAATTAGTTCATAAATATGCCGAACAAGGCGTCATCAACGACGAAGCCCTCTACAAACAAGACATTATCAAACGTGAGGCTGAATCAACGACTGGGATTGGCGATGGCATTGCAATGCCTCATGCCAAGGACAAAGCCGTTAACCGGGCCACAGTTATGTTTGCTAAGAGTCAAGCCGGTGTTGATTTCAACGCCTTAGATGGCCAACCCGTTCACTTATTCTTCATGATTGCCGCTCCTGAAGGTGCCAATAATACTCATTTGGCCGCCCTCGCCGCCCTCTCAAGCTTACTGATTGATCCAGAGTTAGTTGGTAAATTGAAGAATGCACAAACGCCTGAAGAAGTTCAACAATTGTTCGGTGATGCTCAAGCTGCTAAGGAAGAAAAAGAAGCTAAGGATGCTGCTGCCAAAGCTGAAAAAGAAGCTGCTAGTGCTGATACTGAAACACAACGCCCTTACCTAGTTGGTGTTACGGCTTGTCCTAATGGGGTTGCCCACACTTACATGGCTGAAGCTGCGCTGATCAAAGCTGGTGAAGCTGCCGGCGTTGACATCAAGATCGAAACAAACGGTTCTGAAGGGGTTAAGCACCTATTAACCGCTGATGAAATTTCACGAGCCGCTGGTGTTGTGATTGCTGCCGATAAGAAAGTCAAGATGGCTCGTTTTGATGGCAAGCACCTCGTTAACCGTCCCGTAACTGACGGGATCAACAAAGCTGATGAATTAGTTCAAGCTGCTTTAAGTGGTAACGCGCCAGTCTATCACGATGCTGACGGTGGTGCTACAGACGACGAAGGCGGTAGTGCTAACGGTACCGTCTGGGGCGAAATTTACAAGGACTTGATGAACGGGATTTCACACATGCTACCATTCGTGGTCGGTGGTGGGATCTTAATGGCCCTCTCATTCATCCTCGAACAATTCGTCGGTGACAAGAGTCTTGCCTTCACTTTCCTTAACCAAGCTGGTAATTTAGCCTTTGCCTTCATGGTCCCTGTCTTGGCTGGTTACATTGCCGAATCAATCGGTGATCGCCCTGCCTTGATGCCCGGGTTCGTTGGTGGTTTCATGGCAACGGTCTACGCCGGCGCTTACGGTGGTGTTTACACCGCTTCAATTACTGCCAATGCTAAGAGTCCCGCTGGGTTCTTAGGTGGTTTAGTTGCTGGGTTCCTTGCTGGTTATGTCACCGTTTGGATGAAGAAGTGGACGAAGAACATGCCACAATCATTAGAAGGTATGAAACCAATGTTGATCTTCCCAATCTTAGGTCTATTGATTGTCGCTGCCTTAATGTTCTTCATTGTTAACCCCGTCTTCTCCGTTATCAATGCTTGGATCACCCACTTCTTGAACTCAATGGGTACTGGTAATGCCGTTATTCTTGGTTTAGTACTCGGTGGGATGATGTCAATCGACATGGGTGGTCCTTTCAACAAGGCCGCTTACGTCTTCGCTACTGGTGCCTTTGCAACTACTGGCCATGGTAACTTGATGGCTGCCGTTATGGCTGGTGGGATGGTGCCACCATTGGCAACTGCCATTGCAACTGCCTTCTGGCCACAGAAATTTACCGACGACGAACGTAAAGCCGGTATTTCTAACTGGTTACTTGGGATTTCCTTCATTACTGAAGGTGCGATTCCATTCGCTACTGCTGATCCATTGCACGTGATTGGTTCAAGTGTTGTGGGAGCTGCCATTGCCGGTGGTTTAACTCAACTCTGGAACGTCTCAGTTCCTGCTCCTCACGGTGGCCTTTGGGTTTCACTATTAGCTAACAACATCTGGGGTTACATTGCTGCCACTGTCATCGGTGCCGTTATTGCCGGTGTCGTTCTTGGACTTTGGAAACCTGCTAAGAAAGCTTAATATTTCGAGCATAAAAAAAGACGATCAATTGATCGTCTTTTTTTGTTGCTTAAACTAATTTACTAATATAATCCTGCAATTTAACGGGTATAATAAAATTAATATTAGTTCAGAATCGAGACGATTATATTGAAACTCCGAGTCCCCACGCTCCTACTAACACTCGCACTAACCGGTAGTCTATTGTTAGCCGGCTGTCACTCTAAAAAACAAACGACAATCCCTCAAAGTTCACATTCAACCTTGACTGCCATGGTGATCAGCGACGACCACGTCATTGCGCCGAGCCTTCATGACAACGGTAAGGCCTTTACAGAATATGCCGGTAACGACGCTGGCGCGGATCTGAAGTACAGCGCGACTATCTTCCAAGCCTTCATTACCCAAGCGCTTAAAACAAAGCCTGATATAGTTATCGTCAGTGGTGATATCACCAACAATGGCGAAAAAGCGAGTCATGAATATGTCGCGACCCAGCTTCGCCGACTGACGGCTAAAAACATCCGCGTTTACGTGGTTCCTGGTAATCACGACTTAAACAATCCGATTGCTCGGCGCTTTAAAGGTAAACACCAATATAGCACCGAGGCTACTAGTCCGACCCAGTTTAAACAGATTTACAAGAATGCTGGCTACGGCGAAACTAGTCAGCGTGACCCTAATTCCCTAAGCTATCTCGTCAAACCCGGTAAGCATACTTGGCTGCTGATGTTGAATTCCGCCATTTATAAAAGTAATTATCAACAAGGCAGTTCTACAGTCGGTGGTGGCCTCACTGATGGCACCCTGCAATGGATTGCTAAGATCGGTCGTGAGGCAAAGAAACAACACGCCGTCCTGGTTCCCGTACTACATCACAACACGATGGACCACACTGTCATTCATCAGGATTACACGATTGGCTACGCGGAACAAGTTCAGAGCGTATTTGCTAAGGCTGGTATCAAACTTTCCTTGAGTGGCCACATTCACGCCCAGAGCATTACATCTAAGACTGTTGATGGGCAATCATTGACTGATATTGCAAGTGGCGCTCTGATCCTAGGCTCACACTACTACGGCACTTTGAAAATCAATCAACAAACTGGCAAAGCTCAATACCACGCAACCCCGTTAGACATCAGTGCTTATATTAAGCAGCATCAGGGTACTAAAGCCATGACTGCCTATCAAAAGTATGATCACGAAGTTGTCTACGCGGCTGGATACAATGCCGCCCTCAGTCAGTTATATGAGGATCGCGATGAAACCAAACTGTCGACAAAACGGGTCAAACAACTTGCTAACGGGATGGCAGCTTCCAATATCGCCCTATTTCGTGGGACTCCCGTTAAAGATACGGCCGACATTAAGGCATGGGAACAACTGCCGCAAGGAACTAGTTTACGGTCATTTGTCTTAGCGACTAAGAAGCTACACGGTAATTTAGATTGGTCCGGTCGAGTTAATTGATTTAATTGCCTGATGCTTCGAATAGTTATTAATCATTTCAAAAAAAGTTCTCCCACGACTAAGTTGCTTAGTTGTGGGAGAACTTTTTGATTAATTTTTAAAGGTTGAACGTTCTAAATAGCTAGAATAGCTGCTATGCCAGTGATAGTTAATTAGATATTAGTCTCGACATCTTATTCGTCGCTCCACCAGCCAGGTAAACGTGCCATGGGGACCGGCTCCAGCCAAAGTGCGGTCTGGACCCTCGCTTGC
>NZ_LFEE01000021.1:21473-77891 GCF_001039045.1 Lactiplantibacillus herbarum
CTCCGCTGATACTTGATTCAATGACCACTCCGTTAGCAAGCAATCAACTAACCATCTTCGCAAACTAATATTAACGATGTTTATCATGAAAATTAACCAGTCTAGCCGGAGGTGGTCAGGACTAGCGACGCTGTGAAGGTGGCTTTAGTCCGGTGTTTTTCCGGGCTTAGGCCACGGACGTTCTTGGTCATTGGCGATGTTTGCCAAGGATCAAGACGAGGGTTAAGACCGCTTCTCAGGCTTAACACGGTCCCCACAGCTGAGCTAATTCTGACCACCGGAGGCGAAAGTAATGACTAATTTTGTTTTTCCAATCAAAATCATACCAGCGGTTCCAGTGAATCGTTAACTTTCAACCTTTAATATTATCTAACTAAGTTCTTTACGTAGCACCCTTCTGATAATGCTTCGGCGTCACGCCACCACCTGCTAACGAGAATTTGACGGTTTGGGCAACATTCTTCGCGATGCCCAAATCCTGAATCTCTTCGACGGAAGCCGCTGCAATCTTGGTCATGGAACCAAACTTCCGCAATAACTTATTACGTGTTTTGGGTCCAACCCCTGGAATCTGATCCAGTCGCGAACTCAATGAATGCTTAGTATGCACTTGTCGGTGGAAGGTAATTGCAAATCGGTGCACTTCGTCTTGAATCCGTTGTAACAGGTAAAATCCCTGGCTCTTGGGGTCCAAATGTAGATGTTGATCACCAGCAGATGCCAGCAGATCAGCCGTTTTATGGTGCTCATTCTTGACCATCGCTGCAACCGGGGTCGCTATCCCTAACTCATTCTCAAGAACATCCTTAGCTGCTTCCAACTGAATTTCGCCACCATCCATTAGAATCAGATCCGGCAAGGCAGCGTGTTCCTTCAGCAAACGAGTGTAACGGCGACGAATCACTTCACGGGTTGATGCCGCTTCATCCGCGTGATCGACTGTATTTAACTTGTACTTCCGATATAACTTCTTATTAGGCTGCCCATCTGAAAAGACAACCATTGCGGATACCAAATCCGCCCCTTGAATATGTGAGTGGTCAAAGGCTTCGATCTTGTGACCAGCTGGAATACCCAACGCATCCGTAATCTCCTGCATGGCGCCCGTTGTCTTACGTTCATCAAGCTCTAAAAGTCGGAACTTCTCCTCTAACACGATGCGAGCATTCTTATGCGCCATATCTAATAGATCACGTTTCTGACCCCGTTGTGGTGTTCTGACAGGAATCCCTAGAATATCACTCAGCACTTTATGGTCCAAGCTGTCAGGCACTAATACTTCCCGTGGTAAGACGTTATTCTTGCGATTATAGAACTGCAGAATAAAGCTAGCCATCTCTTCTGGTGCTGTCGATACGATTGGAAATAACCGCTTTTCTCGTTTCATTAACCGCGCTTGGCGAATGAAGAAGACTTGAATCGACAACCAGCCCTTATCCATATAAAAGTTAAACAAGTCGCGCGGCGTATTATCATTAGAAATAATCTTTTGCTTTTCAACCGTTACTTCAATATAGGTCAACTGATCGCGCAATTCGGCTGCCCGTTCAAATTCCAACGTGGCGGCTGCATTGTCCATCCGTTTCGTCAATTGTTTCTTAACCGTTTCAACATGACCGCTCAAAAAGGACTTAATCCGTTTAATCTGAGCGTCATATTCTTCCACGGGAACCGTCTTGAAACACGCACCCAAACACTGCCCCATGTGATAATACAGACAGGGCCGTTTTTGGAAGCCATGACACCGACGCAATGGATAAACTTTCTGAATAAAGTTGACTGTTTCCTGTGCCGCATAGACGTTCGGATACGGACCAAAGTAATAGCCACCATCTTTACGGACGTCACTCACAATTAAAATCTGGGGGTCACGTTCATTGGTAATCTTAATGTAGGGATAACCAGTTCCCTTCTTTAACTTGATATTAAAATAGGGTTGGTGCTTTTGAATTAACGTGATTTCTAACAGGAAAGCTTCCTTATCCGTTGAAGTCACGATGAATTCAAAATCCGCGATCTCTGAGACTAACCGCGCCGTCTTACCCGTATGACTACTTTTAAAATAAGAGCGAACCCGATTCTTGAGGTTTTTCGCCTTACCAACGTAGATAATCTGACTATTGAGGTTCTTCATCAGGTAACAACCTGGTAAATCTGGCAGTAACGCTAGTTTATGTTCAATATTTTCGGATGCCATAGCGGGCCTTCCTTTCGTTTAAATCAGCATTAATAGTATACCGCCTGTGTGCACGCTGCTCAACCAATCAGCCCGCAAATCCGCATTTAACCCTCAAAAAAGCTCGTCAACCATAAACCACGTGATGTGGCTCAGTAATTGACGAGCTTTAATAACTTAATTCAGTTTTACATTAAGATTTTTGATAAGAAATCTTGGGCCCGTTCCGTTTCAGGATTAGCAAAGAACTTATCTGGCGTACTGTTTTCTTGAATGTAGCCGTCAGCCATAAACCAGATACGGTCAGCCACTGACTTAGCAAAGCCCATTTCATGGGTGACGACAACCATCGTCATCCCTTCTTTGGCTAGCTCTTGCATAACATTCAGTACTTCGCCGACCATTTCTGGATCCAAAGCAGAAGTTGGTTCATCGAACAACATCACCTTAGGACTCATCGCAAGGGCTCTGGCAATGGCCACCCGTTGCGCCTGCCCACCAGATAAACTGGTTGGGAAAGCATCCGCGTGATCATCTAGGCCAACTCGCTGTAACAGTTCATGAGCCGTCTTAGTCGCCGTTGCGTCATCGATATGTTTAACCTTCATTGGGGCCAACTTGATGTTTTCCAAAACAGTCATGTTAGGGAATAAGTTGAATCCTTGAAACACCATCCCCATTTTTTCCCGCAAGGCGTTCACACTCTTAGTATCAAGAGTCGTCAGGTCTTGCCCTTCAAAAGCAACCTTACCACTAGTAGGTGTTTCCAATAAGTTTAAGCACCGTAAGAAGGTACTCTTACCACCACCGGAAGGACCAACCACCACGATTACTTGGCCAGGTTCCACTTTTTCCGTAATATCTTTTAAGACTTGGTTATCGCCGAAACTCTTAGCTACGGCTTCAACTTCAATTACTGGTTTAGTCATGTTGCATTTTCCTTTCGAAGTAGTTCAAGATCCGTGACGCTGTGAAGGTCAAGATGAAGTATAAGACCATGATGACCACGATTGGCGCCACCCCACGGTACGTATCTGAACGGACAATGTTACTTTGATAGATTAATTCGGTAACCCCGATAATCGAAACGATCGAACTATCCTTGATCAAGGTAATAAATTCATTACCAAGTGATGGCCAAATATTCTTCAATGCTTGCGGTAAGACCACGTAACGCATCGTTTCCCTATTCGACATCCCTAAACTACGAGCTGCTTCGGTTTGACCGATATTAACAGAGTTGATACCACCACGAACATATTCCGCAACGTACGCCCCAGAGTTCAAAGAAATCGCAATGATCCCTGATGTTAAGGCTGGTAAGTTGACAAAAATGCCTAAACCAAAGTAAACGAACATAACTTGAACCATCATTGGTGTCCCACGAATAAATTCAACGTAAGCTGTTGCCAGCCAACGTAAGGCCGTCTTGAAGGCGTTACCCTTAGCCATCCGTGCTAAGGCTAGGAGAATCCCGATAATGAATCCGAAGAAGACAGAACATACCGTGATGATCAGTGTATATTCAATCCCAGTGGCAAATGCCTTCCAGTAATGTCCCATCGACGTGTTAGTCGTGTTGGTCTTCAAATACTTACCAGCAGTTGGTAGATATTCTTTCTTGACTAGGTTTTCTTTTTTGATCTTATCAACAGTGACGTTGACTTTGTTGACTAGACTAGTTGAGCCTTTCCGGAAAGCAATTGCTGAACTAGTTGCGTCAGAACTCATGTTAAAGTCACTTGGAATTGCAACTAAACTTTTATTATTAGAAACATAAGCTTCTGCAGATGGTTTTTCCATCGCAACCCCGTCAATTTTGTGGCTTTGAAGGGCTAAGATTAAATCTGATTGTGACGTCATCCCTTTAGAAGTCGTGTTTTTCGTTTGACTCTTAATCGCATTATACTGGGTTGACCCCGTTTGTGCGCCTAACGTACCGCCCTTAAAAGAATCTTTGTTCTTATACTTGGCTTGGTCCGTCTTGTTGATGACAATATCGTATCCACCTTGATAATAAACGTGGGTAAAGTCAACATTCTTCCGACGAGCCGCGGTTGGATTCATCCCAGAAATAATCATGTCAACTTTTCCAGTCTGAAGTGCAGTAATCAATGTATCAAAAGACATTTTCTTGATTACCAGTTTAACGCCAAGATCCTTGGCGACCTGCTTACCAATCTCAACGTCCATCCCAACAACCTTGCTCTTACCATTGACCGTTGCTTGAAACTCGTATGGCGGATAATCAGGGGATGTCCCCATGACTAGGGTCCCCTTCTTCTGAATCTGCTCTAGCGAGTTATCAGCTGCTTGTGCATGTTGTGTTTGCCCTAACGGTACGACCGTCATGATCAGGGCTACAATAATAGCTAAAAACCACCCATATCTTTTTTTCATCGCGCTTCTCCTCGTTTTGTAATTTACAAGAGTAAAGTATAGTCGCATATGATTATTTATGCAAGTATTTTTGATAAATTCTTGATTTTATGCACAAATAAGTATTTTATGCAGTGTTTTTAGCCTTGTTTATGCATACAAAGCGGATAACTGACAAATGAGCAAAAATTTGCTATTATTAGCGATAAGCGAAGGGAATGATTTGATGTCATTAAAAGTACAACGTCAAGATAACCTTGATAAACTATTCGACAAGTTCGCCATCGGTCCGGATGATAAAGACAAGTTAACGACGAAAGCAGTTCAAGAGACCATCGATGAACATGCCAAGCGTCAGGAAACTAAGCCAACAAAAAAAGATACTGACAAACAATAGTCAGTACTCCACAATTAAAGGAGCCGTTCTTCAAATTTCAATGAAGAGCGGCTCCTTTTTCGTAATCGCTATCTAAGCTAACTCAGACGATCAGCTTAACAAATTTTAGTCCCAATTGTTTTCATTGCTTCACGACGTTCCGCTTCCGTTTCAGGGCTAACGTTACGCCAATCAACAACGGATAAGGCACCATCAAGGATTCCACTATCGTCCTTCAAAGCTAAACCACTGTGCCACCGTGCAATATTAAGGCCATTGCCAAGATAGACTTCATCAGCTGGTGCTGCGTGCATGTCATAACCAGCATTATTTTCTAACTCAATGGTGAAATTAGGATCAGCTGCTTTTAAAATAACTAACTGAAATTTATTACCAATAGCACAACTCCCACCTAGACTTGAATATTTATTAGAACCATCATCAGTCGTCAGGATAACTTGACTTCCTGCGGGGATTTTATCTGCTAAATAAGCTTGTGCATCATCTTTAATATTAATTTTCATATTTAAGCATCCTTTCCATTAATCTAATTAAGTTGTGTGCAACTCTTTTACACTTACTAATTTAACCCTTTTCGACTTAAATTGCAATCAAACCGCCCATAAACAAAAAAAGTACCCGTCATTAAGAACGACGAGTACTAACAAGTAATTATTTAACTGGTTTACCACTAGGGTATTTGTGGTTCAACTTCGTAATATTTTGCTTGGCAACTTCTTCAAAGGGAATATCAGCCCATTCGGCAACCTGTGATAAGTACCACAGAACGTCACCCATCTGCTTAGTCAACTGATCCTTATTTAATCGTTCACCATGAAACGTGTACTTTTTAACTTGGTCAACAACCTGACCCGTTTCAGAAGCTAATCCTAACGATAAGTTGGTTAGAACCTGTTCATTGCCATATAGTGTCCGGTTCGCTAACGCTTGATATTCATTAAAATCCACAACTAATGGCCCCCTACAGAATGCGCTTCGATCCACTGCCAAACAGCTTCTTTGCCATCCTTAGTCTTAGACGAGAAGGCAATAAAATCATCTTTAGGCTGGAAATTCAGCGTTTTTTTGATCAAACTCTCTTGCTTATTCCACTTACCACGCGCAATTTTATCACTCTTGGTAGCGACCACTAGTAATGGCATCTGGTAGTAACCCATCCACTCATACATCGCCACGTCATCTTTGGTAGGTGCATGACGCGCATCAACCAAAATAATCACCCCACGAAGCGTATTACGGCTTGTAAGGTAAGTCTCGATCATTTGGCCCCACTTCTCACGTTCCTTCTTAGAAGCCTTCGCGTAGCCATAACCAGGTACGTCCACAAAATACAACTGATCTTCAACCTTGTAGAAATTCAAGGTCTGGGTTTTCCCCGGCTGACTTGAAGTTCGCGCGTAACTATTACGATTAATCAACACGTTGATCAACGATGATTTACCAACGTTAGAACGGCCAGATAACGCAATTTCTGGGAACCCGGTTGTTGGATACTGACTAGGTGCAACGGCACTCATTACAAGTTCAACGTCATGTACTTCCATTAAAATTAACTCCTTTATACAATCATTGTTATTAATTCTATCACACTTTTTACGTCGCTCAGCAAGCGCTAAACAGCATTCAGGACCGCAAATGGCTATCCATCGCGGTCCTGAAATAATTAATAACTTTTTTATGAAGCTTGTTGGTCTGCTAATACCAAATCTGGTTCAGCATGATTAACAACCGTCGCGTTCGTGATAATAACTTTCTTCACGTCATCACGGCTTGGAATATCATACATGATATCCCGCATCGTATCTTCAATAATTGAGCGCAAGCCCCGGGCACCCGTATTCCGTGCTAAGGCTTCCTCAGCAATTGCTCGTAAAGCGTCGTCCTTAAAATCAAGTTCGGCACCATCTAAGGCAATTAAACGTTGATATTGTTTAACTAAAGCATTCTTTGGTTCCGTTAAAATCCGAACTAAATCTTCTTCAGTTAAACGTTCGAGCGCCGTCAAGATTGGTAAACGACCAATGAATTCAGGAATTAATCCGAATTGTAATAGATCTTCAGGAACGACTTGTTGCATGATACTTCTAGTGTCATCTAAGACCGCGTTCTTGCCGTCCGTGTCAGAACCAAAACCAATCGTCTTGTCCCCTAAACGACGTTTAACAATGTCTTCGATGCCATCAAAAGCACCACCCACGATGAAGAGAATATTCGTCGTGTCGATTTGAATGAATTCTTGTTGGGGATGCTTACGACCACCCTGAGGCGGAACGTTGGCAATAGTGCCTTCCAAGATCTTCAATAGGGCTTGTTGTACCCCTTCACCAGAAACATCTCGTGTAATCGAAACATTTTCGCTCTTCTTGGCAATCTTATCGATTTCATCAATATAGATGATCCCTTTTTCAGCACGCTCAACATCATAATCCGCATTTTGTAATAGCTTCAATAAGATATTTTCAACGTCTTCCCCAACATAACCAGCTTCAGTTAAAGTTGTGGCGTCTGCAATTGCAAACGGAACGTCTAAGATACGTGCTAAACTCTGAGCTAAGAAGGTCTTCCCTGAACCGGTAGGACCAACTAGGCTGATATTACTCTTCTGTAACTCAGGACCTTCAGTATCCTCAGCATCGGTTTCAGCAATCGCCTTAACCCGTTTGTAGTGGTTATAGACTGCAACTGAAAGTGTCCGCTTAGCTTCATTTTGACCAATAACGTATTGATCTAATTCGTCAACAATTTCCTTGGGCGTTGGAATATCCGTAAGTTCATGTGTTTGTTCTTCACTGAACTCTTCATCGATAATTTCTTTACATAAATCGATACATTCATTACAGATATAAACGCCGGGGCCAGCCACAATTTTTTTCACTTGATCCTGTGATTTGCCACAGAACGAGCAATTTACTGGGCCGTTTGTCTCGGTATTTTCAAACATTCATTCTCACCTCATCGATGTATTTACATGGACTAATCATAACAGAAAAACCTAGCTAAAACCAGCTTAGGCACTGTTTTCTACGCTCACTACTATAACATGGTCCTTCTGAAACCCGAAATTATTTGTTCACTGATCTTACCATTCAGCTTCAGCAAGCAACCTATTAAACCAGCTAATCCGACTACTAGTCATGACAACACCTTATATCCAGACGATGACTATCACCTGATTAACACATGGCTCTGAATAGCAACATACAAAAAAGCCCTGAGAAAAAATCACTTTTTCTCAAGGCTTTTCAATGTCTAAAAACTAATAATTAGTCTTTGTCATCTTTTTTTTCGTCAGCTTTAGCGGTTTGCTTTGCCGTGTTGGCAATCAAATCAACAGCTTGGCGAATTGCAATGTCATGTGACAACATATCATCAGTTAAAGCACCGCGAACAGCACTTTCTTCCATGTTGTATTGACCAGCTAAATCCTTAACTTCAGCATCAAGTTCATCCTTAGATGGTTTGATGTTTTCAGCTTCAACAACGGCTTCTAAGACCAAGTTAGTCTTAACGCGACGATCTGCATCAGCAGCAAACTGCTTGTGTAAATCATCTTCGCTAGTACCAGTTAACTTGTAATAAGTCTTAGGGTCGATACCTTGTTGTTGCATGTTAGCCAAGTATTGATCCATTTGACGATGAATATCGTCTTCCTTCATTGCATCAGGAATTGCTTCGATTTCAGCATTGTCGACAGCTTGGTTTAAAGCTTCGTCTTCAATGGTGTCATGTGCTGCAGATTCTTTTTGTTCTTTAAGTTCGTCTTTGATCTTAGCCTTTAATTCTTCAAGTGTGTCAACATCTTCGTCAACATCCTTGGCAAATTCATCGTCTAATTCAGGGAGTTCCTTAGTCTTAACTTCGTGAACCTTAACTTGGAAAGTTGCTTCCTTGTCTTGTAGGTCTTCAGCTTGGTAATCTTTAGGGAAAGTTACCTTAACTTCTTTATCTTCATCAGCTTTAACACCAACTAATTGGTCTTCAAAGCCAGGGATAAAGGAGTTTGAGCCTAATTCAAGTGAGAAGTTTTCTGATTCGCCACCTTCAAAAGGTTCGCCATCAACAAAGCCCTTGAAGTCGATAACGACAGTATCGCCATTTTCAGCTGCTTGGTCTTCCTTCAAAACTAATTCAGCTTGTTTTTCACGCCGTGATTCTAATTCAGCGTCAACGTCCTTAGCGTAAACACGTGTGTTTTGACGTGTTACACTAAGTTCTTTGTATTGACCAAGCTTAACATCAGGTTTAACCGTAACAACGGCTTTTAAAACCCATGGTTGGCCCTTTTCCATGCTGCTAACATCGATTTGTGGTTGGTCCACTGGATCGATTTCAGTTTCTTTGATTGCTTCTTCGTATGCTTCTGGAAGCACAATATTTAAAGCATCTTGGTAAAGTGATTCTTCACCGTACATTTGGTTGAAGATTTGACGTGGAACCTTACCCTTACGGAATCCAGGAACGTTTAAGTTCTTTTTAGTCCGTTGGAAGGCCTTGTCGATACCTTCAGTAATTTTTTCGGCACCAATTTCGAATGTTAATTCGCCTTGGTTACCTTCTTTCTTTTCCCACTTTGCAGTCATTGTATTCCCTCCGAAAACATATAATTTCTACAATTATAGTCAATTGCATACTCGTTTAGTTTAACCTATCGTTGCCATAAAGTAAACCGCATTGGTTAAAAAGGCGCGTCCGCTCGCGGATTTATTGTTAATTTACCTAAAAAAAACGACTTGGAAGCAAGCTTCCAAGTCGTTTAATGAATCAATGAAAATCACTTAAAGATTAGTCATCAATTTCTGAAACAACACCGGCACCGACAGTGTGACCACCTTCACGAACAGTGAATTTGGTACCCTTTTCGATGGCAGCTGGTTGAATTAAGTCAACTTCAAAAGTGACATTGTCACCAGGCATAACCATTTCAACACCATCTGGCAATTCAATAACACCAGTAATATCAGTGGTGTGGAAGTAGAATTGTGGACGATAGTTTGAGAAGAATGGCGTGTGACGGCCACCTTCTTCTTTGCTCAAGATATAAACTTCACTCTTGAACTTCTTGTGGGTTTGAATCGAACCTGGTTGAGCCAAAACTTGGCCACGGACAACTTGTTCACGGTTAACACCACGTAATAACGCACCAACGTTATCACCGGCTTCACCTAAGTCAAGTGTCTTACGGAACATTTCAAGACCAGTAACTGTAGTCTTAAGAACGTCGTCGTGTAAACCAACGATTTCGATTTCGTCACCGACTTTAACCATCCCACGATCGATACGACCAGAAGCAACCGTCCCACGACCAGTGATTGAGAAGACGTCTTCAACAGGCATCAAGAAAGGCTTGTCAGTTTCACGTACTGGAGTTGGGATGTATTCATCAACAACGTCCATTAAGTGTAAGATAACTTTTTCTTGTTCTTCGTCGCCTTCAAGTGCTTTAAGCGCTGAACCACGGATAACAGGAATATCGTCACCAGGAAAATCGTATTCTGAAAGTAATTCACGAACTTCCATTTCAACCAAGTCAACTAATTCGTCATCATCAACAAGATCAGTCTTGTTCAAGAATACAACGATGTAGTCAACACCAACTTGGCGAGCTAAAAGGATGTGTTCGCGAGTTTGTGGCATAGGACCATCAGTTGCGGCAACAACTAAGATCGCACCGTCCATTTGAGCGGCACCAGTGATCATGTTTTTAACGTAATCAGCATGTCCTGGGGCATCGATATGAGCGTAGTGACGTTGTTCAGTTTCGTATTCAACGTGAGCAGTATTGATTGTAATACCACGTTCACGTTCTTCTGGAGCTGCATCGATTGAAGAAAAGTCTTGTTCTTCAGCCAAGCCTTTTGAAGCTAAAACCTTAGTGATTGCAGCAGTTAAAGTAGTCTTCCCATGATCAACGTGGCCAATAGTACCAATGTTTACGTGGGGTTTTGTTCTTTCATAATGTTCTTTTGCCATTAATGAAACCTCCTGTGATTTTCGCAAGAATAATGCCAAGACAAAATGTGCCCCAACAATTCTTTAGTTAGTATTATACTACATCCTAGTGAAAAGGCCAAGTTACAACCCCATCACTGGGAATCCTTAAAATATTATATATACCCTCATCTGATTTGTAAACAGATATTATTCAAAAAATCGATTTTTTGTAAGTAATAGCTTATTATTCGCCCTTATTTCTGAAAATCAAGCGTAAATTGCTGTAATTTTTGTTGCAGTGCGATAATTTTAGCGTCAGTTTGGCTAGGATTTTCCGATAAGGTTCCCGTTTGCATCGCAATTAGAATATCAACCCATCGTTGTGGATCAGAAACAACCGTCTCAGTTTGCGGATATAAATACATTAATTGCAAAGCTAATAGCTCTTGTAAGCTTGCAAACAAGGTCACGTCTTGTTGACCTAATCTATCCTGTAGAATGTCTTGAACGGCTAAACTAGCCGAATCTTGACCAATCATCGGTAAGTCTGCGGGCGTCACCGTTAAAGGCAGCTCATCTATCCACTGCACCTTAACCGTATCCGTAACACCGATTTCACGAAGCGTATAAAGAACTTCCACTCGTGTCAAAGGATGTAGAAATGGATCCACCAATAAAAACTTAGCTGCAGTTAAATACTTTGAATAGGTTAAATGGGTTGCTGCTTGTAACAGACTAGCATGATTGACCACCGGTTGGTCCGATAGATGATAGAACTGCCGCATCGTTGTGGTCAATGTGGACTGCAGCGTCCGTTCAGCCTTTTCCTCGGCTGCTTGGATCGCTACTAATGCCATTTTCTGCCAACTGCCTGGGCGCGCATGGACTAGAATTCGTGCTTGAATAAACTGTTGATTGTTCAGTAATGCGGTCAAATAAAGCGTTGCTGCTTCGTCAGTCTGTAAATAATACGTTTCAAATTCACTCGCATAAGTACTAGCCGCCGCATACTTTTCATCAGCGACTAAGGATTGAACTAACTGGTAGTTAATCTCCGGTGTCTGCTGTGCCTGATAGACCGTCTCCCACAAACTAGCCGCCTGTGACCAATGCTGCTCCTGCATCGCCTTTTCGGCCGCAACTTGCATCTCTGATAATGTCACTTTAACACCTCCACGAGTCAATAAAAAAGCCGGAAATAGCTTCCGACTTTCGTTACTTTATGCTTGTGTTTCATTCGTAGTTGGTTCAGCAGGCGTCGTCGGTGTTTTCTTGCTCCGACGATGATGCTGATTAACTTCCATAATCACTGGTAAAATGACCGGATGACGCTTGGTTTGATCCCACAAGTAATGGTTCAACTTTTCACGAACCGCTTGCTTGAGGTGACCCCAATCGAATTCCTTATTATCAAGGTTCGATTGAACTGTTTCTTTCACTAGTTCAGCACTTTCCTGCATTAAATCCTTGCTGGTTTTAACGTAGACAAAGCCCCGTGACGTGATCTTAGGTGTCGCAATAATCTTCTTCTTCTTACGATCAATCGTGACTACCGCCACAAAAATACCGTCTTCTGATAAGATTTTCCGATCACGCAAGACAATATTACCAATATCGCCAACACCGATACCGTCAATCATCGTATCACCGACCTCAACTGAGCCCGATAAATGCATGGTATCGCCATCGTAAGAGATTTGATCACCCTTAGCTGCGATGAAGATGTGGTCCTCAGGAATCCCAACCTCACGTGCAAAGCTCGCGTGAGCATCCAACAATCGGTATTCACCTTGAATTGGTATGAAGTATTGTGGTTTTAAGATATCAATCATTAATTGCAAATCGCGCTTAGTTGCGTGACCAGATGAATTCATCTCATCCGCAATCGCCTTAACATCCGCATCCGCACGATAAATCATATCACGCGTTTTAGCAACGACCGTTTCCATTGAATGAGATGGCGTCGTGGTAATAAAGACCAAGTCGCCCTTTTCAATATTAACCTTGCCATCTTGCTTGTTGGCCATTCGTTGTAATGCCTTGATAGGTTCGCCCATCCGACCTGTTTGTAAGATCACCACTTGGTGTGGGTCTAACTTATCGATTGTATCGAGTGGCACAACGACGTTTTCTGGCATGTGTAACTTACCAAGATCAATCGCCGTCTTGATAATCTGTTCAACATCACCAGGCATCAATGCAACCTTGCGTTCCGACTTAGCAGCAGCGTCCAACACTTGTTGAATACGCAAGATATTAGAAGCGACCGAAGCCACAATAATGCGACTTGGATGATACTTAAAGGTTTCTAAGACGTACGCTGCAATCTCACGTTCACTGACAGGCTGATCATAGTTTTCAGCATTAGCCGAATCACTAAGTAGTGCTAACACACCCTTTGAACCAATCTCAGCTAACCGGGCAAAATCAGTTTGGTAATCCCCCGTTGCCGTTGGATCAAATTTAAAGTCACCAGTATAGACAATTTCGCCAGCATCTGTTTGTAATACGATTCCCATTGAATCAGGAATTGAATGTGTGGTCTGGAAAAATGAAACCGTAACACTACCAAAATCAATTTCAGTCTTTTCGTTAACCACGTGGAAATCACTAAAGTTTTTAACGCGTGGGTCTTTCTGCAATTGAATCTTAGCTAATTCGACCGTTAAAGCCGATCCAAATACGGGTACGCTAAATTCATTTAAGAAATAAGGTAACGCACCAATAGCATCCGCATGTCCATGGGTCAAGAATACCCCAACAATCCGATCAGCATTTTCTTTCAAATAACTGAAGTCAGGAATGACAATGTCGATACCTAGTAATTCGTTTTCTGGGTATTTTAACCCACAATCTAAAATGTAAATGTCACCATCAACTTCAGCGGCATACATATTTTTACCGTTTTCGCGAACCCCACCAAAGGGGGTAATCTTAATTTTACTACTCAATTATTTCACCTTGATCCATCTAAATATTTAATGTCTTATAAAGTCGACTAGTTTGTTCACTGCTTAATGGTAAAATTGGCAACCGTGGTTCACCGACCGGTTGGCCCAAATGGTTTAACGCTGCCTTAACAGGCGATGGCGATGGTGCACTGAACAGTGCATCCATCTTCGGCGTTAGATCACGTTGATACTTAGCTGCCTTGGCAATTTCACCTTGGTCGATTGCGCTAAACATTGCGGTCATTTCATCGCCATAGACGTGACTTGCAACGGAGATAACGCCAGCACCACCAATTTCCTTAGCAGCTAAACTCTGCGCATCTTCACCGGTATAAACAAGAAAATCAGCTGGTGCTTGTTCAACAATGGCACCGAATTCTTCCATGGTTGCACACTGCTTAACCCCAATAATGTTAGGATGCTGTGCTAAGGTCAATACGGTGTCCACAGCCATTTTCACAATGACCCGTCCAGGAATATTATACATAATTACGGGTAATCCACCCTGATCAGCAACCGCCGTAAAGTGCGCAATCATTCCAGCTTGATCCGGCTTATTGTAATAAGGAACCACTACTAAAGCAGCATCGATTCCTTTAATCTGACTAACCTTCTGCGTAAATGCAATTGTTGCTGCAGTACTGTTAGAACCCGTGCCGGCAACAATTGGCACCCGACCGTCCACAATTGCAACGGTCTGTTTCAACAACGTTAGCTTTTCAGCTTCCGTTAAAGTTGGTGCTTCACCGGTTGTGCCGCCGACTAAAATTCCTTGCGTTCCATGAGCTAATAAGTGTTCGATCAAACTTGATAGCCGTGCTTCATCTAACTGTTGGTGATCATCAAAAGGGGTCACCATTGCAGTCATTAAATCAACGTTTGCAAAGTTCATGTGCTAAAAACTCCTCTATTAAAATTTACAAGTACCAATGTACCTGTGCCGATTAAGTAACTCGTTTTAGTTTACCACATTTTAACCTAAATCAGTAGTTAGACCATTTATTACCCTAGCCTCATTGTTGATGCCATCTAAAATAGTACCCCCACAGCCCAATTGCAAGTATCTCTAACACAGCCGTCACTGCGAAAACGGCCTGATAATTCCATAAACTGGCCACGACTACCGCTAACCCGGGACCAACCACATTACCGAGCGCCTGCGCTGACTGGTTAAGACTAAAGATTCGACCAAAAGCGGCTCGGGGGACCCGTTCAACCGTAATGACTTGAATCGCCGGTAGCAACGCTGCATCAGCAATACCCAGTACTAACCGTAGTCCGATTAACTGGCCGACTTGATGGATTAAACTCGTCAATAGTAGATCAATAACGGCTATCCCTAAGAACAGCATGAGACACCGTTGTGCCCCTAGTCGATCAATCAACCGTCCGATCCAGTTGGCCATACAGATCGTCGCCACTCCCGGGGTTGCTGCCACGATCCCCGTTGTTAGAATAATCTGACTAGCCGATGCTTGTGGCATTAATTGAGTGACAAATAAACTTAACAGTGGTGTTATCGCATTGGTCGTTGCCTGAATGACTAACAGCGACGTCAACAAGGCCACGATAAACGGATGACCTAATCGCTGTAATACTGGTTTCAGTGGTGGTAGCGCTTCTCGACTGATGGGCTTTACGGTCTCTTGAACCCCCCACCATGTTATTCCAAATACTAGAGCCATCAAACCGCTAGTCACGATAAAGGCCCCTCGATAACCAACCGTACTAGCTAAAGCACTCCCGATCAAAGGCCCGATTAACGTTCCACTGATGCTCCCCGTCACTAATTTGCTCAGTAATTGTCCCCGGTTGTCCGCAGGTGCCGTTAACGAAATCAAAGCATTAGCATTATTGATATAACCCGAGAAGGCCCCTTGAAGTGCTCGCAAGATTAATAATATCGTTACGTTAGGTGCCAACCCCACGCCTAGAATCGTCAGCGTCATCGCTCCCGATGCACGCAAACACATCAGTTTACGACCCTTTTGATCAGCCAGCCGTCCCCACAAAGGCGCCACCAGTGCCTTACAAGCATACGTAATGGCAAAGGCCGCTGCACCTAAAAAATTCAATTGCGTTGCGGTATATGAACCCAATGTCTGAATATATAGCACAATAAATGGTAACGTCATGGCATTACCAAGGTCAGTGATTAAACTTCCAAACCACAAAATCCGAAAATTTCGCGTCAGTGATGCAGTTGCTTGCATGCGATTCCCTCTTATCTGTCTTGATAGTAACAGTATAGCGAACGCACGTTTGAGATTGATGAAGTTTATGTATTATTTGGGTAAAGAAAAAAGAACCGTCCGAAGACGATTCCCTTAATATCGATATTAACGACGAAGACCAAGACTTTGGATTAAGTCACGGTAACGGTTAGCGTCTTCTTTACGAAGGTATGCTAATAAGTTACGACGATGACCAATTTTCTTCATCAACCCACGTTGTGAATGAAAATCCTTCTTGTGAACACGTAAATGTTCGTTTAATTCGTTAATGTCCTCCGTTAAAACTGCAACTTGGACTTCAACTGAACCAGTATCGCCATCATGACGGGCAAACTTATTAATAAGTTCCGTCTTCTTTTCGCGTGAAATTGCCATGTGTATCAACCACCTTTCCATTAATTGCCCTAAACTGAGTAAATCGTTGGTGGTGCACGAAAAACTAAGTAAAGGGTTGCTGAACACTTGATATAGTCTAGCAAACTAGCCTTGAAAAAGCAAGCTTAAATACATATCAAGATAAATTACTTTACACATAACTATTGCATTCAAGCCGGGGCTTATGTATAATAGCATTTGTTGAAAAAAATGATGGAGGTGAAACTAATGCCAATTATCAAATCTGCTATCGAACGCGTGAAAACAAACAATAAAGCCAACGCCCGTAACACCACTCAAATGAGTGCAATGCGGACTGCTGTTAAAAAATTCGAAACTGCTAATACTGCCGGCGCCGACAACGTCGAAGAATTATACTTAGCAGCTACTAGCGCAGTTGACAAAGCCGCTTCTAAGGGCCTTATCAAACGCAACAAAGCTGCCCGTGACAAGTCACGGATGGCTGCCCGTTACGCTAAGTAACCGATTTAACTCCTGAGCCTTGCGACGGAGTTTTTTTGTTCCCTAAAATAAGTCCGAAGTTGTGAGGATTTCCTCCGCAACTTCGGACTTATTTTTTTATTCTTTAATATTCATCACCGACTAGCAGTCAGCACACGCCGTTCATTGACAAATTGCACCATAAACAACTCAAACAGCAATTCGGGATCACGTTGCGTAGTTTTCATTTGAACTTCCGTTTGCAGCAATCCTAAGTAAGCTGCCCGTAACGCAGGTTGTTCAAAATGCTGCACCATCTGCATCGCTAATTTGATTCGGTACGGGTGAATCTTCAGCGTGCTGGCAAGACTCCCCTGACTATAACCAGCCTGCACCAAAATTTTAACTTGTAATAACAATCGAAACTGGCCGAGTAAAATCGCATTGATCTTCAATGGGGCTTCCTGAGCCGTCACCAAATCGTGATACAGTTCCACTGCCGACTTAGTTTGGTAGCGTAAAACATCATTGACCAGGTCAAAGACATTTTGCGTCAGTGACTTGGTCACCAGTGCCTGCACAGCTGACAACTCAATTCGCTGCGTCTGGGCCGCATAGATCATTAACTTAGGCAACTGATCCATCATCAACCCTAACTGCCCATCCGTCCGATTCAACAACTCCTGTAATGCATCCGCATCGATTCGAATCTGTTTTTCATCCAGCGCTGCCTGCACATAGCTCTGCGTTTCCTTCTCAGACACTTGATTGATTTCAATCATCGTTGCCTGCTTCTTCAACGTCTTTACTAATTTTTTGCGGGCATCCAACTTTTCATACGGCGCCATTAATACTAGTACCGTACTAGGTTCGGGATGTTCAAAATAGTGCTGTAATGAATCGAGATCCTGATCAACTTTAACTTTCTTATTCTCACCAGTTAAAAAATATGGATGATTGATAAAGACTAGTCGGCGATCACCAAAAAACGGTGCCGACATCGCATCATCCAATGCCACGGCAACCGGGGTAGTTTCCATGTCATAACGCCCAATATTCATCGTTTGCTCTTCACTCGGGATAACTTGTGTTAACGCTTTTTTTAGTTGGTCTGACAAATAATCGACCGTCCCTAAAACAACGTAGATCGACACCAGTTTACCCGCGCGAATTTCCTTTAACGCCTGCTGTACGTTGATAGATATTACCCTCTTTCAAAAAAGTTTGCCAAACACTCGGCCGGCTTCCGCCAAATCGATAAGTGACCATCCCTTGCAAGGCTGTTGAATAAGTCGTAATTTTTTGACTTGCTAACGTATCCAAAGTCTCTTGATTGGGATGTCCGTACCGATTATGGCGCCCTACGGATAAAATACCGTAGCGAACGCCTAACTGCCGTAATGCTTGTGGATCAGATGCCGTTTTGCTGCCATGATGGCCTAATTTCAATACGTCAACCCGCAGCTGAGGATACCGTTCAGCAATCGCTCGTTCCCCAGCCCGATCCAAATCACCCGTGAACATGAAACGCCGTCCACCAAATACGCCAGTCAACACTAATGAATCCTCATTTTCGGCACGACCAGGTTGAAACGGATGAACGGCCGTTAAGCCATCCGCAAATCTTCGACCAGCCAAAACTTCGATTACTGGCGGTTTAACCTTAACCGTCGTTAACAATCGTTGAAACTTGGGCAAGTGCGCCATACCTGCTGGTACGACAATGCGTTTAACTGATATTAAACGCAATAGCTCACCCAAGTCTCCGATATGATCAACATCTTTATGTGATAAATACACCGTGTCGATTCGTGTGATACCCAAGCGGTGTAAATAATTGACTGTTATGGTAGCGACCCGTGGTTTGACTTTAAGACCGTCTTCCTGCCATTTAGGCCGTGGAATCTGTAAACGCCCACCCGTATCAATCAAACTCACCGTCCGATTAAACGGCTGACGAATCAGGATCGAATCGCCCTGCCCAATGTCAATAAATTGAACGGCGCCACGTACCGGATAGCGAATACTGATCACCATGCAGCCATACGACAGTAATAACCATCGTAGCCAGCGTCTTGTCGGCGTTCTTAATACCCATAAGCTAAGTAATCCGACTAACCACGCCCACTCTGGCGATGGTTGACCGATCGTTAATAATCCCGGCCAGGTACTCACCCAATCCAGCCAACTTTGAAAACACGTCAAAATCCAGTTACACCATTGTGCTAACGCAGGTACAACAAACCCAACACTAGCACCAATCATGGTTACCGGCAAGAGCACCCAACTGAACAGTGGTGCCATCACTAGATTAACGGCTAATGACAAAATGTGCCACTGGGCCGTTGCCACCAAAAGCACTGGTAGACTGAGCAATTGCACCCGCACGGCCAATTGCCACGTGGACATACGGGGCATTAAAATCAATAACAGCGATAACCCGTAACTCAACTGACCACCTGATTGACTCAAAACTAACGGATTATGAATAATTCCAATTAGTAATGCCATACTCCAACCACTCAGAGCACCACTAGCTTGCCGTGTCAGCCGTTGCCAAATAATCGGTAAGCCCGCCGTAATCACGGCACGTTGCAGACTGTCAGCACCGCCACCAAGTACTAAGTATAACGGCAATAAGCCTAACAACCAGTAATCAACCGTTTGCCGGCTAAGATGGCCTCGAACTAGCACCCACCTCAATAAATTAGCAAATAAAATCACGTGCATGCCAGACAAGCTAAATAAGTGTAACAGACCTAACTGCTGAACACTGCTCATCGTTGCCTGAAAATTAGTTGGTCGCAAACCAATCAGTAAACTGGTCGCATATAACTGTAACATTGGCGGTAACTTTTGACAGGCCAGTGCAAACTGACTGCGCCACTGATGTAATTGATCCAACCAACCGGCTAATCCCGTACGTGGTGCAGCACCAACAGTGGCCACTGATTCAACTGTCAACTGTTGAAAGATTCCCTGACTACGATAATAGGCTGGTGCATCGAATTGACCGGGGTTAGTCGGTGGCGGCACTGGACTCAACGTTCCTCGAACTCGCCACTGCGTCCGTTTAGTCACTTGAGCTAAACGATGCTTTGTAGCCGCCGACGGTAAAGTTCCTCGAACTAATAACCGACCATACGCACTCGTCGCAATCAACTGATATTGCCCACCACGTACCGTGATCATATCCGGCTGCACCCTTAACATTAACGATTCATCATGCGGCAGCGTCTGAGTAACTCGTTGAAACTGCCAATTTTGCCAGCCTAACCAACCAGCCATGCTGACCGTTAAGAGCGTGGTTACAATCAAACAAGTCCGATCACGTAGATATACGATCCGGATGAACCACAACAATAACAATCCCGCTGCAATCCACTGCTGGTTAACTAACCAGCTACTTAGTAAGCCGCACGCAATTGCGGCAAAGAACAGTGGTCGCAATTAATCGCGAGCTAACAACACCTGATCAAGATTCAACTTATCCAAATCACCCTGACTAAATTTCACTTGTTGTAACGTTACGTGTTTGCGTTCAATTAACGCCATCGCATATTCGTCATTATGATAATTCCGCAAGTAATGGATCTTTTGAATTCCCGCTTGCAACAACATCTTCGTGCATTGTAAACAAGGAAAATCCGTGACATAAATTTCAGAACCATCCGTCGCTGCACCGAATTTTGCACACTGCAGAATCGCATTCATTTCAGCATGAATCGTCCGCACACAGTGGCCATCTACCAGATAACAGCCCTCATCAATACAGTGAACATCCCCAGACACTGAACCATTATAACCGCCCGCAATAATTCGCTTATCACGCACGATCGTGGCCCCTACTGAGAGTCGTTCACAAGTGCTTCGAGCCGATAATAGTACGGCCTGCATCATAAAATATTGATCCCATGGAATTCGTTGATCCTTCATCATTTTATGCCTCGCTTTCAATGACAGTAGTATACCAAATTGCGCGCCTAGACACTAGACGACTAGTCGGTCTTTATACTTTGCAACCGTTTTATCGCCAAATCCCGGTACTTTTTTTAACTCATCAACCGACTTAAAATCACCATGTTGCTGTCGATAAGCCACAATTTTCTCAGCTTTTTTTTGACCAACACCACTGAGATGCTGCAAGGTTGCCACATCCGCCTGATTAAGATTAATCGGTTCGTTAGATGTTGCTGAAGAAGCGCCACTTGTAGAGCTGCTCGCAACACCGGTTGGCGCCGTACTAGCAGCCGGGACACTTTGAGCTGGTGTCGAAACGTGTGACTCCCCCTTAGCTGGTACGTAGATCACCTGCTGATCCGCTACTTTGGCCGCCAAGTTGACCTGTTGTTCATCTGCCTGTACTTGCATGCCCTGTGCCATATTGATCACATCCGCCACGCGCATGCTCGCTGAAACTCGATATAACCCCGGACGTTTCACCGCTCCTTTAACATCGACATAGACTGGCCCCGAACTACTTCGACTGCGCCCACTAGCTGCAGTCTGGTGCGATTGTTTCTGACTCGTGCTGGACAAAGCTATGGCTGGTGCTGGTGTTTGCGGTGCCGACACGTGACTGATTATCCAGCCACCACCTAGAATAATGATCACACCCCCAGCTAACGCTACTAACCGCCACTGTTTTCGTATCAATTGCCATACCACTGTCATTGTCATCCACCCTTTCTCGTTACTAGTCAGTTACGAGAAAAAAGGAGTTAAATACGAAAAAAGTTTGAACAACTTGTCCAAACTTTCAGTGTCATCTTCAATTAATGCGTTTGTAAGTAGTGTACGGCCTGTTTAAACGACGTCACCGGTACAACCTTCATATTCGGTGCGTATTTTTTAACCGTCGCTTTAGCTAGTTGATAATTAGTCTGATGGTGCTCTTCAAGCGCTAAGATCGCCTTGGTTGGCTTAATGTACGGCGCAAAGAAAATTGTGGCTCCCGCATTTTTAGCAGCAATAATTTTCTTATCGATACCACCGATTTCACCAACTTGACCATCCCCATCAATCGTCCCCGTCCCAGCAATCTTACGACCGCGACGGAGATTCTGATTAGTTAACTGCTGATAAATCTGCAAACTAAACATCAAACCCGCTGACGGACCACCAATTTCACCAGCATCAACTTTAGCTGGGATCTTCGTTGTCACCTTAACGTGATCCGTCAAAGCGATACCGATACCAGCTCGCTTCGTACTCAACTTGATCAACGGCGCCGTCGCATGACGAGTCTTGCCATCATGTTGAAACGTCAGCGTCACTCGATGTCCCACGCCCTGTTTAGCGATGTAACGCTGATAAGCCGTTGCATTATTAAAATGCTGACCATCGACTTTGGTGATTGTATCGCCAACCTTAATCTGCTTTTTAAACTTTGAGTTGGTTTGTACCGCTAGAACGTAAATTCCTTGATAAGTCTTGGTATACGTCTGATCTGCCGACGCATACGCCGTGGCAATCGCCTCATTAGAAGCACTCTGCATGTAGAACTTCTGTACCTTATCATAAGTCGCCGCATCCTGACCATCAGTGGCATCCGTTGCACTGACCACATCGTAATGTGGATTCAGTTGCGCGTATAACCACGTAATCGGCCGCGCCGGTGCTTCCGCTACCGACGTCAACATGAATTTACCAGACCGCTTATCTGGGTGCCCCTTAACCGTCACGAATGATTTTAAATTATTCGCACTACCAGGGCCCTCAATGTAATACGGTAGTGGCACCAAAAATAAAGCCAGCACCACTAATACCGCTACCAAGAGGCCCCAATAGTGTTTTAAAAATTGTCGTATCATTGACATCTGTTAATCACCTAGCCGTTGCTGTAACTGTTCAGCCACCGCGGTTGGCACGTACTTAGAGACGTCCGCACCCATCTTGGCAACTTCCTTGATCAAACTCGACGAAAAGTAAGCGTATGGTGGCCGCGCAATCAGACAGATCGTTTCAATCTCATCATTAAGCGATTTATTCATCCACGCAATATCGCGTTCATAACCGAAGTCCTGTTCATTACGGAGTCCGCGAACTAGCACGGTGGCATGGACACTAGCCATAAAGTCGACGGTCAACCCAGTTGCGGCCTGAACGTCAACGTTAGGCAAATCAGCTACTTCTTTACTGATCATCGCAACTTTTTCAGCCATCGTAAACAACGGTTGCTTACTCGTATTGACCATTACCGCCACGATCAAGTGATCGACAAATCGGCTAGCACGCTGAATCATATCTAAATGGCCCCGAGTAATCGGATCAAAGCTGCCAGGAAATACCGCTGTCACCATCCGCTACACCTCCACGGCTGTTTTTTGATAAATGGTAATCACCGTGATGCCATAATCTTGACGCCGAATCAACTTAAATCCTGGTAAGTCGTCAGGTAAATCAGCATTCATATCCGTTTCACAGATCACTCGACAACCCGGGTTGAGCAGCTGCAACTCATCACAGCGCTGAATATCCTTGACGATCTGCTGCTTAGCGTACGGTGGGTCTAAAAAGAGTAGATCAAACCGTTCCTGCTGCGTTACTAGTCGTTCCAGGACCCGTTGAGCGTCACCTTTGATAACATCAAAGCGTTCTGCAGCCTTGGTAACCGTGATGTTATCTTGGATCGTCTTGATTGCTTGATACTGCCGATCAATCAAGACAGCCCGATCAATACCGCGTGAGACTGCCTCGATACTGAGACCGCCACTTCCGGCAAATAAATCTAACGACTGACCGCCATCAAAGTAAGGACCAATAATATTGAAAACTGCTTCCTTGACTTTATCCGTCGTAGGCCGCGTCTGCATACCGGGAACTGCCTTTAACCGGCGTCCGCCAAAATCTCCTGCTACAATTCGCATCTCATCTTCACCAACTTAATCTTCATCATCCGGTGCACCGGTAGTTTCAGGGTTAAAAAAGCCCTTATCCACCCGTTCACCAAAGTTCATCGCAACGTCGGGCCGGTATGATGGCTCAACCTTCCGAACGAAATTTAATTTGTTAATTCTAGCCGTGGCCGCTGGTACTTGACTCTCATCCATGTAGAGCACCACGTAATGTTCCTTATGCGATTGGTACTGAACTAGACCAAATCGCTTTAATTGCCGGACCTGTTTCATCGAGTGCATGTACACGATCAACGACCGGCGGGGTTTTACTGTAAAATCCATCGAATGTCACCTCTTATACTGGAGTAGCTTGTTTAAATGTTAGGCTAGATTCACAATTTCGTCAACTAAGAACTTGCTACTTTCTCAAAGTAAATTATTCTCATAAAAAGAACCACTAACAATCAATACGTCAGTGGTTCCCTAATTAACCTATTTTGGTGTTATTTCAAGCAATAAATCATCCGTCTGAATGACATCACCAGCACTAACGTAGACGTGTTCAATCACACCGTCTTCCGGTGCTTGAATCGTCGTTTCCATCTTCATTGCTTCAGTGACCAATAACGGTTCACCCTTCTTAACGGTCTGACCCTTCTTAACTAAGAGTTTCAGAACCGAACCACTCATGGTTGCCCCAACTTCATTTTCATTAGTTGGTTCCGCTTTGCGCGTCCCAGTGGCTGATTGATGAATCGCATTGTCCTTGATTGTGGTCTCTTGGTTCTGACCATTGATACTAAAGTACAGTGTTCGTACCCCGTCAACGTCCGGATCACTGATCTGGTTAAGCTTAACGATCATCATCTTACCCTTAGCAAGTTCAACGTTGACCGTTTCACCTAACCGCATCCCTTGGAAGAAAGTTGGTGTATCTAGTAATGAAATGTGACCATAACGTTGATGGCTTGCATAGTAGTCCATGAAGACCTTCGGATACAGAATATAACTGAGGACTTCTTGATGACTAGCCTCATGACCTAATTTGGCCGTTAATTCTGCCTTGACCGCCTCAAAATCAGCCGGTTTTGCCAAACTACCTGGCCGTACCGTCAATGCCGAGTGATCTTTGAGAATGATCTGTTGTAACTTCTCAGGGAAGCCACCAACGGGTTGTCCTAGGTTACCCGCAAAGAAGTTGATGACGGATGCTGGGAAATCTAACTTCTGCCCGTGATCGTAAACGTCATCTGGCGTCAGGTGATTCTCCACCATGAATAGCGCCATGTCACCGACCACTTTTGAGCTTGGCGTTACTTTAATAATATCGCCGAACATCTCATTAACGGTCGCGTACATCGCCTTAACTTCTTCCCAACGATCACCTAAGCCGACTGCTCTAGCTTGTTGTTGCAAGTTTGAATACTGGCCACCAGGCATCTGGGTCTGATAAATATCCGTTTGTGGACCAGTCATTCCGTTAGAGAAGTCTTGGTAATATGGCCGAATTCCTTGCCAGTACCGATTAATCGCTTCGACATGGTTGATATCCACGTCCGGTTGCCGATCGTTATGTGCTAATGCGTAGTACAGGGAACTCATCGATGGTTGACTCGTCGTTCCTGATAGCGCACTAGCTGCCACGTCGACCACATCGACGCCGGCTGCCACTGCTCGTGCATACGTAAAGATTCCGTTACCCGTCGTATCATGGGTATGCAAGTGCACTGGAATATCCAACGTATCCTTCAAAGTAGCGACTAGTTCGTAAGCCGCTTCTGGCTTCAAGATCCCCGCCATATCCTTGATAGCAATAATATCCGCACCAGTTGACTGCAGATCAAGTGCCAATTGACGGTAATAGGCCAAATCATACTTTTGACGATTTGGATCCATAATATCGCCCGTATAACAGATCGTAGCTTCCGCAATTTTACCCGTTTCCTTAACGGCCTGAATACTCTTCTCCATTTGTGGAATCCAGTTCAAGCTATCAAAGACCCGGAAAACGTCGATACCACTCTTAGCAGCTTCTAAAATAAATTCACGAATCACATTATCAGGATAATTCTGATAACCGACCGCATTAGAACCTCGGAATAACATTTGTAGTAAAGTCCGCGGCATTGCTTGTCGTAATTTCTTCAAACGATTCCATGGATTTTCGTTCAGGAAGCGGTAAGCAACGTCGAAGGTCGCGCCACCCCACATCTCATACGAGAATAATTGTGGCAACGCCTTTTGTGACGCTTCAGCAACCGCCAGCATATCCTTGGTCCGCATCCGGGTCGCAAACAGACTCTGATGTGCATCCCGCATCGTCGTATCCGTCAACAAGACTTGTTTTTGGTCCAACAACCAGCTCTGAAGTCCCGTAGTCCCCTGAGCATCCAGGATATCCTTGGCCGTCACAATTTGCTTGCTGAGCGGTTGAAAGTCATCGTTGAACGCGATGTCTGGATAGTATTTTTTGGCATGTTGAGCAACGTCGGCAAAACCATTGACCGTGACGTTACCGATATACTTGATCATCTGGCCCTCACGTTGTGACTTATCATGGAATTTAAAGAGTTCAGGATTCTGATCAATAAAACGCGTGCTGGCTTTGCCCGCCTGGAAAGTTGGATCATCAATCACATTGAGCATGAACGGAATGTTCGTCTTAACACCGCGAATATCAAACCCAACTAAGACCCGCCGCATTTTATGCACGGCGTCTTTAAAGCTGCTGGCTGCCACGCAGGCCTTTACCAACAGTGAATCAAAGTACGGCGTCACAATTGCGCCAGAATAAGTATTCCCAGCATCCAACCGTACACCGTTACCACCTGGTGAGCGGTAAGTTTCGATCAAGCCAGTATCAGGCATAAAGTTATTAGCCGGATCTTCAGTTGTCACTCGACATTGGATCGCCGCACCTTTGTACGTTAACTCATCTTGGTGTGGTAGGTGTAGGTCTTCAAACAGATCGCCACCCATCGCAATCTTCAACTGAGCGTGCACAATATCAACTTCCGTAATCATTTCAGTAATCGTGTGTTCTACTTGAACCCGTGGATTAACTTCCATGAAATAGAACTGGTCACCCTCAACTAAGAATTCCACCGTTGCCGCATTGACATAGTCGACACTCTTCATTAAGTCGACAGCAGCATCACAAATTTTTTGCCGTAATTCAGCTGGTAACGATACCGCTGGTGCGATTTCAATTACCTTTTGGTTACGTCGTTGGACTGAACAATCACGTTCGAATAAGTGCATCACATTTCCGTGGGAGTCACCTAAAATCTGAACTTCAATGTGTTTAGGATTAGCAATAAATTTTTCTAAGTAGATCTCATCATCGCCGAAGGATTGCATCGCTTCAGAACGTGCTCGGTCAAAAGCTTCTTGTAGTTCAGAAGCTTCGTGAACGATGCGCATGCCCCGACCACCGCCACCCATCGCAGCTTTAATCATGATTGGGAAACCGTACTGTTGTGTGAATTGAAGGGCTTCATTCAAACTAGTGACCGGATGTAGCGTACTAGGAATCGTCTGAACACCAGCATCTTGAGCAACTTGTTTGGCCGTAATCTTATCGCCAAACATCTCTAAGTGCTCCGGTTTTGGTCCGACAAACGTCATGCCTTCTTCAGCAATCCGCCGTGCAAAGGTCGCATTTTCAGACAAGAAACCGTAGCCAGGATGAATCGCATCAACGTGATTCTCCTTAGCGATTCGAATAATATCTTCAATATCAAGGTAGGCAGCAATTGGTGCCTTACCTTCACCCACAAGATACGCTTCATCAGCTTTAAAGCGGTGAACTGAAAATTCATCTTCTTTGGCATAGATCGCAATAGTTTGCATGCCTAGTTCATGACAAGCACGAATGACCCGCGTGGCAATTTCACCACGGTTAGCAATTAATACTCTTTTCACTAAAACCCCCTCATTCCCAAATAAGATCGTTTTAACCTGCCTGCCGAACCGTATTGAGCCGATCCATTTTCTCTAAGGCGCTAATATTCAACACCAGACCTAGGGAAAGGGTCAATACCATCATACTGGAACCACCATAACTCATGAATGGGAACGTCACCCCGGTAATCGGGATTAAACCGACGATCCCCCCAACATTAATAAATGCTTGGATGGTCAAGTAAGCGGCCACCCCGTAACAAACTAAGGTATTGAACGTATTATTAGAACGCACACCGATGTAAATCATACGGATGACCATTACTAATAATAGCCCCATGATCAGCAAGACCCCAATCAGGCCAAGCTCTTCCGCAGTAATCGACATGATGAAGTCGGTATTGGGTTCTGGTAAATAACCACGTTTTTGTAAACTATTCCCAATACCAACCCCCGTTAACCCACCATTGGAAATGGCATAGTAGGAATTAACGAGCTGCGTACCAGCACCAGACGCCGTCTTAAATGGATTCAAGAACCCTAGAAAACGTCGTAATTGGTACGAATTATTGAGAACACTTTGTGGTAACCGACTCATTAACGGTACCAGCACCCATTCAAATGCGGCTACGGCACCTGCAAACGTACCGACCCCTACAAAGTAAGGAATCCCACTTGCAAACAAGATTACGGCCGCAATTGCCAAGTTAATCGTCGCCCCACCTAAGTCCGGTTGGATAAAGATTAAGAAGATCATTGCGAACAACATAACGAACTGGGACCCAAGTTCACTAAAACGTGCAACGCCAAAATGAGCTTCCCGTTGCGCAATGATTGACGCTAAGTAAATAATTAAATAAAACTTACAGAACTCGGCGGGTTGAATCGAAACCGGACCTAAGATAATCCAGCCAGCCGCACCGTTAATGGATTGTCCAACTAAGCGCAACCCAACTAAAACAATTAGCATCGCAAACCCCAAGGTCCCTAAAAGTTTAGTTTGCTTGAAGTAGGCAATCTTTAAGTTCATACAGGTCAGCGTGATAAAGATTCCTAGTACCACCCAGATTAACTGTTTGATTAAGTAACCGGTGGGCGTAATACCGTTCTGCGCAGCCACGTACGAACTCGATGAATAAACCATGACGACCCCAATTCCGCTGATAATCAAGTATGGAACCAGTAGTCCATAGTCCATATAGTGTAGCTTTTTCCACATGAGCTTAAATCCCACCTATCAATAACTTCCGTTCAACATTACGTTTTCTCATAATGCGAACTATTACTTGCAACAATTATAGCATAGTCCGTTTTAACACAACGACCGCAGCGATTAATTTGATGATTTTTTATAGGTTTTAGCAATATCAGGCATTGTTAATTACTAAAGCTAACAAAACAGTGTGACAACAAACCTTGCTTACTACTGCTAACAGCAAAAAAGCTCGACCAATTAAATGGCCGAGCTTCTTTATTAATTATTTAACGCTTAGTTTCTCTTACGCTTCTTAGCTTCTTTTTCACGAAGACCAGTGTTTAAAATCTGCTTCCGTAAACGAACATAATTTGGCGTAATTTCACAGTATTCATCTTCATTAATGAATTCCAATGATTCTTCCAATGACATCTTACGAGGGCTCTTAACCTTCGCAATATCTTCAGAACCAGCGGCACGGACGTTGGTTTGGTTACGTCCACGTGTGATATTTACAGAGATATCATTTTCACGGCTATTTTCACCGACAATCATACCTTCGTAAACTTCAGTACCGGCATCAGTGAAGACCGTCCCACGATCTTGAACAGCCATGATTGCATAAGTCGTAACCTTACCAGCGTTGATTGAAACCAAAGTCCCCTTGCGACGACCTGGGTTCCAGTTCTTGATAACTGGCATGTACTTAGAGAAGGTATGGTTCATAATTCCGTAACCACGTGTTAATGATAAGAATTCAGTTGAGTAACCGATCAAACCACGTGAAGGTGCAGTAAAGGTTAACCGAGTTTGGTTATTCCCAGTACTTTCCCTGCTCGTCATTTCACCTTTACGTTGTGATAACGTATCGATAATAGAACCTGTATATTCTTCAGGGGTATCAATCTGAACTGATTCGAATGGTTCGCAGCGTTCACCATCAACATCACGATAGATAACTTCTGGACGAGATGCTTGAATTTCGTAACCTTCACGCCGTAACGTTTCGATTAAGATAGACAAATGCAATTCTCCACGACCAGAAACGACCCATGAACCTGGTAAGTCAGTATCGTCAACCCGTAATGAAACGTCGGTTTCCAATTCAGCCTTCAAACGAAGTTCCAATTGACGCGCCGTAACAAATTTCCCATCTTGACCAGCAAATGGTGAAGTGTTGGTCCCGAAGGTCATTTGTAAGGTTGGTTCGTCAATCCGTAAGATTGGTAAAGCTTCTGGTGTTGCTGAGTCAGCAACCGTTTCACCAACGTTGATGTCTTCCATCCCAGAAACGGCAATCAAGTCACCAGCTTTGGCTTCGTTGATTTCCAAACGTTGTAAACCGAAGAACCCAAATAACTTAGTTACTCGATAGTTCTTCTTAGTCCCATCAAGTTTCATGACAGAAACACTGTCACCAACTTTGATAGTCCCACGGAAGACACGGCCAATCCCAACGCGACCAACGTAATCGTTGTAATCAAGCATGGCAACTTGGAATTGTAATGGTTCTTCTGAGTTGTCAATTGGTGATGGAATCGTCTTTAAGATGGTGTCAAAGACGGGTACCATCGTGTGTTCCTGCTTAGCAGGATCTGATTCGTAGCTTGAAGTCCCGTTTAACGCTGAAGCGTAAACAACTGGGAAGTCCAATTGAGATTCGTCCGCACCTAATTCGATGAATAAGTCTAAGACTTCGTCCACAACTTCTTCAGGACGAGAACCTGGGCGGTCAATCTTGTTGATAACTACGATTGGTGTTAAATGTTGTTCCAAAGCTTTCTTCAAAACAAATCGAGTTTGTGGCATCGTACCTTCTAATGCATCAACGACTAACAAGACACCGTCAACCATGCGCATGATACGTTCCACTTCACCACCGAAATCGGCATGTCCTGGAGTATCCAAGATGTTGATTTGTTTGTCGCCGTAACGTACGGCCGTGTTCTTAGAAAGGATCGTGATACCACGTTCCTTTTCAATGGCATTGGTATCCATGGCACGATCATCAAGTTGGACGTGTTCATCTAAGGTATCCGATTGCTTAAGCATTTCGTTAACCAGCGTTGTTTTACCGTGGTCAACATGGGCAATAATGGCAATGTTACGGATATCATCTCTAAATTTCAAAATTGATCTTCCTTTCATTCTTCCAAATTCTTACTGTTTTCAACAGCAGAAATCTTACATATATTAATACAAACCACCGTTACTAGCAAGTCATTAATTCGACCTAAAGCGCTCGTGCTGGCGTTTTCACTGGCTTTCATCCAGTGGCATAAAAAAACTGCGACGTATGGGGTCACAGTCCCAATACTTAGCTAATTGCTAAAATCGTGCTTTGCGCACGTTTTGTCGCTATCAGTACAGCACCCGATGATAACATATCAACCGGCCTGCCGTCAACTTGCGACACAACTAGACCTAAACTTTCAGCAAGTACCCGACCGGCCGCAAAATCCCACGGTCGCAGATAAGACAAGTAGCCTACCAGTTCCCCAGCTAACACTTGGCTGATCTGAATACCAGCACTTCCCATAATTCGGGGTCCTAAACTGATGGTTGTGATCTGTTGCATGTGAAAACGGTCGTTAATCAGCAACGGCGAGCTGGCTCCAAATAGCCCTTCGGACAAATCTAAATCAGCGGGTGCCTTTAACGGCTTGCCATTAAGTGTCACCCCGACCTGTGGCCCACCAGCATATAACTTTTCAGCCATTACATCATAGATGTAGCCCAACGTTGGCTCACCATCAATGTAGAGCCCAACCATCATCGCGAAGTGGTTCCGCTGATGGACAAAGTTCATGGTGCCATCAATTGGATCAACAATCCAGACATGCCCTTGCATTGAAGCCACCTGATCACCAGTGCCCTCTTCAGCTAAAATGTGAGCAGCTGGATCTAATGACCGAATTTCGTGTACCAAAAAATCTTCATTGCTATGATCAACATTGGTCACTAAATCACGGCGACTGGTTTTTTCAGCCACCGTTAACTGTGAGCCCATCTTCGCTAACACTTGCGCCCGGGCAGCTTGCATAACTGCTTGCATCGCCTGATTTAATTGTTCAAGATCCTTCATTTGCAAGTTAATCACCTAGTCTCGGTATTGAAAGCGGGCCTTGTTAGTTGCTTGTGCATCCTTCATCGTATGATAAATACTGTAACCCGATGCAGCTTCATAATCGCGTGACAACCGTTTTTCTTCAGACTTACCCGCAACCACCGTCTTAAATGCTCGGTAAGCATCTAATAAATCAGCCGTTGCAACCGTGCTTTCATTGGCCGCTTCAATCTGCTGATAAAAGCTCGTCACCTTAATAATTTCATCCGTTGTCCACGTTTCGTCCAACGGATATTGATAATTTTCATTATTATTCGCCATCGTCATCAAACTCCCCAGCCGCGACCCGTTCCAGCTCATCATGAACCTGATCCGCAATCTCGACATATTCTTTTTGTTCTTCATCAGATAACACCATATCGGCCATCCGTTTGATACCATTCGCACTAATTAAAACGGGTGAAGACAACCCAACCAGCTGATCATCGACCAACGTTTGAACATTGGTTACCGTACCGATAAATGGCGCTTGTGCGTAAAATGCGTTCAATATTTGTACCAATGCTAACACATTCAGCGTCTGATTGGTAACAATTGCTGGATCATCAACTTCATCAGTTGCAGCACTCATCTCATCCATCCCAAAACTAATGTCCTGATTGGCGAGATAGGTCATTACTGGCGCCGGGCCAATGTATGAACGACTCCAAGAAATCAGATGTTCCTGCGCCGTTCCAACGACAAATGCCCGTACATCGGCTGGACCAACGCTCAATTGACGACGTAACAATTGTTCCAATAGCCGACTCTGTGATAGCGTCCCCAGACCAATAACCTTGTTATGATCGACACCACTAAATCGGGCAGCTAAGACGCTCAAAACAGCATCGTTACTGCCGGCTAGAACTAATTTACCATTGAATCCAGCCCCCATCGCCGCATTCACAAACGTCCGAAATAATGGTAAGGTCGCTTTCAAATCGCCAACTGCATCCCGATCAGCTGCCAGTGGTACTAAATTACCAATGATCAAACTGTCAGCTTGTGAATAGTCTGGTTTAGACTGGGCCACCAACGTAAATTCACGACAAGTTAAACTGGCCGCAACTAATGCTTGGTAACGTGGTGCTTCGTCAGTATCAGTAGCAACCACTAAATTAATTGGTAAATCCTTCGCAATTGCAACTAGAATTAATTGTTGTACGAATTCGAATAGTCCCCGAATAATCACTGTATTGGTCATAAAATCCCTCCAACCTTCGTAATAATTGTACCTGAGCTGTCAATGAATTCAAGTAAAGGTTAATAAAAAGCTTACCCTTTTGTAACATTTGCTGCTAACAAAACACTGCTCAACGCTAAACATCTTCCCAGTTTCACCAGGAGCTACAGCTAATAAATCCGTTACTTTCCAAACACTCATGACTAAGTTACGTCTGCCATTGTTATTTTCACGATTATGTAAAATAAAAGTTTGGAACAAACGTCCCAAACTTTTATTTCTTATTTCTAAATATTTAATGCGTTTGGGATAAAAGCAAAACTCGTTTTCATCTCCAAATATTTACAGTCGAAACATGTGACAAAAGGCCGCTCCCACCGTTTGTCCTACTCTCATTAAATATGAGTTGGAAAACCAAGTGCTTCATCAGCAGCTTCCTGCACGACTTCACCCAACGTTGGGTGTGGATGAATTGTTAATGCAAGGTCTTCGGCATTCAAGCCACCGTTAACTGCGACACTTAATTCTGAAATCAGGTCACTAGCACCAGGACCCGCAATTTGAGCACCCACAACGGTTCCCTCATCCTTAGTCGTTACTAAGCGGAAGAAACCTTCCATTGAGTTCAAAGAAATCGCGCGACCATTACCCGCAAACGGGAACTTCGACGTTTTGACTTGTAAGCCAGCTTTTTCAGCCTCAGCTTTAGTCATGCCGACCGTTGCCAGCTCTGGATCTGTAAAACAAACTGCTGGTACCGAGACATAGTCGTTAGCCGTCTTCTTACCACTGATGGCACCAGCTGCAACTTTGCCTTCAGCAAACGCTTTGTGTGCCAAAGCAGGTCCCGCAACAATATCGCCAATTGCGAAGATATCAGAGGCTGCTGTCCGTCCCTGATTATCAACTTCAATCAAGCCACGTTTTGTTAACGTAACGTCAGTATATTCAAGTCCCATATCATCAGTGTTAGGACGCCGACCAACCGTAACCATGACATAGTCTGCGTGAATTTCTTTTTCATTACCATCCACAGCATAAGTGACGGTAACACCACTATCGTCCTGTTCAGAATTCTTGGCCATCGCATTAGTGATTACGGTGACCCCCTTCTGCTTAAAGTTATCCAAGACAAGTTTGACCATATCTTTTTCAAAGTTTGGTAAAATCTGCGGCGTTCCTTCAAGAATGGTGACGTGAGCCCCTAAGTTAGCGTAGGCACCAGCTAATTCAGAACCAATATAGCCACCACCGATGACGACTAATTCTTTCGGTACTTCTGGCAAGTTCAATCCACCCGTTGAATCCACAACTCTACCCTGAAACTTAAAGCCAGGAATTTCCACGGGACGGGAACCGGTTGCAATAATCAGATGTTCAAACTTATAAGTCTGCCCAGTATGATCACCATTCATTACGCGTAACGTATGGTTGTCATGCATATAGGCTTCACCACGCACAATTTCGACCTTGTGCTTCTTGAGTAACATCTCAACCCCACCGGTTAAACGATCAACAACTTGATGGTCCTTCCAGTCTTGAGTCACCTTGAAATCAAGAACAGGATCCTGGATATTTTTAATGCCAAAGATCTTACTGTCCTTAGTTTCTTGTAAACGGTGCCCCGCACTAATCAAAGCCTTTGAAGGAATACAACCAACGTTCAGACAAACCCCACCAATATGTTCCTGTTCAACGATGGTAACTTTTTGACCAAGTTCGGCGGCCCGAATTGCAGCCACGTAGCCACCAGGGCCCGCGCCGATAATCATCGTATTGCGTTCTTCAGCAAAATCTCCTACAACCATTCCGACCTCACCCTTCCATCAAAAGTAATTCTGGATCATGTAATAATTGTTTTAATAAATTCATTGCACGTTGAGCCGTTGCACCATCGATTAAACGGTGATCAAAACTCAATGACAATTTTTGCATCCTGCCAACTACAATTTCGTCATCATCATTGACGTATGGTTCCTTACCGATCCGACCGACACCTAAAATGGCGACTTCAGGTTGATTGATAACTGGTGTAAACCAGCCACCACCGATTGAACCAATATTACTAATGGTAATGGACCCACCACTCATCTCATTAGCTTTCAATTTGCCATCGTAAGCTTTTTGAGTGTTGTCAGTGATTTCCTTGGCAATAGCAAACAAGCCTTTGCCTTCCGCATTTTTAACATTTGGTACTAACAAGCCCCGATCCGTATCGGTAGCAATCCCAATATTGAAATAGTGTTTGTACACAATCTCTTGGTTAGCCTCATCAACGGAAGCATTCAGTTCTGGGAACTGTTGTAATACCGCAACAAGCGCTTTCACAATATACGGTAGGAAGGTCAAGTGAATATCACGATCTAACGCAACCTGCTTGTACTTCTTGCGGTGAGCCATTAAGGCACTGACTTCAACTTCATCAAACAACGTGACGTGTGGTGCGGTGTGCTTACTGTTGACCATCGCTTTAGAAATGGCCTTGCGAATCGGCGTCATCTTTTCACGCGTCTCTAATTCTGGTGTCGCTGAAACGTATGGTTTAACCGGCGTTGGTGCTGATTCTACCTGTGCCGCTGATGTCGTAGCAACTGACGCTGCAACCGGTTTTTCACCAGTAGCAGTTGGTGCACCCGTAAAGTTGTCAATATCGTGTTTCGTAATTTGGCCGTGTGTCCCAGTTGGAGTAACCAATGTAATATCAATATCCTTATCACGAGCATATTGACGGACAGATGGCATCGCTAAGACCCGTTTATTAGGATCACCCGCAGCGGGCGTTCCTGTTGGTTGAGTTGGTGCCTCAGGCTGCTTCGTTTCGGGGGCAGCAGTAGTAGCCGTTTCTGGTACTGCTGATTCTGCTGGCGCTGGTACACTGTCTCCAGTACCATCATCAATCGTGACAAGTACATCACCGATTTTAGCCGTTTCACCTTCTGGGATTAAAATATTAATAATCTTACCACTCACTGGCGATGGCAATTCTTCGACTGACTTATCATTTTGAATTTCAACTAGCGAATCGTCTTCTTTGATCTCATCGCCCGGTTTTACGAGCCATGATGCAATTTCGCCTTCTTCAAGGCCTTCACCAAGCTCTGGTAATTTAAACTCGTAAGCCATTGGATATCTTCCTTTCATGACAGTCGCTGGTGACTGTTTTTCGATCCCGCGGTTGAACTAATAGTTCAAAATTTCACGGGTTTTAGCTTCAATTTCATCTTCAGCAGGTAGCCAATCATCTTCGGCTAGTCCGAACGGATATACCGTATCAGGTGCATAGACCCGTCCAACCGGAGCACTCAGATATAAAGCGCCCTTTTCTGCAATCAAGGCCGCTACGTTAGCCGCAATTCCGGCTTGACGCTGAGCTTCTTGAATCGCTACGGCCCGGCCAGTCTTTTGAACTGACTTTAAAATCGTTGTTTCATCTAAAGGTGAGATTGTCCGTAAATCGATCACTTCAACGGAAATACCTTCTTTTTCAAGCTTTTCCGCTACTTTTAAGGATTGGTTAACTTGGGCACTGTACGCAATTAATGAAATATCGGTTCCTTCACGAACCACATTCGCTTGATCTAACGGAACAGTGTAGGCTTCATCTGGAATATCAGCCTTCATTGAACGGTACAATTTCAAGTTTTCTAAGAAAAAGACCGGATCATTATTACGAATCGAAGAAATCAATAAGCCCTTCGCATCGTAAGGATTAGATGGCGTGACAACCCGGAGACCCGGAATCTGTGCCAAGTAACCTTCAAGTGAATCCGCGTGCATTTCTGGTGTATGCGTCCCACCACCATATGGTGAGCGAATCGTGATTGGCATATGCCGAGTTCCAGCCGTACGGAACCGTTCCCGTGACATTTGACCAGCAATCGAATCCATCGTCTCAAAAATGAAACCTAAGAATTGAATTTCTGGCACTGGTCGAAAACCTTCCAATGCAAGTCCAATTGACAAACCACCGATTCCAGATTCTGCTAAAGGTGTATCGAAAACACGGTCTTCACCAAATTCAGCTTGCAGGCCATCGGTTGCCCGAAAGACCCCACCGTTTTTACCAACGTCTTCCCCGAACACTAAGGTCTTTTCATCAGACCCGAGTTCTAATCGAAGTGCATCCGTAATCGCTTGAATATACGTTTTCTTTGACATGTTACTTCGACTCCTTTGCTTGGAATTCCGTAATTTGTTGTTGGATGTTTTGTGGTTGTTCTTCAAAAACATTCGTCAAAAATTCGGTCATTTTTTGCTTTGGTGCTTCATCCGCTTGTTTAACGGCGGCTTTAATATCTTCTTTAACTTGTTCAATGTACTCATTTTCCTGATCTTCTGACCAGGCACCTTGATCCGTCAAATACTTGCGGTAACGGATGAGTGGATCGTTGTCAAACCAAGGTTGTTCTTCATCCTTAGTCCGGTAACGTTTAGGATCATCACCCGCATTCGTATGTGGACCAAAGCGATAAGTCAACGTTTCAATTAGAACGGGACCATTACCAGCTGCTGCGTATTCACGAGCTGCTTGAGTAACTTCATAAACGGCTAAGAAGTCCATCCCGTCTACTTGAATACTTGGAATACCAGCTGCAATCCCTTTTTGAGCCAGAGTCCGCGCAGCCGTTTGCTTACGTCGAGGAACTGAGATTGCGTAACCATTATTTTGAACGATGAAGACTGCGGGTGCTTGGAACGCGCCAGCAAAGTTCATCCCTTCATAAAAGTCCCCTTGCGACGTCCCACCATCACCGGTGTAGGTATAAGCAACTTTATCTTCAGTCCCATTCTTCTTAATCCCAAGTGCAACACCGGCAGCTTGGACATACTGGGCACCAATAATAATTTGTGGTGGCATTGCGTGGAAATCTTCTGGATATTCATTTCCTAACACGTGACCCCGTGACCACAAGAAAGCTTTGTAAACTGGTAGCCCGTGTTGAATCAATTGAGGAATATCACGGTAAGCAGGCATCAAAACGTCGGTCTTCTTCATGGCCGCGTTACTACCCATCTCACTAGCTTCCTGACCTTCAGTTGGCGCGTAAAATCCTAGTCGTCCTTGTCGAGTTAATGCATTAGAACGTTGGTGTAACGTTCGTTCCCACAGCATCAGCTTAAAGAAATCAACGAGCTGCTCATTTGAATATTTAGCAATAATTTCTGGTTTAATTACTTTAGCTTGGCCATCCATGACCTGTACAGGTTCAAAGTTCTTTCCCATTGCATCACGGATTGCACTAAAATCAACGATTGGTTTTTCGTTGTCCATAAATGACACATCCCTTTCATGAACGTACGAACGGGATGGCTAACCACCACGTTCGTAATCGTTTTCATAATTACAAGTCTAATTTACCATTGCTATATATCATTTGCAAGCCCTTCCAAATAGCGTGCAGTCGGCTTTTTTTGTTAGATTGATTGTGAACAATTTCATTTGACGATTAATTAGTTTTCATTTTTTTCATAAGCAGTGCTACATTTTGATTCTCGCTTATGCTAAACTTAATATTAAGTGTGAACTGCGCGATCTAAGTTTTTGGAGGTAATTGAAATTGATTAAAATGCGCGACATTATCCGCGAAGGTAATCACACATTACGCGCGGAAGCAAAACAAGTTAAGTTTCCATTAAGTGAAGCTGATCAGAAGTTAGCCACTGATATGATGGAATATTTAGAAAATAGCCAAGACCCTGAACTGGCTAACAAATACGGTCTTCGTGCCGGTGTTGGGTTAGCCGCACCGCAAGTTGACGTGTCCGAACAGATGGCCGCCGTACTGGTCCCTGGTGACAACGATGGTGATGAACCAATCTTTAAAGATGTCATTATCAATCCAGTTATCGTCAGCCACTCCGTTCAACCGGGTGCTCTGACGGAAGGCGAAGGCTGTCTCTCCGTCGACCGTGACATCTCTGGCTACGTGATTCGCCATGATCGTATTACGTTACGCTACTATAATATGGCCGGCGAACAGAAAAAAATTCGCTTAAAGAATTATCCAGCCATTGTTTGCCAACATGAGATTGACCATCTACACGGGGTCCTCTTCTACGACCACATCGATGCTAAAGACCCATTTGCAGCCGATGATGACCTTATCTTAATCTCGTAACCAAAAGTTAGACTCAAAAAAGCTACTTCAGAAAGTTAAACTCTTCTGAAGTAGCTTTTTATATTGGTAGCATATTAGTGCTGTAACCTGCGTTAAAAAGCAGTTTATTCTAAGCCTATTTGATTGCCGAAAAATTCAATCATGCGACGATTCGCTCTGTTGGTGTGTGCTTGGATCTAACCGTCGCAAATCTTTCAAATATTCTAAGGTGGCCTCGTTCATTAAATAGGCAATATCCACGTGTAACTGCCCATCACGTAACCAAGCATCGGTTACCCGTAATGCGGGTCCTGCTGATTGAAAAGCCGCTATCTGCTGTTGATCGGCATAGCGCTGTAGCTGATTGTTAAACAGCCGTCGGACTTCTGGCAGATCAATCGCCGTCATGCCTGGGACAGCCAGAACATATTCAAACGCCATTACTCCACGCCCCCACACATTGGCAACCGGAACAGAATGAATTGCACCATCAACTTCGTGCACCGTCATCGTACTTGCAAGGGCTGCAAATGCTGCTTGCATCGCTTTGTCAGCCGTTCTTTGACCAGTCAATCGGATCTTCAACGCTGCTCGTTTTAAGATTTGCCGACGAATAACTTCATAGATAATCACGGCAACTAATAGGCCACCAATAATCGTTAACCAAGTCTGCATGTTCAATCACCCATTCTTTTTTTGTATATTCGTTCACAATTTTAGGAATTTTCTTGTGTTTTGACTTTTATTTAGCATAGCATGTTTCTTAAAAAAAAATCCTTTTGGCCGCTTCACTTTTGAAGAAAGTTAACATTGTATACACCTCCGCTAAATTATGCTAAAATGTAAGATAATTGTTGTGTTTACACAACCTGGCGTACGGAACAAAAACTTTTATTTTTGCTATCTATTTAGATCGTTCGCATCTAAATAAATCTTTTTTATAAGGGAGTTTTACACATGATTTACAAAGTATATTACCAAGAAACCCAAGCACGGAACCCCCAACGTGAAACGACGCAAGCTCTATATCTCGAAGCAGATACTGAAGTTGCAGCGCGGACCTTGGTGGAAGATAACACTGATCACAACATTGAGTTTATCGAACCGTTAGCCGGTAACTTCTTGGATTATGAACAACAAAATCCAGAGTATCACCTAACGGAGTTCAATAAATGAAACGGTTAAACGTTAAAAATAACGAAACCGCTGTTTTTGCAGTCGGCGGTTTAGGAGAAATTGGGAAAAATACTTATGGTATCCAATTTCAAGATGAGATTATTTTGATTGATGCCGGCATCAAGTTCCCAGAAGATGAATTACTGGGAATCGATTACGTCATTCCAGATTATTCTTATCTAGTTGCAAACCAGCAAAAAATAAAAGCTTTAGTGATTACGCATGGTCACGAAGATCACATTGGTGGGATTCCCTTCCTATTGAAGCAGATCAACGTACCGATCTATGCTGGCCCACTTGCCTTAGCTTTAATTAAAGGTAAGTTGGAAGAGCACGGGTTATTAAAGACAACTGAACTGCACGAAATCAACGAAGACACCATCTTAAAGTTCCGGAAGACCCGGGTCTCGTTCTTCAGAACGACCCACTCAATTCCAGATACATTAGGAATCGCCGTGCAAACCCCACCTGGTACCATCGTCGAGACTGGGGATTACAAGTTCGACCTGACACCAATTACGAACCAGCCGCCTAATCTACAACGTATGGCGCACTTAGGCGAACGTGGTGTACTAGCATTGATGTCTGATAGTACTAACGCTGAACGCCCTATCTGGACTAAGTCTGAACGTTGGGTTGCCCAATCAATTCGTCGGATTTTCGATCAAGTTGAGGGACGAATCATATTCGCCACCTTCGCCTCGAATATCTCACGGATTCAGGAAGCAGCTCAAGTAGCCTTGGAACACCACCGCAAGATTGCCGTCTTTGGTCGTAGTATGGAAGCAGCCATCGTTAATGGTCGTGAACTTGGTTACCTGGACATTCCTGATGAAGCAATCATTGATGCCAATGATCTACGTTCACTACCAGCTAACAAGGTTATGATTCTATGTACCGGCTCACAAGGTGAACCTATGGCTGCCCTTTCACGAATTGCTAACGGTACCCACCGTCAGATTTCAGTGGAACCCGGCGATACAGTCGTCTTCTCTAGTTCACCAATCCCTGGTAACACGTTAAGCGTTAACCACGTGATCAACGAACTAGAAGAAGCTGGCGCTAATGTTATCCATGGTAAGGTTAATAACATCCATACTTCTGGACATGGTGGCCAAGAAGAACAAAAGCTCATGCTTCGCTTAATGAAGCCAAAATTCTTCATGCCTATTCATGGTGAATACCGGATGCTTAAGATTCATACCGAACTAGCTGAACAGTGTGGCGTACCATTAGACCACAGCTTTATCCTTGAAAATGGTGATGTCTTAGCCTTTACCAAGGATTCTGCTCGGGTTGCCGGTCACTTTGGTGCTGGTGATGTCTACGTTGACGGTTCCGGTATCGGTGATATTGGTAACGTCGTTTTACGCGATCGCCAAGTTCTTTCTGAAGAAGGTCTAGTGGTGGTGGTTGCAACCATCAACTTAAACAAGAAAGAAATTCAAGCTGGCCCTGACATTTTATCACGTGGATTTGTTTACATGCGTGAATCTGGAGACCTCATCAATGAGGCCCGCCGTCACGTTTTCCGCACGATTCGTCGTAAGATGAAGTCTGATAAAGTCAGTGAAGCAACTATTCGCAACGCGATTATCGATGATCTTCAGAGTTTCTTATTTGATAAAACTGAGCGTCACCCGATGATTTTACCGATGCTAATTATGAATTAACAACTGGCCGGAACGATCCTTGTTCCGGCTTTTTGCGGTATAAGACCGATAAGAGGTGTAAATTTGATTGCTGAGTACTACATTATTATTAACAACCTGGCTGGTGCCGGCCAAGGTAAGATAGTTTGGGAAACTATTAAACCAATACTCGAACAACGCCAAATTCATTTTGAATACCGTATTTCCGAGTATGCTGGTCATGCTATTCGCATCGCCGCAGATTATGTTAAACAGATCAAACGTCGACCAAACGTTACACCGGTCATCTTAGCTGTCGGTGGCGATGGTACGCTTAACGAAGCTTTAAACGGCGTTATGCAGATCCCACAAGATGACCCGATTCCCCTAGCCTATATTCCCGGTGGCTCTGGTAATGATTTTGCACGCGGACTTGGTATGGCAACTGACCCAACCATCGCGTTAGCACAGGTATTGAATAATATGCGTGCCCGCGAGTTAAACGTCGGCTATTATCATGAAACACTCAAAAACGAGCACCGTTACTTCGTTAATAACGTTGGCTTAGGCTTTGATGCTCAGATTGTTGACGACACTAACCGTAGTAAACACAAGGGCCGCTTTGGTCGCTGGGCTTATCTCAGTAATGCGTTAGCCGCCTATTCCCAACAAGAAGGCTTCCCATTAACGGTGCACGTTGGGCGTAAACGTGATTATTATCGTCACGCCTTTCTATGTACAGTTTCAAACATCCCCTATTTTGGTGGCGGTGTTAAGATTCTACCCGGGGCCAATCTCCATGATGATCAATTAGAATTAATTGTCTTAGAAGAACCCCACTGGTGGATTGTACTCTGGTTATTTTTACTACTATTACTAGGTGGTCGCCACCTCAATTCTCGTTATGTCCATCACTATCGCACTGCAAACCTACACTTGCTAGTTAATTCAGTTGAAGTAGGTCAGATGGATGGCCAGATCATTGGTAATCGTAATTACGACCTCTACCTATCAACGCACCCTTATCCATTCTGGATTGACACTAGTATCCATGATCACCACTAAAAAAACGTTCGGCCTCAGTTATCCTTGAGGCCGAACGTTTTTTATTTGGTTAGTCTTCAGAAGCATTAATTGCTTCCAGAAGCATGTCAAGCTGCTCACATTTTTTAGACAAGTGACTGACCCGTTCTGTTAGGTGAGGGTAAATGGTCACAACGCGTGAGCGATCCTGTTGTCGAGTTTCTAGCACCTTTAGCTGATCAAGCTCGCTATTGGCTTCCTGATACTCTTTCAGGATCTCAAATCGATTACTCACTGATAACACTTCCTTAAAACAATATAATTTAAATTCCCCGATAAAAACGGCAAATTAAATATACCACATTTATAAAAAAGTTTAAATCATAAAAGCCAAAAAATAGCGAAAAAAACAACCTAGTACGCCATCGACGTTATCTAGGTTGCTTTAAAAGATCATTTATTTAACCGTACCTGCAAAACTAGGCATGAAGTATGAACTGATCGTTTCGACCTGAACATTTTTACCTTCAGTTGGTGCTGCAACGTACTGGTTGTTACCAATGTAAATGGCATCATGATAAGTTGAACCACGGTCACCCCAGAATAGGATATCCCCTGGTTGTGCGTCGGCTACAGAATGAGTAGTCACGTAAGATTCTTGCGCAATCGTGCTGTGTGGCAAACTAATTCCTGCCGCATGCGAGTAAACGTAAGAAACTAAACCTGAACAATCCATCCCTGAGAGACTTGAACCGCCCCAAACGTAAGGAATGTTCGCACTAGCCAGCTTCAATGCTAATCCAGTCACTGAACCAGTAGCCAAATCAGATGTGGTAGAAGTTGTGGTACTACTGCTGTTCGTGGTAGCAGTGCTACTTTGACTAGCTGAACTCGTAGACGTACTACTTTGAGCAGCACTACTGGTTGCTGTCGAGCTAGCAGCTGAACTGCTTACACTAGCCGTACTAGTGGCTGCCGTCGTATTATTCGTTGAAGCGTTCGTTGCAACCACGCTGGCCGTTGAACTACTTTGGCTAACTGAACTCGTAGTTGAACTACTTGCTACTGAACTGCTTTGACTGGCTGAGCTAGTAACAGTTGAACTACTTACTTGATCTGTACTTTCAGTAGTTGCAGCCTGGCTGGTCACACTAGCACTCGTTGCCACTGCTTTAACAGTTTCCGTTGAAGAAACGGCACTGGTTGCTGCAGAACTTGAACTAGCTGACGTACTGCTTTCTGAGCTAGCACTGACGGCATCCTGACTTACCGTACTTGTACTTTCAGTAGCACTACTTGACGTTGACTGTCTGTTAGCTGATGAACTGGCAGCTGACGTTGCCGTTGTTGCACTAGCTGACGTTGCGTCAGTTGAAGTCGTGCTCTGCTTGCTAGTCGTCTTAGTCGTTGCGCTTGGCACTTGTAAATTCTGGCCAACCACGATCAAATCACCAGATAGGTCATTTAATTGTTGTAAAGCATGAACTGAAGTGTTGTATTGATCAGCGAGTGTCCAAAGCGAATCGCCGGCTTTAACGGTATATGTACCCTTAGCGGTGACCTTCTTGGTTGCTGACTTAGTGGCAGTACCACTAACCTGTAATTTTTGACCGACATAAATCAAATCAACATTGGCATCAGATGCCTTGATTTGGTTGAGTTTTTCGATACTTTTAACGGAGACACCGTGTTCTTGAGCGAGCGCCCAAACTGTATCGTTTGCTTTAACAGTTACTGAGGCAGCATTGGCAGCTTGGCCTGTAGCAAGCAATAAACCAACGGCACCAACCGTACCGGCTAGGACCTTGCCCGTTGTATGTGCTTGTGACATTTAAATTCACTCCTTTAGTAAATTATAAAATTGCAACTATAACATTAAGAATTCCTTAATGACTTTTACAAATCATAATTTTATTGTAGCACAACTTTTCACATTACAAACTATTATCACTTATTTTTTTATAAAACACTTCGTTTCTTTTGAAAAAAGCTTGCTAGCACCAAAATAATACAAATTGCCGGTAATACAGCATTCATCTGTGTAAACAAAATGTTATCTTTTGATTAGCACAAACGATTAGTTGTACTCAAATCGCCCAGTTGTGCCTCGCCAACCGACAAAAAAACGAACCCCTAATAATTACTTAGGTAGTTCGTTGATTATGATTAAAGTTGAGGATCAAACAAACCATCAACCGGTTGTTGTTCGTGAATTAGCTTAATCGCGTCACCTAATAGTGGCCCGACTGATAACTGAACCAGCTTATCAAAATGTTTGTCCGCTGGAATCTGAATCGTATCAGTAACAATTACCTTTTCAAGCTTTGAATCCTGAAGTTTCTGTGGTGCATCCTGTGAAAAGATGGCATGCGTTGCACAACCATAACCCGTTGCGGCACCCGCCTGTGCTAAGGCATCAGCTGAAACTTCAAAACGCGTCCCAGTATCGATCATATCATCGATCACAATTGCAATTTTGCCCTTAACATCACCAATGATACTAGTTGGAATCTGATTTTCATCATCTGGATGGCGATTATCAATAATGGCAATCGGTGCACCTAATAACTCTGCCATCTTACGAGCTCGTGAAACACCCGCATGATCCGGTGAAACGACCACCAAGTTATCGGTGATTCCACGGTCCTTGAAGTAACTTGCTAATAAAGGTGCGGCGTATAAATGATCGACCGGAATATCAAAGAAGCCTTGGATCTGAGCAGCGTGCAAGTCAACCGTTAAGACCCGGCTAGCTCGGTCCTTTTCTAGCAACGTTGCAATTAACTTAGCCGTAATGGGTTCACGTGACCGTGCCTTACGATCCTGACGGGAATAACCATAGTAAGGAATAACCACATTAATTTGGCTAGCACTTGCTCGACGTAACGCATCAATCATGATCAATAATTCTAGAATAGTATCATTAACTGGTTCTGAAATTGATTGAATGACAAATACTTCCGCCCCACGAATACTTTCTTCAATGTTAATTTGAATTTCACCATCGCTAAAACGTCTAACTGAACTTTTCCCCAAAGGAATTCCAACCCGCTGAGAAATTTTTTCCGCTAAAGGTAAGTTAGAATTTAACGCAAATAGTTTTAGTTTGGCATAAGATTCGTCTGTTGACATAACGACCTCCATCAAAGTTGTTTTATGTTTTACTCTCTCTTGATTATAGCAGTTACCACGCTCAAAAACTGCTCACTAATTAATTTTCTGTGATTAATCACCTAATATTTAGTCGTGTACGTGGTAATCATTGTTTAAATTCCAGAATTGCACAAATACTATCAATGCTAATTCTTGCTATTAGCAATTAACAGCTAGCTAGTCGTTTGTGGCATGAAATCTGCCGGGGTAATCCCATTCATCCCAATCATAGGGTCAATTGTACCACCCATGACCAACGCTGGCGTCAGTACATTAGGCCTTGGCGCTGCTTGTGAATCCGTTACAGCTGAATCGGATACCGTGGCAGGACTTATTGCGGCTCACTTGCACTTGTAGTTGCTTCCTCACGAGGAGCTTCACTATCAGCCGGCTCCTGCTCATTGTTAGGAGTTACAACCGTAACAGGTTTGCCATCATTTGAGAACACCTGTTGCAACCGTTTCGTCAACGTTGTTTGACGATTCACTGATTCATTCGTCACGCTACGTTCAAAAGACTGAGCATCCCCTACCAAAATCAGCATCTTTTCCGCTCGGGTCACCGCTGTATACAACAAGTTACGCTGTAGCATCCGGGAAAATTGGGGAACCAACGGGAGAATGACCATCTTGAATTGACTACCTTGTGACTTATGAATTGACATACTGTAAGCCAAAGTCAGTCGTTTCCAATCAGCTCGTTGATACGTCACTTCATTCTGATCAAACGCAATCGTAATCTGATCCTTCTTGGATTCATTATGTGGATCCTTAGCTAGGTCAATTCCCACAATTTTACCAATATCACCGTTAAAGACGTTATCCTCAGGTGAATTGACTAGATGAAGTACCTTGTCACCAACCCGAAAATCCTGATCATTATACGTTAAGTGTTTCTGACGTGCGGACTTTAGCGGATTAAAAATATTTTGAACCGTCGTATTCAGCTGATCAATACCAGCCGTTCCACGGTACATCGGCGCTAGAATTTGAACTTGTTCAGCTGTGACGCCTTTCGACTGAGCAGGAGCCACAACCTGTTCAACGATGTGATTGACTTGATAGGCGTTGCATGCGATGAACGAACGATCAGGCTGGTTGACAGCAAAGTCATCTGGTAACCGCCCATTTTTGATGGCATGAGCTAACGGGATAATACTCGAGTCATCACCCTGACGATAGATTCTCGTCAATTCAATCTGTGGTAAATCTTCGAATTGCAATAGATCATGGAACACTTGTCCAGCACCAACAGATGGTAACTGGTCCTTATCACCAACTAGAATAATCTGCATGTGATTAGGAATAGCGGTCAATAGTTGTTGAAAGAGCACCGTATCGACCATCGACATTTCATCGATGATCAGTAAGCCGCCGTCCAATTCCTTAGTCGGTTCTTCCGGTCCATCTTCACGACCCGTCAGTCCTAACAAGCGATGGATTGTACTAGCTAGTAAACCAGTCGTTTCCGCCATGCGTTTAGCGGCTCGACCAGTTGGCGCAGCCAGCAGAATTGGAAAGGGCTTGTCCTTATAGTCATTAATGTCTAACGAGACATCGTGTAATTCCGCGTACAAGGCGACTAACCCACGAATAATCGTCGTCTTCCCCGTTCCGGGCCCCCCGGTGAGTAGAAAGACATGTGACGTAATTGCAGCTTTCAACGCTGCCGTCTGTGATTCATCATAAGTCAGATTACTAGCACGGCCGACGTGTTCAATCGCCCGTTCAACGGCGTGGTCTGCTAAGCCAGCATCATTATCAGCAGCCAATAGCCGGTGCATATGCTCCGCAACTCGCCACTCAGCTTCGTAAAGATCTCGTAAATAAATTCGATTCTCGTCACCGACAATCTTATTCTCCTGCGCTAAGACAACTAACTGATCAGCTAATTTATTAGGATCAATCGCAACGTTACGCGCATTTTCCAACAACTGCATCGTCTGCGACAGCAATGGTTTAGCCGTCGTATAAGTATCTCCATTATCAACGCATAATTCATTGATTTCCGTTAATAACGCTGCTTTCAACCGATTATCAGCCTGTGGGTCAATCTTCAGCTGAGTCGCAATTTGATCGGCCTTCTTAAACCCAATCCCTTTGATATCTTCCACTAGACAATATGGATTTTCCTGAATTTTAGCTAACGTATCACCCTGATAACGCGCATAGATAGCAGCGGCCAAACGACTTCCGAATCCATACGCATTCAGTCCAATAATTGTCTGCTCAAGACCATTATTCACTCGTAAAGTATCCAGTAACGTTTGACGGACACTTGCTCGTAAGCCGATTGGATCTAATATGTCAGGGTCCGCTAAAATCTTGTCGATTGCATCTTCGCCTAAAGTTTCTACGATCCGTTCAGCCGTTCGCTTACCTAGTCCTGGAAAATCATCCCCAGCTAAGTACGCGATCAGTCCTGCTCGCGTAGTCGGTGTCTCATTTTGATAATTGTCCGCTTGAAACTGAGTCCCATACTTAGGGTGTCGTACGGTCTTACCCGTAAACCGATACGTCGCTTCTTCTTGAATATCGGCGAAGCTCCCAGTAACGACCATTTCATCTTCTGACCAGTCAATATTTTGATCACTGACTTTTACGAGTAGTACTTTATAAAAACTATCAGCACTACTGAAAAAAACAGCCGCCACTTTACCCACGATAAAGTGACTTACCGTCGATTCAACTGATCCGTTGGGGAATAAATCTGCTTGTTCATCCGTCACGGGAGTTCCTCCTTCTAAATTAATCTGCTTGTTGGCCAGCTTGGTTCGCTAACATTTTCTCAATATCCGTTAATTGTTGTTGATGCTGTTTGAAGTAATCTGGGTCCAATTTTTGTGCCTGTTCAAACCACTTCGCATACGGTTGTCCGAGTACCATTGCGGTCAAACCGACGTTAAACGCCGCCTTACCTGAGTGTGAATCAGCAGTGAAAGCTTTTTGATAATAATCCGATGCCTGCTGATTATTGCCTAACGCAAGTAACACATCTGCTACTAACAAGTTGGTATCCAATCGCTGGGGCTGTGCTTCTTGTGCCGTAATCGCCCACACTAATGCATGCTGATAATCACGTTGTCCCATGAGTGACTGGCCCATCATCATATAGGCATCATTTTTCAACTTTGGGTCCGTAATTTGTTGATAGTAAGGTAGAGCTTTATCATACGATTCTGCTTGATAATAAACGTTACCTAATGCATACCTTAATAAATCTGCTGCTTGAGGTACCTGCTGAAACTTACCCAGTGCTTTCATCGCCAGTGCTTCTGCTTGTTCAAAATCCTGCCCAGCAGTTAGTAACACGATTAAGTCATAATAAGCATGGTAGTCTTCTGGGTTAGCATCAATCTTCGTTACTAACTCATGCACTAATGCTTGTTGCTTAGCCTTATCTGGCCGGGATGATTGTTTTGTCATTCACCACAAGCTCCTCTCATTTAGATTGTATCCGTCACATCGGGTGTCCGTGATAAGTAAGACGTGTCGTTCCAGTCCAGTAATTTATAACTGTTGCCACGATCCCGTGTTTCTAAAATGGTCATTGACGTATTCGACAGGCCACCCCGTTTGCGTAGTGTCGCTAACGAAGCTCCTAGTAACGAGTTAACTAACGCGTTAAGCGCTGCCCCATGACTGACAATCAGGACGTTGTCTTCACGACGTGGATTAGCTGCGACAATTTGCTGAATCGCCGGTGTCATCCGTTTTAATAACTGTTGAAAACTCTCGCCCTGAATCAATGTTGGATCATACAAATCAGGATGATTACGAAAGGCATCGTATTCTTTAGGATAACGTGCCTGCACATCGGTAAAAGCCATCCCTTCCATCTTACCGAGATTGAATTCCCGCAAGCGGCTTAAAATGGTCACTGGTAATTCAGGTTGCGTTAAATCTTGGCGAATCGTCATCGCCGTATCACGAGCCCGTTTTAACGGACTTACATAGATATGATTAAAGTGCAGCTCCTCTAAAGCAGCCGCTAATTCATGAATTTCTTGATAACTCGCTGGTAACAACGGTGAATCCCCTTGAGATCCTTGATAGCGACCTTCTAGGTTCCATTCCGTTTTACCATGGCGAATAAATAATAATTTTGTCAATTGCTTACTTCCTCATCTTGATCTCTGCAGACCTATCAATACTACCTTTATATTATGACAGTTTTCAAGTCGCTTTTCAAAAACAGTTGCCATCAAATAATATTATTACGCTTACAAAATCAAATTAAGTCTCATTTCACTATTTTGATATTGGGCATCTGACTTCCATCCCCAATATAACTGAGCTCAAATCACAAAAAAGTGGTGCTGAATAACAAGATTGCTCCGTTACTCAACACCACCCTAACTCAAGAAGTTGGCACTGCTGCTAATGTCCACAAAACCGTACTCTGATATTGACCATTGGAAGCCACCGGATCAGCTGCTAGTTTCAACGTGCTTGGCGTCATCCTAAACGTCTGACCTTGATAACCGCCCTGCGTATAGATTGTTTGGCTATCTGCTCCCGCTGTTAAAACTTGATCAACCATTCCCGTGGTATCCCTTAACGCTAATTGCGCGTTCGTCAAATTAGTACCCGTATTACTGGTAAACGGTGCTAACTTGGCTGACAGTTGCCAATCACCGCCAACGGTTCGTTCATCGCTAACCGCCAACTTACTATCATCGTTGCCGTCGTATCCAGCACCACTGGCAGTTGGCGTTTGATCTAAATCAAGCGTCGTACCTTGTGCTAATGCATTCAAAGACACGGTCCCAAAATTTAAATTAGGGACGGCAGTCAACGCTAGTTTCCCACCGCTTTTAACAGTTAATAGTGCTGCATTGGTTGTAACCGTCTGCGGTTTTCCGTTAACCTGATAACTCAAACTCGCGTAGTAGGACGTTCCGTCATCATCCGCATTCGTAGGCACCTTCACCGTGTAACTAGTTCCAGTCGCATTGAGCGCTGTTGACTGCCCATCTTTAACTCGGTACCAATTGCTGACGGTTAACCCATCCGGCAAGGTACCTAGCTTGAACGTTGCTGGTGTTCCTTCGACGACCGTCACATCCTGTAACGCACCGACCATCAGCTGCGTCGAGTCGCTAATGCCATTTGACGTCCCGGTAATCGTCACTAAACCATGATCATGCGCCTTACCAGAAGTATCAGTAGACGCATCCGCCGCTGTCACATTACCATACTGATCGACCGTCGCTAAATCTGTATCGCTGCTCGTCCACGTGACCGGATCAGTTGCATCCGATGGTGTCAACGCAGCGTGTGCAGTCGTTACTTGTGAGTTATTCAGCGACTGATCATCGGTCGTCACCTTAATGCCAGTAGTTGGAACTCTGGCCGGTGTAACATTGATTGTCGCTATCCTTGACCAGTCATCTGGAAAGGTTCCGATACCAGAAAAGGCATACTGAACCTGAAAATAGATCGGTGTGGTTGTCGTTACTTGTGGCGCGGTAAACGTGTACGTTTGGCTGTTCGAACCAACCTTTTGGTAAGTCTGGCCATCAGAAGATTGCCACCAAACATACTTACGCCCATTCAGTAAACTAGTTGCGGCTTCCAGTGCACTACGCTGAGCCTTGACCGATATCGTAACCGAACTGCCACCAATAACGTTCATATCAATTGGCTGTTGTGTAAAACCACCAGACAAATTTAAGCCTAGTACCGAACTAGGTGGTGTACTTGGCGGTTGTGGCGCGCTTTTAGCAGCTGACGCACCAATCCCAATACTGATGCCTACCAGTAGACCAGCTAACATGACCAATAAATCCCTCATGATCTTCTTCATCATACCTCACCCCTTACGCGAGCGACGTTGACCAAACCAGTAAGCCGTTACCAATAGTGCTAATAAGATCACTACTGCGACAACTGCCCACAGCCACCAGTTAATTCGCCGGGGACCTACTAGGTGTTGGTTATGTTGTTGCGCACGATGAGCCGTGAGTTGGAAATTCTGTTGAAAGTTCCAGACTTTTTGACCACTCGTGAGATGTAAGTTAAGTCGATATTGTCCCGCAGCTAAACGCTGTGTTCCAAGTGCAACCTGATAATTAAACCAACTATTAGGTGCCACCGAGCCAGATTTCAACTGTTGCGTTGCTACCGTTGTGCCCGTCTTGACCTGTGTGACTCGAGATTGCAGTTTTAACTGCCCAAAAAGAGTTGGCGCCAGGTTACGTATTTTAGCTACAACTACAGGCTGCTCATTCTGAGTGTTTACCTTAACATTCGCTAAGTCTAACTTTATCGGAACCGGCTGACGTGATTGCGACCACAATGCAACCGCTGTCACTTCTGCGTAACGATTTTTCAAAACGAAACCCTGATTAGACTTATTTTTAGTCGTACTACTTGCCGTATTAGTGGCAAATAAACCACCCAAGACCTCACCTTTGAATCCGTTCTTTGGAATCGTCACTTTAAATGACACATTTTTTGCTTGATGCGCTGCCAAGTTAACCGTAACCCCCGCAGTCGTCATCTGTGTAAACGTCGTCGTTGCGGACGGATCACTCCGATCAGATGGCACGTAGACCACATTACCCGTGTCGGCAGTCGTCGCATTGACTGGCGTTACCCGAATAGTTACTGGCGACTTGCTTGGGTTACTAACAGCGACACTCAACGTTTGGGTCGTACCGGGTGTCAGCTGTAAGTTGAAATACCCCGCCTGCTTATCAAGCTGATTCTTAGGTAGCAAGGGGGTTAAGACAAAACCCGTGGCTGCGGTTGGACTTGCTGCTTGAACGGATCCTACACCAGATAGTAACCCCAGTAATAAGATTAGTCCAAATACCAGCCATCGTAATTTATTCCATCGCATTATCTGCGCCCCCTTGCATCAAATAATCTTCACTTCATAAAAAACTAACCACATTTAACTAAAAGCCGCTACTAAATACTACGAACTGGCCTTGGGTGCCGTTGGTGCATTTTGAAGCGCCCAGTACAACGTTGCCGTGTAAACACCCTGTGAAACGGTTGGTTGCTTAGCAACTTGTAAAGAACTGGTGTTAGCAGTGCTAGCAACGTTACTACCTTCACCAGTTTGAGCTGCAGCAGTCCATAGTGTCTGTGGACTGGCAACCCAACCATTCGTCACGTCCGCTTGAGTCAAACTCAAGGTTTGTGGCGCCGTCGTCGCGTTATTGTCTACCGCTCCCTTAGCCATATTAAGGTTTAAGGTAGCGCTATCAATTGTAGCCGAGCTAGCTGTAAATGGCCCCATACCAACCGTTAAAGCCCAGCCCGCATGGTCACCACGATAATCACTAACATTCAGGTTCCCCGACCCATTGCCGTCATAGCCAGCACCACCAGCCGTATTGTCACTTGTAACGTTCAACGTTGTATCCCCAGTAGCAATATTCTTAACGTTGGTGTTACTTAGTAGTAGGTTAGGAACTGCGTTTAACGTTAAATCTCCAGGCATAACTGTGAATTGTGCGTTCGATAACGCTTGCGCATTACCAGTACTATCCGCAGTATAGCCAGGAGTTACCGTCGTTAAGTTGCTACTCGCCGTCCCAGGGCCCGCTGCTAAGGCCCCCAGCGGCATTAGCGCGAGTGATAATAATGCGACACCACCACTCAAGCCGCTCTTCATTTTAAATACACGCATGTTGTTTCCTCCATTCTCTTCTCTCTACTAATTCAAAATCCCTACTTTTATTACTGATATCTGTCCCACTGTGGAACACTCACCATCCTCTCATCCCTAACGCCAACCATAGTCTAGCATGGTGTCATTCAAACATAACGTCTGAAATTTTAATTAATTAATTTTCCGTATTAACTGATTAACCGCTCACGGCAACGCAAGTTCTCCGTTTCAGCGATTGCACTAAACATTTAACTGATCAGCGTACGTATAACTCACAAATAAACAAAAACAGCCTACCAGAAAGACTTTACATCTTCTGGTAGGCTGCTCACTTGAGCTATTTTTTCAATGCTTCATCCAATGCATTGACCCCTTTGATTGGGCCAACGACGGTTACCACATCGTGTAGCGCCATCATATCCGTTGGCTGCGGTGACACGTTGATTTCCTTGCCATGCTTGATGGCAATCACGGTCAGGCCAAAACGTTGCCGAATATTTAGATCGATCAAATTCTGATGGACAAAGGTCGGGTCAGTAATTTCAATTGCGGCTAACGTATATTCATCACTGAGATCGATAAAATTCAAAATGTGATTAGAGAGTAATTTTCGTACGATGCCCTGTCCCATATCGCGTTCAGGAAAGACGACTTGGTCCGCACCGATACGCTCCAGTACCCGCCCCTGATCACTAGTTTCAGCTTTCGCAATGACTTTTTTTGCACCCTGTTCCTTGCTCAGCATAGTCGTTAAAATACTGGCTTCCATGTTATTACCGATCCCAATAATCACGTAATCGAACGTATCCACGTTTAACCCGTGTAAGACCTCTTCATCACGTGTATCCGCGATGATGCTCTGGGTTGCGACATCCATTAACTTATTGACTGGCTCTTCATTAATATCGACGGCTAATACGTCCTGATGAGCTGCCGCTAGCGTACGCACGACACTCTCCCCGAACCGTCCCAAGCCAAACACTGCAAAACTCTTTTTCATGATATGACTCCTAACCGATTAAAATATTTTCTTCTGGGTACCGAATCAAGCTAACCTTCGCTTGGCGTTTCGACAATGCGTATAGCGAGGTGAAGATTCCGACTCGCCCAATAAACATCAGTAAGATAATAATAATCTTACCAATAATTGTCAGGTGCATTGTTAATCCCAAACTCAGCCCAACCGTGCCAAACGCTGACAACACTTCAAACAAGACGTACTCCAAACCAAAACCGTTGGGGATATGTTCCGTCTGCGTCAGAATCAAAGTTGCCACCGTTAAAACAATGCTAGCCAAAAAGATCAGTAATAAGGCCCGGTTGGTATTCTCCTGACTAAAGCGCCGATGACTATACGTCACATCCTGACGCCCTCGTAATTGCGCAATACTTTGAAACATCAATAATCCAAAAGTCGTCGTCTTGATCCCACCGGCAGTAGAACCGGGCGTCCCACCGACAAACATGAGGATCATAATGACGAACAAACTACCAGCTTGCAATTGCTGTGTTGGCATCGTAATGAGCCCAGCCGTTCGGGGTGTAACGCTCAAGAACAGCGTATTGATCGTCCGGTTAAACCACGACGTCCCCGTTGGTAACAAGCGTAAATTGCGTTCCGTCACTAATAGTAAGACAAAACCGATTACGAAGAGACTGATGGTCGTTAACAAAGTTAGTTTTGAGTTGAGTGTCAGCCGTTTACGCGTATGGTATAGCAAAATATCTCGCCAAACTAAGAAGCCCAGCCCGCCCGCAACGATTAGGATCATCGTCACGATCAAAACATACGAATCACCGCGAAAGCTCATTAAACTATTACCGAAGACGTCAAAACCAGCGTTACAAAACGACATGACGGCGTGGTACATCGATACGTACAACCCGTGTGTCCAACCAAAACGCGGCACGAAGTCTACAGCTAGCAAGCCCATACCCCCCAGCTGAAAGAGTAACGAAAGTCCCACGACATACTTCATCACACTCTTCGTATCATTCAAGTTCTCGAGGTTCAGCGATTCTTTGACCATCAGTTGCGTAGAGAGCCCAATCTGGCGTCTCATGATGTTGAACAACAACACGGCAAACGTCATGTAACCGAGTGCGCCAATCTCGGACAAGCCTAAAATCACTAGCTGCCCAAAGGTCGTCCAGTGTTCAGCCGTATTCACCACGGTCAAACCAGTGATACAAGTTGCTGAGGCCGCTGTAAATAAGACATCAATCAGTGGCGTATGTACGTTTATCGGGGTCGCCCAGGGCAAACTCAATAAAATCGTTCCTATTATAATCAGGGCAACAAAACCCGCCACCATTTTTTTAGATAGCGTATCAAAAAATTTTAAGTGCGTTAACTGCTTCATCATTATCCATCCTATTACTACTATACTATTAGCCAATACTTTCCTTTAGCTTAATCAACCCGTACAGGAAAAGCAAGCTGCATTTTGAATCTCGAAAAATGAAAACTCACTAATAAATAAACACCACCAACAACCTCCGTATTTTCTAAATCATCTATTTATGTCAGGACTTAGTTCACTGATTAATAACTATACATATTATGCTAGTTAAACTTATGTAGATAATGACACTTCCTAG
>NZ_LFEE01000021.1:78037-87263 GCF_001039045.1 Lactiplantibacillus herbarum
ATTGTCAGGACGCCCCTCACGGCTGGATAGCCTTAAAAGGCAGACATGTGCGCACCTAATTTTTGACTGACTGATCATGATTACTAAGTTCGTCTAGAATATAATTCCTCAGTCAACGAATGTATACGCCTACCCAAATAAACAATTACTGAAAATTGCCAACTAAATCTTTTTTGAAATAACGATCAGTCCAACTAAAGCTAGGTAAAGACTTATCAACATCTTAAATCTAAACTAGCCGTGAGGTGTGGTCTGACAACGCTCAGCCATGAAATTACACTTAGCTGAGTGGTTTGCTCAGGTTAGTGTAAGGCCGAGTTTTGAGATTGCAAGTGGGTGTGAGCTCAAAACCGTGCCCATGGCGTTCCAGCGTTGTCAGCCCACTCTGGTAGGCGGATAAACGCGCACGGACAGCATCGTTATAGGAAATAATCAATTAAACTTTTAACGAGTACAACTATAAAAAAAGCATTACCAAGTAACCTCAACAGGCCACTTAGTAATGCTCAATAAATTAATTATAATTTTTAATTAGATGTATTGTAAGACACGCTCGTCGTTATAAGCCGCGTCAATCATACCTGAACCAAGACATTCCTCGCCGCGGTAGAAAACAACGGCTTGGCCTGGTGTAATCGCACGGACTGGATCGTCAAAGGTCACTCGTACTTGGGTGTGATCCTCGTTGAAGTGTACCGTAACACCTGAATCAGTCTGGCGGTAACGGAATTTCGCTGTGACGTGGAAATCATTGCCCAAATCCTCGTTAGTAACGAAATGTAAATCTGAAGCCTCAAGATAAGTCGCATAGAGGTGTGGATTATGGTAACCCTTACCCACGTATAGGATATTCTTCTTGAGATCCTTACCGATAACAAACCATGGCTCGTTATCCTCACCATCGCCACCGATTCCGAGACCACGACGCTGACCGATCGTGTAGTACATCAGACCAGCGTGCTCGCCCTTAACTTCACCTTCATCAGTCATCATCTTACCAGGCGTTGCTGGTAAATAATGGCCTAAGAATTCCTTGAAGTTCTTTTCGCCGATGAAACAGATCCCAACGGAATCCTTCTTCTTAGCCGTTGCTAAGCCAGCATTTAAAGCTAACTTACGAACATCAGGCTTGATCATCTCGCCAAGTGGGAACATCACCTTTTGCAAGGTCTCTGAGTCCAACTGACTTAAGAAGTACGTCTGATCCTTATTGCTGTCAACACCACGCAATAGGTGCATCGTGCCATCGTCATCATGCTGTAGGCGCGCATAGTGCCCAGTTGCAATATAATCAGCACCAAGGTCCATGGCGTAGTCTAAAAATGCCTTGAACTTAATCTCTTTGTTACAGATAACGTCGGGATTAGGTGTCCGGCCCTTCTTATATTCGTCTAAGAAGTATGTGAAGACACGGTCCCAATATTCCTTCTCAAAATTAATTGAGTAATATGGAATGCCGATTTTATCCGCAACCTTAGCAACGTCCTTATAATCTTCGGTCGCCGTACAGACACCATTTTCGTCCGTATCGTCCCAATTCTTCATAAAGACGCCCACCACGTCATAGCCTTGCTGCTTAAGCAATAAAGCTACCACGGATGAATCAACACCGCCACTCATGCCGACAACGACACGGGTTTTACTGTTATCAGTCATATTTGTTCACCATCATTTCCAAAAGATTCTGGAGAATCCACGATTTGAAGGTCGTACAAGTCCAGTATATTCCATTATAACAAAGAAAACGCCGGCTGCAAGCCAGGCGTTTCGTCATTAAACTTCGGTTAAAACATCACGCTCAATAAAGTTAGCCATGACAAACCGTAATTGTTCCACGGCTTCTGGATGAGCGTCATTTTTAAAGATATTGGCCCGCTGAGCACCGTTACCCGTGACCACTGCCATCTTGTAACCCGTCAGGTCAGCATCAACGGTCATTTTTAGCTTATAAGCTGCTTGATATGGTGACATTGGGTCCAATGAACGTTCAAGACTAAAAACCCCAGAACGCCCTTTAACAAAACCTAAATCCATCAACGTATATTTTTTGATTGTCTTACTCAACGCGTACGTTTTCGTATCGCCTTCAAGTTTAACTGTAGTTGTGTATGCCATTACCCGTACCCCCTATTTTTTTAAAATTCGGTTGACCGTACTAGTAAGCACCGTCACAAATTGGTCCAAGTCTTCGGTCGTCGTATAGCGGCCAAAACTTAATCGAATAGACTCCGCAATCCGTGCTGAGTTTTCGCCAAACATCGCAATTAAAACGTGTGAAGGTTCCAAACTACCCGCAGTACATGCGGACCCGCCTGACACAGCCACGCCGCCCAAGTCTAGATTAGTTTGGAGTGTGTAGGTTGAAATCCCCTTAATCCACAAGTTTAAAACGTGTTGCAAGGCATCTTCACCTAACGAACCGTTTACCTCAAAGTCAATACCGTTAGCCGTTAACTGATCAACAATATATTGTTTGAATTCATGGTACTTCGTTTGACGGTGGGCTTTTTCAGCAACTGTAAGTTCCTGAACCGCCGTTGCAAAACCAGCAATCGCCGGAATGTTTTCAGTTCCCGCACGCCGCTTGTCTTCCTGTTCGCCACCCTTAATATAACTGGGGAAGTTAACACCATTGTGCTTGTACAGGAAGCCTAAATATTTAGGCCCATTAATCTTATGAGCCGACGTCGACAACATGTCGATATGATCGCGTTGCACGTCAATATCCAACAAACCATAAGCCTGAACGGCATCCGTATGGAACCAAGCTTGATGGTCCTTCAACAGTTCACCAATCTCATGGATTGGCATCCGTGAGCCGACTTCGTTATTCCCCATCATGATCGAAACTAAGATCGTATCTGGGCGTAACGCAGCCTTAACGTCATCAACACTAATATTCCCGTGTTCATCAACGGGTAAATAAGTGACCTCAAAGCCGTGCTCTTCTAGGTACGCTGCAGACTTCAAGATAGCTTGATGTTCAATGGCCGTGGTAATAATGTGCTTACCCAAGTCTTGACGCGCCCAAGCCGTCTGAATAACTGCAGTATTGTCACCTTCCGTACCACCACTGGTAAAAATAATATCATCGTCAGCCGCGTTGATACTCTGCGCGATAATGTGACGACTGTCATCTAGCACTTCGCGAGCTGCACGCCCAAAAGCATGCGTGCTGGAAGCATTGCCAAAATTGTTCGTCATCTGATCTGTCATCTTTTCGATAACACTCGCCGCCATCGGGGTGGTTGCCGCGTTATCTAAGTAAACTTGCTTCATTACCTGATTCTTCCTTCTTCAAAAGCTGAATAGTTATCGTTTAATAGTTTATTTTTGAGCCGCGAATAAAGCTAATAGCATCGCTGCTGATTGTTTACCGGCTTCTAAAATAAATTCGTCAAAACTAACACCGGCGTTTTCATCACCAACGTCTGACATTGCCCGAATAACCACGTAAGGCGTGTTGAATTGATGACAAGCCTGACCAATAGCTGCGCCTTCCATTTCACTTGAAAGTGCATCTGGGAAATGTGCTAAGATGCGATCTGTAGCTTCTTTACCAGCAATAAATTGGTCACCAGAAACGACCAGCCCAGTCTTAGCATTCAAACCAGTTTGCTTAGCGGCTGCCATGATTTGGTCAACCCAGTTGGCATCCGTTTCGTAATACAAAGGTTGTTGTGGTAATTGGCCGTATTCGTAATCAAACGCCGTCGCGTCAACGTCATGGTAAGCCGTTGCACTAGCTACAACCACGTCGCCCACTGACAAACCCGCACCGATACCGCCGGCAGAACCAGAGTTGATCACGACATCTACATCAAAGTTAGTGATCATTAAAGCTGTCGTCATCCCGGCTTGGACTTTACCAATACCAGATTGAACTAACACAACCTCTTGACCGTCAATGGTACCGTCATAAAAAGTAATATCTTTAATCGCAACAACGCGTTCATCACGTAAAGCTTCCCGTAACGTTTTAAGTTCTTCTTCCATGGCGCAAATAATTCCAAATTTCATCTTAACTTAATCCTACTTTCTTATGGGGTAAAAAATAATATTAAAAACACAATAATAATTCCTAGCACTAGACCAGCAATGACCCAATTCAATTTACGAGCCATCCGTTTAGTCTTAACTTCCTCTAGTGCCCGAATATTTTCAGCAGCATAAGCTTGCCGTGAGGAACCCTCAGTACCTGAATCAGCCGGTTCTTCCTCAGTTGGTTCACTAGGCTGCGACTGACTCTGTTGTTGCCGGTACCTCTGACGGGTCATTTGATCGTCATCTGCCACTAAGCTTCAACTCCTAACTCGGGGTGACTCTGCCAGTACCAGATGGCCATCACCGTTTTTGCATCCTGAATCTGTCCCGTCCGGACTTGTTCAAGTGCCGTTGGTAAATCTAGCTTAATTAACGCAATCTGTTCATCGGGGTCCTGTGGTAATTTGGTCGTCACCGGTGTTAAACCAGTTGCCACGTAGAGTTTCATAAATTCATCCGTAAAACCGGGTGACGTGTAAAACTCAGCAACGACTTCTAAATGTTGTGCCGTCAAACGCGTTTCTTCGTTCAACTCACGCATCGCAGCGGCGTTCATATCTTCACCAGTTTCCACTTTACCCGCGGGAATTTCTAGTGTCAACCCGTTAACGGCTGCTCGCCACTGCTGCTCAACGATCATCTGACGTTCGGGTGTTACCATCAACACCGCAATTGCTGGCTGATGACGCACAATTTCGCGGGTCGCCGTGGTTTGATCCGGCATCGTGACTTGCTGACGTTCAACCTGCACTAGGTCGCCCTGATAAACCATCTGACGACTTTGAACGTGCTCTTCAAATTCCATCTTCCAAGAACCCCTTCCCAGTAGCATACTCTCTCAATAAGAATACCGATTTTCAGCACTGAATGCAATTTTGAACCTGATAAATAGGCCAATTTTAACGAACACTAACAAAAAGAGTGTGGTAAAAGTCGGTTAGTTGCTGAGTATAGCCTAGGAAGATGAATGATTGGGGCTTTCAATCGTTTGCTTTCCGTAGCTAGACGGAGGCAACTGGCTTTTATCACACGTTTCAACTATTAATATTCAGAATATAAAAAGAGGCCATGACTTATGTCACACCTCCCACGTCAAAACTAATTCTTATTATTAGGCTAACTGCGCCACAAAACCTTCATAAGCAGTTTGTTCGCCGGTTTCCGTTGCAGTAACGGCACTAAAATCATTGTCCAAGGCCGCACTCAATGACAACGTCACGATCCGGACAAACGTTGCGTTACCGATCAATTCCATCCAGTATTCTTCATCCGCACCTTGGTGGACAACGGTCTTAACCATGCCACCAGGATTCTTAACGTGAATTTCCTGATTGAAGTCAGTGCTGTCTTGATGCAATAAAACATACATCAGTGAAGAAGCTGACATTGCGGTCCCACAAGCATTAGTAAACCCAACGCCACGTTCAAAGGTCCGCACAAAGATCGAGTTGGCACCCAAAATTTCAACGAAGCTGACGTTAACGCCATCTGGGAAGATTGAATTCTTACCATCATTCATCCATTCACCGATACGGCCCAATTCAGGACCGACCAACGTGTCGTGGTCAACAAATGCGATCAAGTGAGGATTAGGCACAGCCACTGCTGAGAATTTCAAATCAGATGATAATTCTGGAATCACTTCATTAATAATTGTCGTGGCTTCATGATTAGCGTGCATGCCAATCTTTTCAGCTTCAAATGTGACTGGTGAGATTTCAACGCTGTAAGCAGGAACGTGTGCTGCAAAATCTGCAACTGCTTGGACCTTTAAGTCCGCATACATGGTTTGGACCCGGAAGTCCTCCTGGCTATTCTGAGTACCTAAGTAGCGAGCAACGGTCCGTAATCCATTACCACACATGCTAGCTTCGGTACCATCTGCATTAATGACCCGCATCCGCCCAAGTACTTGGGGATGTTCTGAGTGATCGACAACTAACACCCCATCGGCGCCTTCGTAGAGTCCCGCACCATCCCGTTTACAAATGTTAATTGCAAGTTGTTTCAAATCCGCATCAGATAATGGTTCTTGAAATTGGGTTTGATCCAATAAGTAAAAATCATTACCGGAACCGTGTACCTTGATCATTTTCACAGCCATCAGCATCCTATCTATATCAGTATTATTGTTATGGTCCTATTTTGCTACTTCATTATCATACTGGCTTTTTCATGAAAATTCAAATGCGAAGGACCATTTTACGTAAAAGGACTTTTACTCGCCGCCCACAGTCGCTAAAATTTGATTATTTATGTTGCGCCTGACGCTGTGCTAAGACTCGGTTGATCTTTTCGATTCTTAAAAATTGATTGAAGCGGACCGCTCCCCACAATAAGAGGTAAGCAACCACAAAAGTCCCCAAAAATGACCACGTGACGCCCCAATTGTTCAGCCACATCGTACCAGTAACCAGCGCTAAAGTGCCTGAAACATGTATCAGCAATGCCAATGGATAAGCTAAAGACTCACTATTGAAAATAAGTGTTAAACCGCCAATCAGTGCACTCATTAACAATACACTGATAATATTTCCTGCTGTTGGCAAGTTGGGTTGTATCCGCAGTGCCAATGCCACTAGATAGGCGACCGCCCCGTACCCACTACCACCGATCATGACGCGTAATAATGATTTCATCGCGACCTCCTATATTCCTAGACTCTGCATCAACGACTTAACGTACTTACGACTAACATCCGTTTTAACCTGATTAGCTAGGGACGCCGTCATATTACCAGAGAAGCTGTCGCTTAATGTAAATAGATGGTTGAGGTTCAAAATAGCGTGCTTTGAGACCTGAACAAAATCAGGATTGGCCAACCGCTTCTGTAAATGAACTAACGGCTCCTTACTTTTAATCACACCTGTCGCTGTATAGAGAAATAATTGTCCCTGCTGAATGTCCGCTAAAATAATATCCGCCGTCTTCACCATCATTAGACGATCACTCGTTTTTACGGGGAGTATTGCTGGCTGGCTTTGATCAAAATGGTCAATATACGCCATTAGCGTCAAAATATCGGCTTCTTGACTAGCCGCCTTAACGACGACTTCAGGATCAGTCACTGAAATATCTGATTGTTGTTCAAAGCGACTATGAATCACCGCTATCACCTCATCACTAACTTATTTTCCGCAATCGCCGGTGTTGACGCCATTGAGGCCACATCACAACTAACAGTCCACCGACAAAGATAAGTCCCATTATGTGATAAGTCTGGCTAAACGTCAATAATCCCGACCAGTTAAGTCTAATCCCCATTAAACGTTCAAAGTGCCGTTCTGCAGTTGTATGGGTTGTAAAAACCGTCTGCAACGTCTCCTTCATCAACAGTTGTCGATACAACGAAGCAACATAGCTCCCCGGCGTTAATTTGACGAGGGTCTGTGCAAACGTCGGTAGTGAACCCACTGGAATATAGATACCCACTAAGAAGCCAGCTGCCGTTCCTAGAATCGTTGCCAGTTTTCCCAAGTTATCCACGGAACGAACCCATCTTAAAATAACGGCGTTTACAACGGTTGCTAGTAGCGCACTGCTAATCATGACGCCAATAATTGCGGGTAATTGACTCCACGCAATCGTTAGACCGTCTGTCATGCTAAAGTAACCCCACATGCCGGCTAACATTAAACCCTGCATTAAAACACCAATCAACGCAGCACTAATCAGATAACTCAGTTGTAATTGTAACGGACCACTATCCGTCAGCATTAAGTCCATTTGAACCTGTTGCTCACGATCCCATACCAGTTGGTTTAGTCCTGCTAGCGTGGTTGAGATCCCCGTTAAAGCCAGCGTGCCACCAATTAACCAGCTATCTAGCAATTGATTGGTCTGTGGCAAGCTGGACCATTGCTGATGCATTCCCTGCTTTAAGAAGACCAAGTAAAGTCCGAAAGAGATCCCCGCGCTCATTAGTGAAAGTAGCACGCCGCTCCGATTTCGGAAATAGAGTAATAAATTACGTTTAATTAAGGCTAGCATCTTAAACCAACTCCTTTCCAGTAAGTGCCATAAAGGCTTCATCCATCGTTCCCGGGTGAAACTCGAAATTACTAATCAGTGAACGACAGTCATCCAATACTTGTAAGGCCGTTTCAGCATCTGGGACCAAACAAGTCACCACATTTGCTTGAGCTTGAACGGCTTGTCCTACTAATCTTGCTTTTGAGGCGAGCTTTTGTGGATCAGCTTGACCAGATGTCAAGATCAGCCGGTTCTGTGCGTATTGTTGCTTAATAGCTGCCGCCGTTCCATTGGCAATCACTTGTCCGGCCGCAACCACGTACACGTTATCGGCCGTATCCGCCTCATCTAAATAGTGTGTTGTCAAAATAATGGTCAGGTGTTGTGTTCGTTGTAACTCATGCAATAATTGCCAGATAGCCGTTCTAGTCTGAATATCCAAAGCAGTTGTCGGTTCATCTAAAAATAAAATTTCAGGTTGATTCAGTAAAGCCCGCGCAATATCCACCCGCCGTTTTTGCCCACCGGAAAGTGTGCCGTAGCGCTGCGATAAGAATTTCGTTAATCCTAACTGTTTACTTAACTCCTGAATTCGTCCACTTGGAATATGATGATATTGTTTAGCTCGAATACTGAGATTTTCCTGCACGGTTAGTTGGGCATCCAAGACACTAGTTTGAAAGACTACTCCCGGCTGCTTTGTCGTTTGATAAGTGATTTTGCCGGCACTTGGCGTCAATTGTCCAATCAGCATTTTGATCAATGTTGTTTTCCCCGCCCCATTGGGTCCCAAGATGGCGGTTAGACTGCCAGCCTCAATTTGTAAATCAATTCCATTGACCGCAACGTGGTGACCGTAAGTCTTAGTCAAATGTTTTGCTGTTAATAACATGTTTGCCAGCTCCTCTCGAATGGTGCTAGCATACTGCGACCCTCAGCCTTCCGTCTCGCAATCTTGGCTAAGTGGTTATTTGACGTCATCAAGTGGTTAAAAACACCTATCAAAATATGGCAAGCATTATCGGTTGCTGGCAATATTTACACGATTGATTCATTGACCCACCAGCCAAGAAAGCCACTTAAGCTTGCTAGAATGACCCCACAAAAGATTCTTGTTTAAATGAGCATCAATTTCTGTTTTACAAATTGATACTCATTTAAACAACACTTTACAAGAACTAAAGGTAATCTCTATTACCGCAGTATCAGT